>CAZUMF010000035.1:0-24374 GCA_964621385.1 uncultured Desulfohalobiaceae bacterium
ACATCTTGTGATATTTCTTGCCTCATTTTGGGGTTTCAGGTGTCTGGTTTCAGGTTTCAGTTTGCGGATTGTGCCTTTCCAGACACCCGACACCCCTCCGGGGCGTAGGCCCCTCCGGGCCGGAGGCTGAAACTCTCCGAGGCGTAGGCTCTACGAGCCGGAGGCCAGAAACCAAAAGAATGTCCAATTTTATGAAGATTCCAGATATAGTTCATTATTTTAGAGTGTTAAGGTTCAACGGCGTAATGTAGGTGCGAGGTCTAAAATTGCAGTGACGCACGCGTTCTGCTGCCGGCAAGACAGAGGAGCACATGGCGAAAGTTCAGTATCGCAGGGTGATGTTGAAGATCAGTGGGGAGGCCTTGGCGGGCGAGGGGAAATATGGTATTGATCCGGCTACCATCGATGCCATCAGCCAGGATATCGCCGGGACGGTCGCCTTGGGGGTGGAAGTCGCCCTGGTCATCGGCGGGGGCAATATCTTCCGGGGACTTTCGGCATCGGCCAAGGGTATGGACCGGTCTTCAGCTGATTATATGGGCATGCTGGCCACGGTCATGAATGGTCTTGCCCTCCAGGACAGCCTTGAAAAACAGGGCCTGACCACGCGAGTCATGAGTGCGATTACCATGCAGGAGGTGGCCGAGCCCTATATCCGCCGCCGGGCGATCAGGCATCTGGAAAAAGGACGGGTGGTCATCTGCGCCGCCGGTACCGGCAATCCCTATTTCACCACGGACACCGCCGCGGCTTTGCGGGGCATGGAGTTGAAGACAGAAGCGCTGCTCAAAGCGACCCGGGTGGACGGGGTCTACGACCGTGATCCGGAACGGTTTGCCGATGCGGAAAGAATCGAGACCCTGACCTATTTGGACGTTCTTCAGAAGGGTTTGAAAGTTATGGATTCAGCGGCCATCTCCCTGTGTATGGATAATGAACTGCCGGTGATTGTTTTTGATCTTATCAAAACAGGGAATATCAAAAAGGCGGTCTGCGGAGAGAGTATCGGAACGCTGGTCAAAGGAGGTTGATCATGGACGATGTGTTTAAAGCCTGTGAACAGAATATGGACAAAGCGATCAAGAGCCTGGAGAAGAATTTCAGTAAACTTAGGACGGGACGGGCTTCAACATCCCTGGTGGATGATGTGGTGGTGCAGTATTATAATACCCCGACGCCCTTGAACCAGCTCGCTTCCATCTCCATACCCGACAGCAGGACGATTGCCATTCAGCCCTGGGACCGGAACAGCTTCGGCGATGTTGAAAAGGCCATTATGAAGTCCGATCTGGGTCTCAATCCGGTCAATGACGGCAAGATCATCCGCATCAATATCCCCCCCCTCACGGAGGACCGGCGCAAGGACCTGGTCAAGATCGCGAAAAAGAATACTGAAGATGCCAAGATCGTGATCAGAAATGCCCGGCGAGAAGCCAACGAAACCTTGAAAAAAATGAAGAACGACAAATCAATCACTGAGGACGACCTGCACAAGGGACAAGAAAAAACGCAGGAACTCACCGATGCCTATGTGGCGAAAACAGACAGCCTGCTGGCGGAAAAAGAAAAGGAAATCATGGAGATATAGGTTTTCTTTGTCGGATGACCAGTCTGTTGCGCCTGCAAACTCACTGTGTCCGAGCAGGGGACGTCCTGCATTGAAGAGCGTATGACTCAGTTCATCAGGCACTTGGCGATCATCATGGACGGAAACGGTCGCTGGGCCAAAAAAAAGGGGCTGCCGCGAAGCGCCGGGCATCGGGCTGGTGTGGATGCAGTCAAAAAAATCGTGACCGCCTGCCGCAGGCGTGGTCTTGAGTATGTGACCCTGTACACTTTTTCCAGGGAAAATTGGTCCCGGCCCAAAGGTGAGGTCAATTTTTTGTTCGATCTCCTGGTCCAATTCCTGCGGCAGGAGCTCAAGGCCCTGCTGGAGCAGTCCATACGACTCAATATCCTGGGCGAGTGGCAGGACCTTCCTCTTCCAGTCAGGCAGGCGCTCAAGCACGCCTGCCATAAAAGCCGTTCCGGGCAGGAAATGGTTTTGAATCTGGCTTTGAATTATTCCGGCCGGGATGAGGTCCTTCGGGCCTGCAAGAAACTCGTGCAGCAGGCAACAGATCCAGAAACCATTGATGAGTCCATGTTCCGGACGGCATTGTACACCGGCGATCAACCGGATCCGGACCTGATCATCCGGACCAGCGGTGAGCAGCGGCTGAGTAACTATCTTATTTTTCAAGCAGCCTATGCAGAGCTGTATTTCACCCCTGTCCTCTGGCCTGATTTTGATGAAGCCGAACTGGAACGGGCCTTTGAGGACTTTCAGCATCGGCAGCGGCGCTTTGGGGGGCTGTAGGTATTGAAGATTGAAGAGTGAAGATTGAATATGGCTGCAGGGAGAACTGGGGAGTGAAGAGTGAAGATTGAAGAGTGAATATTGAATATTGCTGCAGGGAGAACTGGGGAGTGAAGAGTGAAGATTGAATATGGCTGCAGGCAGAATTGGGGGAGTGATTAGGCCACTTTAAGAAAAGGTAATTTGGAGCAGTCTATTCCGCCATGTTCAATCGTCAATCACCAATCACCAATTCGTTATGACTTCGCATCACCAGCGCCTCATCACCGGATTTGTCCTGCTTGTGCTTCTGCTTGGACTGCTCCTGTGGGCGGGGCGTGGCGTCTGGACTGTGGCTGTGGCCGGGGTGGCTCTTCTGGGGCTCTGGGAGTTCTACAGCCTGTTCTGGCCGGAGGGCAGGAGGCTGCTCAAGGCCGGGGGGCTTGTGCCCGGCCTGCTGATACTCTTCAGTCCCGCTTTGGGAACGAGCCCGCTTGTTTTTTTGCTGGCAGGCTTCTGGGCGGCGAGTTTGCTGCTTCTGCTCGGTCAGGACCGCAACCGGGAGAATGGCTTCGGGTTCGTGCAGATCCTCATGGCCGGATGGGTGTATATCCCGCTGGCTCTCCATTGGGTCCCGGATTGGCAGCGGATTGAAATTGTCTTTGTGTTGGGGGTGACCTTTTTCTCTGATGCCGGGGCGTATTACAGCGGCCGCTCCTTTGGCAGGAAAAAAATTTGGCCGCGCGTGAGTCCGAATAAAACCTGGACCGGGGCTTTCGGCGGCTTTGGCGCAGCACTGCTCTTCTGCCTGTTCTTGGGCCTCGTCTGGGGGCGCTGTCCCTGGTATCACTGGTTGTGGATCCCTGTGGCCTTGAACATCGCTTCCCAGTTCGGCGATTTTTTTGAGTCCGGTCTGAAAAGGCAGCTCGGCGTTAAGGATTCAGGAAAGCTCCTCCCGGGTCACGGCGGCCTGTTGGACAGGATCGACAGCCTGCTGCTGGTTTTGCCGGTGTATATGGGCATTCGCAGCGTGCTTCCGCTTTTTTAAAATGGGATCAGACGCAGTCCAGGGTTTTTTGAGTCGTGTTTTCCTACATCTCTTCGCTGCATAAGGCCCGGAATTTGGCCTCCGGACCGAGACGGCTTTCCGTGCTGGGAAGTACCGGATCCATAGGGCACAACGTCCTGCAGGTCGTGGCCGGGCATCCTGAGGATTTTGATATTGTCGGCCTGGCCGGGGCGCATAATCTGTCAGTTCTGGCCCGCCAGGCCGCTGACTGGAGGCCGCAGGTCATCGGCGTGAAATCAGAAGCCCAGGTCGCGGAATTGCGAGACCTGCTGCCGGGGGGATATCGTCCCGAGATTGTCAGTGATGTGGCTGGATACGAATATCTGGCCTCTCTCAGGCAGGCGGATATCGTGGTTTCGGCTCAACTGGGCGCGGCCGGTCTGGCCCCGACGCTCAAGGCGGTGGAAAGCGGCAAGATCGTGGCCTTGGCCAATAAAGAGTCCCTGGTATTGGCCGGACCGTTGATCCGGAAAATGTGCGCGACCTCGGAGGCTGCGATTCTCCCGGTTGATTCCGAGCATAACGCCATGTTTCAGTGTGTGGCCGGTCATGCCCGTCATGAGGTGAAGAAGCTGATCCTCACCGCGTCCGGCGGCCCCTTTCGCGGAAAGGATACTGGTTTTCTCCGGAATGTAACCGTGGAACAGGCCCTGGACCATCCAAGCTGGTCCATGGGCGCCAAGATCAGTATCGATTCCTCGACACTGATGAACAAGGGCCTGGAGTTCATCGAGGCCCATTATCTCTTTGGACTGGACCGGGACCGGATCCAGGTCATCATCCATCCGGAAAGTCTGGTCCATTCCATGGTCGAATATCAGGACGGGTCTATCCTGGCCCATATGGGGATCCCGGATATGCGCATCCCCATCGCCTTCTGCCTGAGCTATCCCCGGAGGCTGCCCCTTGATCTCAAGCCTCTGGATTTTATCGAACACGGGAGCTTGAGTTTTTTTGCGCCGCAAGACGAGGCCTTTCCCTGTCTGCGCCTGGCTCAGGAGGCCCTGCAGGCGGGACCGAGCTATCCGATTGTCCTCAATGCAGCCAATGAGGTGGCTGTGGCCCTTTTTTTACAGAAAAAAATCGGGTTTCAGGATATTGCAGCCATTAACGCCGACAGCCTGGACGCTCATCAACCGGTGCCGGTGGAAACCCTGGAGGACATCCTGGCATTGGACCGGGAAGCCCGGGCCAGGATCGACCACCAAAAACGGTCCTGCGTCTGAAGGGCCGGGTGAGATCGCTGTCTTTGCGAACCCGGGACCAGAACCTTTGTTCAACCTTTGAGAATCATGACCATACTATGACCACAAGTATTTTTGCCATTGCCCTCGTTTTGGGGGGGCTCATTTTTTTTCACGAACTGGGCCACTTCCTGGTCGCCAAGGCCTTCCGCATCGGGGTCAAGACCTTTTCCCTCGGTTTCGGCCCCCGTTTGACCGGCTTTACCCTGGGCCAGACCGATTACCAGCTGTCCGCGGTCCCGCTCGGCGGGTATGTGCAAATGGTGGGGGAATCCCCGGAGGCCGAACTGCCCGAGGGCTTTTCTGAATCCGACAGCTTCAGCGTCCGCCCTCCCTGGCAGAAGATGCTGGTGGTGGGCGCGGGACCCGTGTTCAACCTCCTGCTGGCCTGGGCCATCTATTTTTTGATCTTTTTCTTTGCCGGTCAGCAGGTTCTGCTCCCGACCATCGGCGAGGTGGTGCCGGATTCACCGGCCCAGGAGGCAGGGATTCAGGCGGGTGACCGGGTTTTGCGCATCAACGGCCACAGCATTGAATACTGGAGCGATCTGGCCGCACGGATTCGGAACAATGAGGATCAATCCCTGCGCCTCCAGGTGGAACGGGGCGACACACTTCACACTTTCAGCATCCGGCCGGAGATTGAAAAGTCCACCAATATATTTGGGGAAACCATCACGGTGCCCCGGATCGGCATCGTTGCCGCGGATGATTGGGTCGATCGCTCCATGGGACTGCTGGAATCGGCTTGGGGGGGCATCACCCAGACCTGGAAGCTGTTTGCGTTGACCTGGACCGGGATCATCAAGATGATCGAGCGGGTGGTGCCCATTGAATCCATCGGCGGCCCGATCATGATCGCCCAGCTGGTCAGTCAGCAGGCCCAGCAGGGCTTGATAGACGTTTTATCCCTGGCGGCCTTGATCAGCATCAACCTGGCCCTGTTGAATCTTCTGCCGATCCCGGTTCTGGATGGAGGACATCTTTTGTTCTTCGGGCTTGAGATCATCTTCAGAAAACCCCTTGATCCCAAGTGGCAGTCAGTGGCCACCCGTATCGGGCTCAGTCTGTTGATTCTCCTCATGGCCCTGGCGGTGTACAATGACCTCACCCGAATCATCAGCGTCCAATAAAACAGGCCTGTTTCTGGTCTGCAATGCCGCAGAAGACCGGGTTCAGCTGGTCCTGGGCCGAGACAGGGAGATCCTTTTTGTGCAGGAGGCTGCAGGGAGCGGCCGGACCCTGCTGGTCCTGCCCCAAGCCATGCAGGCCTGTTTTCAGCAGACCGGGATCAGCCCTCGGGATCTGGACGGCTTGGCCTATGTTCGGGGGCCTGGAACGTTTACCGGACTCAGGGTCTCTATCGCCCTGTGTACGGGCCTGGGAAAAGGGGCGGACATACCGCTGGCCGGTCTGGAGTATCTGCCGCTCATAGCGGCTGGTGCGTGTTTTGGTTCCACTGAGGTCTGGGTATGCACCTATGCGAGGAAAGGCCTGGTCTATGTGCAGGGGTTTACTGCATCGGGCCAAAGCCTGTCGTCCCTGGCCGTCAGTTCTCTCGAGGCCGCGGCAAAGCGGCTTGAGTCCCGGCACAAACCGCTTTCCCTGGTCGGGAGCGGGGTGAGCCGACAGGAAGCCTTTTGGCGTGAGCGACTGCCCGGGGCCCGCATTCTGGAGCAGCGCTGGAATCATCCCTCACCCACAGACCTGCTGCTGGCTGCCCGGCAGGCCGAGTATGCTCGGCAGCCGGCACCACCGCTCTATCTGCGGGCAGCTGACGCCGAGGTCAACATCCCCCAGCTTGCTGCCGGACGCGGTCTCGAAGTGGACGATTTCAGAAAGCGTATCCCTGATTTTTTAAACCCGTCCGGGACATCAGATTGAAGATTTACGATTGAAGAAAGAAAATTGCTGAACAGAAGAAAGTCAAATTTGAAAATCGAGTTAGGATGCCATCATGACGGTCAATCACACGGACAAACCGGCTTCCAATTTTATCCGCACCATTATTGAACAGGATCTGGACCAAGGGAAGCATTCCACGGTGATCACCCGCTTTCCGCCGGAACCCAATGGGTATCTGCATATCGGGCACGCCAAGTCCATCTGCCTCAACTTTGGATTGGCCAGGGATTACGGCGGGCATTGCAACTTGCGCTTTGACGACACCAACCCGATCAAAGAAGAAGCCGAATACGTGGACTCGATCCAGGCAGACGTCAAATGGCTCGGGTTCGACTGGGGGGAGCGCCTGTACTATGCTTCGGACTATTTTCAACAGCTGCACGATTTTGCCGTGTGTCTGATCGATGCGGGCAAGGCCTATGTCTGCAGCCTGTCCCAGGAGGCAATGCGCCAGTTCCGGGGCACCCTCACTGAGCCGGGCCGGGAGAGTCCGTATCGTGAGCGCTCCATTGCAGAAAACCGGGATCTGTTTGAACGGATGCGCCGGGGGGAGTTTTCCGAAGGTGAGCATGTCCTGCGGGCCAAGATCGATATGGCCCATCCCAACCTCAACATGCGTGATCCTGTCATCTACAGGATCTTGCATGCCGAGCATCACCGCACAGGAGGCACCTGGCATGTCTATCCGACCTATGATTTCGCCCATGGCCTGTCCGACGCCCTGGAAGGGGTGACCCATTCCCTGTGCTCGCTCGAGTTTGAAGACCATCGCCCCCTGTATGACTGGTTTCTGGATGCACTCCCGGTCCCCAGCCGCCCGCGGCAGTATGAATTCGCCAGAATGAATCTCGGCTATACGGTTTTGAGCAAACGCAAGCTCATTCAACTGGTGCAGGAAGGCCATGTCCGGGGCTGGGACGACCCGCGCCTGCCCACCATTTGCGGTTTGCGCCGCCGGGGCTTTTCGCCGGCCTCCATCCGGAATTTCTGTGAACGTATTGGGGTGGGCAAAAGTTCCAGCCTGGTGGACATGTCCATGCTGGAGCACGCGGCCAGAGAGGATCTGAACAGGCATTCCCCGAGGGTCATGGGGGTCCTCGATCCGCTGAAGGTGGTGATCCTGAATTATCCCAAAGCAGAGGATGAAGCCCTGGAGGCCGTCAACAATCCGGAAGATCCAGGGATGGGGGTGCGCGAGGCCATGTTTTCCCGGGAGATCTTTATTGAAAGGGATGACTTCCGCATCGATCCGCCCCGGAAATATTTCCGGCTGGCCCCTGGCCGGGAAGTGCGGCTTCGATACGCCTATTACATGACCTGCGTGGGAATGGTTACGGCCCGGGAAACCGGGGAGGTCCTGGAGGTGCACTGCCGATACGACCCGAAAACCCGGGGGGGGGCTTCACCGGACGGCCGCAAGGTCAAGGGCACGTTGCACTGGGTTTCCGCCCGGCATTGCCGCCGGGCCGAGGTGCGCTTGTACGACCGCTTGTTTGTCAAGGCCGATCCCACAGCTGATGCAAAAAAAGGCACAGACTTCAAGACCTATTTGAATGAGAACTCATTGCAGGTGTTGCGGGACTGTCCGATGGAGGCGGAAGTGGCTGCCTATGGAGCCGGAGACCGCATCCAGCTGGAACGAAAAGGGTATTTTTGTCTGGACCTGGATTCCGGCCCGGAGCAACTGATCCTGAACAGGACGGTGACCTTGCGGGATTCCTGGGCCAAACTGGAAAAGAAAATCGACTAAAAATGGAGCTTGCTGGGTTGTTTGCGGCGGATGCGGCCGAACACAAAGCCGATAAGCGCAGATCCGCCGACCACGCCGGCTCCATACAGAAACCACTTGCGCTGATCATTTTTTCGGGCCTGTTCAACCTGGTTCTGCAGGAAAGCAACCCTTTTTTTCAAACTCGAAAGCCGGGTGTCGGCATCGGTGGATGTCTGCTGAAAGGTTTTTATTTCTTTTTTCAACCGGGCCAGTTCGGTCTGGTATTCCTGGTTCTCAGCCCGTAGCGTATTACGTTCTGACTGAAGCTCCTGAATCCGGATATCTTTCGGCGCCTGCTCCATGGTGTAATTCTTGATGACCCAGCCGGTGGTCCCGTCTTCAGCGGCTACTTTCAGCCAGCCGGAGGCCTGGTCAATGATTTCCAGCCGGGTGCCGGATGAGATCATTTTGAGGATCTTGTTTTTGGTGCTGGGGCCGTTGCGCATGGTGATGGTGATGGAGTCGGTGACATACACGGTTTTGGCCTGGGCCGGAAGACTCATGAGAACACAGAGATTGAGCAGGAGTATGCTGAGCAGTGTTGCGTATTTCATGAAAGGATACCTCTGATGGATCTGAAGACTGTCATTGCAAAATAATGATACCTGTCTATACCATAGAGGGAGCACGGGGTGCAACAGGCAAAACCGGAGTGCAAAAGCGGGTTAAGGCGCTTTCGCAGGAACTCTCCCTGCCGCTGGCGGGGGGCGGATCCCGGGACAGCAGCGGGGTTCTTTGTGTGAGCCGGGACAGGCTTTCGGTTGTGCTGAAGGATGCGTCAGGGGAGGAGAGCGAATTGCAGGTGGACTGGAGCCGGCTCGATACGGCTTCACAAGCCGGCGGGAGTCTCCGGCAGCCTCTCATCAGGGCTGTTCTCGGCAGAAACAGGCGGTGTTCGGGAAGCGTTGTCCTGGACTGCACGGCCGGACTGGGCCGGGATGCCTGGATTCTGGCCGCACTGGGCTGCTCCGTGGTCGCTGTGGAACGTCACCCCCTGATCTATGCCCTCATACGGGACAGCCTGGCCAGGGCCGGCATTCACCGTCCGGCGGCAGCGCGCCGGATGCGGCTCTGCCATGCAGAAGCCCGGGAGATCCTGGCCGTGTTGGCCGTGCGGAACAGGGGGGAAGCGGTCGGTGCGCCTGCCGGCTTCCTGCCTGTTCCGGACGCGGTCTATTTCGATCCGATGTTCCCCGGACATGAGAAGCGGAAGACGGCGGAGAAGAAATCCATGCGCCTGCTTCGGGCTGTGGTGGGGGGACTGGAATCTGACCAGAGCGAACTTCTGGGCCTGGCCCTGGCCGCGGCTCGCTCCAGAGTGATCCTCAAGCGTCCGGAAAAGGCCCCGGTGCTGCTGTCCGGAACGATCCGCCCCTCGCACCAGATACGGGGCCGGGGGATGCGCTACGATATTTATACCAGTGCAGGCGGACAGGACCGCAGGCTCATCGCCTGATCCCGGATGGCCTGTTGGGTTCAGGCCTCCCTGAAGAAAAAATGATTCGCTACCTTGAGACAGCCAGACAGCGAAAAGCACTTGTTGAAAAAGAACGTTTGCGTCGACTCGATTTTGCCTGGGAGATCGCCAGGCAGGCGGCTCAAATTGTGTATAAACTGTTCAAGCGATATTTTGGTGGATGTAATCGAGGTGGAAGATGCCTCAGATTCTCTGCAGCAGGTTATAGAACAAGAAGGACAAGTTCTATGAAAACAGGAGTATACCTTTAACCTGAAACCTTCCAGGCTGGAAGAGTTGGCCAAAGAAGTTCCGCAATGCTTTCGGTTTGTTTCCACAGATTTTTCAGAGTTTATCCTTTTTTTGCAAACGATTGACCAGGATCTGTGAAGTGTCGATTGGCTGAAACCCTTTGGATTGAACACGGATCAGCCGGATTTTTCCTCCAGCCCCTGGCACAGGGCCAGAATGGCCTCGCCCAGGACCTGGTGGTTGTAGCCTCCCTCCAGCAGGGCAAAGACCCGGCCCGGGCAGACCCGGTCCGTGAATCCGGCGATGGTCCGTCCGATGTCCCGGTAGTCCCGGGTGCTGAGCATCCCGCCCCAGTCCTGGACATGCCGGTCGAAACCAGCGGAAATGCCGACTAAATCGCAGGCGGACAAAGACTCGAGTGCGGCTTGCAGCTCGGGTATCGATTCCAGATGATGATAGGTGATGTCCGGATCGTGCCGGTAAAAGCCGTTGGTTCCGTCCCCGAAATGCAGATCGATGTCGATGATCAGGCCTTTTTTCACCTTCCCGGCGCGGCGCATGGCCTCCATGGCCACGGCCATGTTGTTGAAGAAGCAGAATCCCCAACAGGAATCCACACTGGCATGGTGCCCGGGCGGCCGGATCAGGCCGAAGTTCGGCTCCCCGGAACAGGCATTCTCGGCGGCTTGAATCGCCCCGCCTGCGGCCAGCAGGGCCAGGTCGTAGACCCGGTCTTTGCCTTTGATGCGCTGCAGATGCTCTTCGGAATGGACCAGGAGGATGTCCGAATCAGCGGCAGGACTTGGCTCCAGGACTGGGTAGACCCCGGATACGGCGTCAATGGCTGCATCAAGCCGCCCCCTGGCAGCGGCCGGGTCTGCGGCATAGACCTCTGTGAAACGCGGGTGATAAATGATCTGCATAAACGGCTCTCCATGTCCTGTCCAAATGGATGAAAGATCCCGGGAGGGATCATCTCAGTCTGATTTCAAAGATGAAACCATTCTATCCAAAGCCGGCTTTGACCGCAACCCAATGCATGCCGAAGAACAGGCTGCAGACCTCCGTGTTTGTGCCCATTGAACGCTTCCCGCCTTGACCTAGGGTTTGGACCGGAGTATACCGAGACAGCGTCTACACGGCGTGTGGCCTGCGCTCTAAAGCTTTTAGGAAAAAGTCAATGATTTTCTCTCTGGGAATCATGTCTTATTTTTTGTCGTAACACTCGTAATTCGAGAATCGAAAATACTTTATCTCCGGACAAGGAGAGACAGCATGGAACTGCGGCCTATCGGACAGGTCAAGTCCCAGTATCGAAAACGCTCGGATTGCCCCAAGCAGGGGCATGAAGCAGGCCTGTCCGCAGAGATCGTGATTCACCCGGAATACCTGCCGGCCCTGCAGGGGCTGCAGCCGGGCAAGGAACTGTTTCTCATGACCTGGCTGCATGAGGGGGGGCGGGATATTCTGCAGTGCCATCCCCGGGGCGATCCCGGTATACCCAAGACCGGGATTTTTATGACTCGTTCCCCGGACCGGCCCAATCCCATCGGGCTGCACCAGGTCAGGCTGCTGCACATGTCGGAAAATACCTTATATGTCCATCCCCTGGAAGTCATCGACGCAACCCCGGTCTTGGATATCAAGCCGGTCTTGAGCGGATTCAATCAAACCGACTGGGGGGTGATGATCTCGGCTCACGAAGGGGAGGCGTTCAGGGACATCGGTCGGGCCGGCCGGGAAAAGGGCCTGCTGAGCGGCTTCAACGGCAACCTGAGCTGCAGGCAGGAGGAGCGGGTGATCATCACCTGTTCCGGAAGCGTTAAAGGCAGTCTTGGCCCCGGTGATTTGGTGTGTCTGGATTCGGCCACGGGGCGGGCCTGGGGACCTGGAGCCATTTCTTCTGAGAGTCCCATGCATCTGGCCTTGTATCGTCGGCAGCCTGAAGCCAAGGCCATTGTGCACACCCATCCGGTCAAGCTGCTGGCCCTGTCTCTGCGTGGACCGGAGGCCCTCCTGGATCTGCCCTTGTTTGAAGCCGGCCTGATTCGGGACATGTTGACCGAAGTCGAACCGCTCGAGCCGGGCAGTCAGCAGCTGGCCGAAGCTGTGGCTGCAGCGGCCCGGGGGTTCAAGGCGATTTTTCTGCAGGGACACGGGCTGGTCTGCTGGGAGGACAGTCTGTCCCGGGCCCTGGCCCTGAGCGAAGAAATCGAAAGCCTGGCCGCAGTTCAGCTGCACTCGCGATCGTGAAACCGGAAAAAGGCGGCCCACCCCGGTTGAATGTATCGGCTCAGGCCGAATGCAGCACTTATGAATAGAATCGCACGGACAAACAGAGATAGACGTTCTTGAATATATACTGATCCACTGCGAGACGGGCCGTCAAAGACTGTGCATCTTGCCTGTCAGCCGCCGGCTTGAAAAAGGGCAAAGTGGATAAGCATGGATTCTGATGGACCTGAAGAGGAGGGACTATGGGAAAAATTACAGCTGAACAGCCCCAAGACTTGAACCAGGAAGAGCTCTCGAGATTGGTTCTGGATATGTTCCACCGGATTATGGTGCATTATACCCTGTGGTTCCGGGAAGTCGAGCATCAGATCGGTTTTGAGCAGGCGCTCAAGGTCATGGAGGAGGCCTCTACCAACAGCTTCGGCATCCAGATCAAGCGTCTGTCCAAGGAGCTTCATTTTGAAGTGCAGGAGGGCCTCCCCAAACCTCTACTGGATCTGCCCCGGGAGAAGCTTTTCAGCCTGATGGAGGCTATGGCCAAAAACTGGCTGGCCAATGACGGGGTCTGGTTTTTGTCCATGGAAGGGACCCACGGCATGAATGATGCCAAGCGCTGCAATGATTCCTGCTGGGCCAGGTATTCGCCGTTTGAAGCCTGGTCCATCAAGCGATTTCTGGGCCTTCCGGCACATCCCGGTCTCCAGGGTTTGAAACAGGCCTTGAAATACCGGATGTATGCACAGCTGAACACCCAGACCATTCTGGATGAAGGGCCGGATTGTTTTCAGTTTCAGATGAACGAATGCCGAGTGCAGGCAGCTCGAAAACGCAAGGGGCTGGAGGACTATCCCTGCAAGACGGCTGGACTGGTCGAATATCCTTATTTTGCCCGGGCTATTGACGATCGGATTCAAACGGAGTGCGTGGGCTGCCCCCCGGATGAGCATCCCGAGGAATGGTTCTGCGCCTGGCGCTTCACCCTTACAGAACCCTGAGCCGGAGCGGCAGGTACGGTATGAAGGCAACTCTTCAGGAGCAAACCGGGAAATTGGAACAACGGCTGGCTCAGGCCAGAGGGCAGGCAAGCCTGCTGCTGGTGGGAGTGACCGGCAGTATCGCCTGCGGCAAATCCACGGTGACCGCGATGCTGGAGGAGAAGGGCGCGCTTCTGATCGATTTTGACCGCATCGCCCGGGAGGTGGTGAAACCGGGCACCCGGGGGCTGGAAGCGATTGCGGATTGCTTTGGCAGTCGGGTCTTGGACAAGGACGGCAGTCTGGACCGGAAAACGCTGTCCAGGATCGTTTTTGGAGACAGGGAAAAACGCGAGAAACTGGAAGGGATCACCCATCCGCCGATCTTTGAGGCCTTTTTCCAGCAGGTCAATGCCATCGCGGCAAAAGATCCCCAGGCGATCATTCAGGTCGCCGTCCCCCTGCTGATCGAACTGAACCTGCAGTTTCTGTTCGACCGGATCATCGTGGTCTATCTCTCCCCGGAAGAGCAGATCAGGCGCCTGGCTGCCAGGGACGGTATTTCAGAGGAGGATGCGTCCACTCTGATCTCCTCGCAGCTCAGCCCGGAGCAGAAACTCCCTTTTGCCGACTTTGTGATCAGAAATGACGGCACCCGTGAAGAGACCCGGGAGCAGGTGGAGCAAACCTGGGAACAGCTGAAGACGATCCAGGCTGCACAGGGTTCAGGCGCTCAGCACACCTGAGGTCAGAAGGCAGAATGAACATCAAACATCGAACCTCCAAAATTCGATGGTGGACGTTCGATGTTAAAACAAAGTTCCATCAATGATTAAACCGGCAGTCAAGGAATTGAGCATCAACGCAATAGCACATCAGTATATTTTGAATAATTTTTGATAGTTATATTTCAGCCCTGCCGGCGGCAGGGCTGATGCATGATACCCCTGGGACACGGTCTCAACCTTTGGTCACGGGTTCGATGACGATGGTCACCCGGCGGTTCGCAGCGGGATCTGAAGAAATGGGCTGCGATTCTCCGTAGCCCGCGGCATAGACGCGCACTTCCCGAATGCCTTTTTGAATAAGGGCCTTTTTCACGGCCTGGGCCCGTTTTTCCGAGAGGGTCTGATTGTAGTCTTCCGATCCGCTGGCATCGGTATGGCCTTCCACGAGGATACTGGTCTTGGGATATTTTTTCAGGACAGTGGCCACTCGTTCCAGTTCAGGATAGGCCCCGGGCTTGAGGGTGGCGGAGTCGAAGTCAAAAAGCACCTCCGACTTGAAGGTGGCCCGGAGCACCTCTTGGTCCCGCCGGATGCTGGCCGCTTCGCTCTGAGCCATGGCATTTCTGAGGTCCTGTTCCTGCTGGTCCATGTACTTCCCGACCTGATTGCCGGCCAGTCCTCCAACCGCTGCACCGATACCGGCACCGATCAAGGTGGATTCAGTGTCGCCGCCGATGACCTGGCCGAGGATGGCGCACAGCCCGGCCCCGGCCGCAGCTCCGATTCCCGTTCCCTGCTGCTGTTTGCTCGGGCTGGCGCAGGCGGTAAGGCTCAAGACCGCGAGCAGCACTACCGCATAAACGAGTTGTTTTTTCATGTTCGACTCCTTTGGATACTGGTGGTTAGGAGGATGATTTCAAGGAGCAGTTCCATTGTGACTGCCGATGCAGACCTGCCGATGCAGGGCTATGGCCGGACTGGGCAGGACCTGTGCATCTATTGCCTGGAGACACGCTGCCAGTATAAAACCGCGGATGTCAAATGTCCAGCTCTGAGATTGGACACCAAAGGAAAGGCTCGGTATGGCTTCGCCCAAGTATGATTTTGATTTTCGCCAATTGGAAGGGTTCTGCCGGGTGGTGGAACTGGGCAGTTTTTCCAGGGCGGCTGAGGCCCTGTTCCTGGCCCAGGCCACTATCAGCGAACGGATCGCGAACCTGGAAGCCAGTCTGGAACTCAAACTTCTGGATCGTCTGGGACGGGAGATCCGCATGACCCGGGCCGGAGAACTCTTTTACCGCCAGGCGGTCAAGCTTCTGGAGATGAAGCGATTGGCCGGCCAGGAGATGCAGTTTTTTTCAGGCCTGAAAACTGGACAGCTCACCATCGGGGGCAGCACCATCCCGGGCGAGTATCTCCTGCCCGGGGTCATCAGCCGGTTTCAGGAAAATTCCCCCGGGGTCGGGGTTGAACTGGACATCGCTGATTCCAGGGACATTGAGCAGGGCGTCCTGGAGGGACGCCTCGAACTCGGGGTCGTGGGACATCAGGATGTCCATCCCCAACTCGTCAAACATGCACTCTGGCAGGATGAACTCGTGGTCCTGGTCTCTGCACAGCATCCCTGGTCCCACCGGAAGGACCTGACCCGGGAAGAACTTCTGCAGCAGCCCTTTCTGGTTCGGGAGCGGGGCTCCGGAACCTTGAAGGTGATGAAGCAGTACCTGGACCTGGAAACTCCGGAGCTCAGGGACCGGATTCGGATACTGGCCCGGATGGGGTCGTCCACGGCAGTCAAGGAAGGCGTGTTGGCCGGTCTGGGCGTTTCCGTCCTTTCGGTCAGGGCCGTTCAAAATGAGATCAAACTCGGCCTGCTGTCCGCGCTCCGGATACAGGGGGTGTCCATGCTCCGGCATTTTTGTCTGATCCAGGACGGCAGGAGAACGGCTTCCCCGATCTGCCAGGCCTTTGTGGCCTTCGCCCTGGAGCAGGCCCACAAGACTTGAATTCCGGAATCCCGGCATGGTGCGTTTTGTCTCCGTCCTGTCCCGGCCCCGGTGCTTCCTTGGTTACGATACGGGCAGAGACGATCGTTGTCCTGTAAACCATCATCCTTGAAGGAGGTCGTCTATGAACAAGCGACAAAACAGCCTGTGGTCCATGGCCGGAATAACGGTACTCGTTTTCGTCCCGATGTTTTTGGTGGTTTCGCCGATTGTTGCAGCTGAAAAGGGACTGGAAATCGCAATAAGCTACAACGGTCCGCCCGACAAGACGAAAAACGCTGTTCATTTCTTTGCCAGCCATTTCAAGGAGAAGGTGGCGGAAAAAACCAGCGGTAGCATCGAGTTGCTGCTCTACCCGGATAACCAGCTTGGTGATGAAACGCAGCGCATGGAAACGGTGATGAATGAGCCGTTCATCAACATCGCGTCCTATGCCGGGGTCGGCCCGGTTTTCCCCGAGCTCTATGCCGCCAATATTCCCTTTTTGTTCGACAGCTACGCAGCAGGCAACCGGTTCTTTGACAACAGCGAATTCTGGAAGAAAGCCCGGAAGGCCTTCCGAGAGCAAACCGGGGCGGAACTGGTCTGCGCGGTGGAGGAGGGCGGTTTCCTTGCCTTCACCAATTCCAGGCGTCCGATCAAAAAACCTTCCGATTTCAAAGGGCTGAAGTTCCGGGCCATGGACGAAAGTCAGCTTGCCCTCTACCAGTCCTTCGAAGCCGGCGGAATCCCGATCCCCTGGACGGAAGTCTATGCGGCCCTGCAGACCGGGGTAGTCCACGGCCAGATGAATCCCCCCATGTACATCATCATGGGCCGTCTATACGAGGTGCAGGATTACATGACCACTGCGAATATTCAGTACTCGATGCAGTACCTCATCATCAACGGTGAGTGGCAGGATTCCCTTTCCAAGGAGCTTCGTACGGCAGTCATCGAGGCGGCCCATGAGGCCAATCAGCTCACCCGTAAAGACGTGGAGTCCCGGGTCGAGGAGCGGATCCGGTTCATTGCCGGGCAGGGGGTTGATGTGTACTCTCCCACTCCTGTGGAGATGGAGATGTTCCGCGAACAGGGACAGCCCGCCTATATCGACTATCTCAAGAATACCATGGATCAGCAATGGATCGATCGTGCCCTTGAATCGGCCCGGCTGTCCAACGCGGCAACGAACTGAAACCAGCCACGGGCCGCGCCATTGCAGTGAAGGACTCGAGCGTGAATGGTGAGTCCCGCCCATGATGAAGGGGAAAACAAAAACGGAGGCAGGGTCGCCCCTGCCTCCGTGTGCGAATCGCGGACCGGTTTTTCCGGTCAGGCGCGATTATTGCTTTTTCGGCTCTTCTCCGGTGATGAATTCCTGGTCTTCCGCCAGCTTGCGCAGGATGGTGTAGCGTTCCTTCAGCTCTTTTTCGATCTGCTTCCGGAGCCGCTTGGCCTCTTGCGGAGCAGAGCGCTCCAGTTGGGCGAAGCGGTTCTCCCCGCTCAGAAATTCCTGGACCGAGCCGTCCGGGGCCTTGCAGTCCAGGCTGAAGGGGTTCTTGCCCTGCTCGGCCAGCATGGGGTTGTAGCGGTACAGGGGCCAGTAGCCGCTTTGCACCGCGAGTTTCATCTCTTCCTGGCTCTTGCCCATGCCTTTTTTGATGCCCTGGTTGATGCAGGGTGCATAGCAAACGATGAGCGAGGGGCCGGGATAGTTCTCGGCCTCCACAAAGGCCTTCATGAGCTGCTGCTTGTTGGCGCCCATGGCTACGGAGGCCACATAGACATAGCCGTAGGTCATGGCCATGCGGCAGAGATCCTTCTTCCCGGTCTGTTTGCCCGAGGCCGCGAATTTGGCGATGGAGCCCAGCGGGGTGCCCTTGGAGGCCTGGCCGCCGGTGTTGGAATAGACCTCGGTATCCATGACCAGGATATTGATGTCCTCTCCGGAAGCCAGGACGTGATCCACGCCCCCGTATCCGATGTCATAGGCCCAGCCGTCCCCGCCAAAGGCCCAGATGGACCGTTTGGTCAGAAGATCCTCCATATTCCAGATCTCGTCCAGCAGCGGGGAGGGCGGTTCCTGGATGAGGAGCTGTTTGATCTGATCCCCGTATTTCTTGGAGGCTTCGCCGTTTTCCCTGTTGTCCAGCCAGTTCTGCATGGCCTGTTTCAAGTCTGAAGAGAGCTCAGTGTCCAGGGCCTGCCGGATGGTTTCCGCCAGCCGCTCCCGCCTCTGCACCACGCCGAGGAGCATGCCGTAGCCGAACTCGGCCGCATCTTCAAACAAGGAATTGCCCCAGGTGGGTCCATGGCCTTCCTGGTTCGTACAATAGGGAACCGAAGGCGCAGTGCCGCCCCAGATGGAACTGCAGCCGGTGGCGTTGCCGATCATCATGCGCTCGCCCACGAGCTGGGTCAGGACTTTGGCATAAGGGGTTTCCCCGCAGCCGGCGCAGGCCCCGGAGAACTCCAGCAGGGGCTGTTGGAGCTGGGAGCCTTTGACCGTGGTCCTGGGCAGCAGGTCGGTCTTGAAAGGCACGGTCAGGGAGTGGTCGTAATTGGGGGCCTGCTCCTTGTACTGGGTGTGCATGGGCTTCATGACCAGGGCTTTTTCCTTGGACGGACAGATGTCGGCGCAGTTGCCGCAGCCCTGGCAGTCATGCGGATTGACCTGGATGCGGAAATGCAGGCCCTTGAGCTCCTTGCCCTTGGCCTCGAGGGTGGTGAACCCCTCCGGGGCCTCGGCCTTTTCTTCCTCCGTGAGCAGGATGGGGATGATGGCCGCATGCGGGCAGACAAAGGAGCACTGGTTGCACTGAATGCAGTTTTCCGGGATCCATTCCGGGATGTTGATGGCCACCCCGCGTTTTTCGTAACGGGTGGTGCCGGTGGGGAAGGTGCCGTCCGGTTCAAAGGCGCTGACCGGCAGCTTGTCACCTTCCAGGGCCAGAATGGGCCGCATGACGTTTTTCACGAAATCCGGCTCGTCCGGCTGGGATTTGGGGAGATCGGTGGCTTCGGCCCAGGATGCCGGATACTCAATGGCCTGGATGTTCTCGATGGTCTTGTCCACGGCCTGGATGTTCATGTTGACCACGTCTTCGCCTTTTTTGCCGTAGGTCTTCTTGATGGAGTCCTTGAGCAGGCTCACGGCCTGGTCAAAGGGCAGGACCCCGGAGAGATTGAAGAATGCGGTCTGCATGATCATGTTGATCCGGCCGCCCAGCCCGACGTCGCCGGCGATCTTGACCGCGTCGATGGTATAGAATTGCAGTTTTTTCCTGGCGATGTCCCGTTTGAGCCTGGCCGGAAGATTGTCCTCCATGGCCTCCAGCGAGGTCCAGGGCGAGTTCAGAAGAAAGATGCCTTTGTCCTTGATGCCTTCCAGCATGTCATACTGGGTGACGTAGGTCGGCTGATGGCAGGCCACGAAATCGGCTGAATTGACCAGGTAGGTGGACTGGATCGGGTTTTTTCCGAAACGGAGATGGGACACGGTATAGCCGCCGGATTTTTTGGCGTCATAGGAAAAATAGCCCTGGGCGTACATATCGGTGTTGTCACCGATGATCTTGATGGCGCTCTTGTTGGCGCCCACGGTCCCGTCCGAGCCTAGTCCCCAGAACTGGCACTGTACCGTGCCTTCGGGAGTGGTGTCTTCCAGGGAATCGTCCACTTTGAGGGAGGTCCGGGTCACGTCGTCGGTGATGCCCACCACAAAGTGCTTTTTGGGGCCGTGCCACTTCATGTTGTCATAGACCGCTTTGACCATGGGCGGGGAAAAATCCTTGGAGCCGAGACCGTAGCGGCCCGCGCTGAGGACCGGGATTTCTTCCCGTTCCATAAAGGCGGTGCAGACGTCCTGGTAGAGCGGATCACCCAGGGCGCCGGGTTCCTTGGTTCGGTCCAGGACGGTGATCTGTTCCGCGGAGGCGGGCAGGGCCGCAAACAGGGCCTCGGGCACAAAGGGACGGTACAGCCGGACTTTGACCAGGCCGACCCGTTCGTTCTGTTTGTTCAGGTAATTGACCACTTCTTCAATGGTGTCGCAGGACGAGCCCATGGCGATGACGATCCGGTTCGCTTCGGGGTGGCCGACATAGTCAAAGAGCTTGTACCGGCGGCCGGTGAGTTTTCCGACCTTTTCCATGTTGTCTTCCACAATGCCGGGCAGCTGGTCATAGAACAGGTTGATGGCCTCCCTGTTCTGGAAGAAAATATCCGGATTCTGGCTTGTCCCTCGCAAGTGCGGACGCTCCGGGTTCATGGCCCTGTTTCTGAAGTCTTCGATGGCTTCAAAATTGACCAGCGAGGCCATGTCCTCGTAATCGATGAGTTCGATCTTCTGGACTTCGTGGGAGGTCCGGAACCCGTCGAAGAAGTTGATGAAGGGCAGGCTGGAGTCGATGGCGCTCAGATGGGCGATGAGCCCGATGTCCATGACTTCCTGGACCGAAGCGCCGGCCAGTTCAGCCACCCCGGTCTGCCGGGCGGCCATGACATCGGAGTGATCACCGAAAATGGACAGGGCGTGGGTGGCGATGGCCCGGGCTGAAACGTGAAACACGCCCGGGAGCAGTTCGGCAGAAATTTTGTACATATTGGGGATCATGAGCAGCAGTCCCTGGGAGGCGGTGAAGGTCGAGGTCAAGGCCCCGGCCGCCAGGCTGCCGTGCACAGCGCCGGCTGCACCAGCCTCGGACTGGAGTTCCCGGATGAGGACCTTCTGGCCGAAGATGTTTTTCCGGCCCTGGGCCGCCCATTCGTCCGCAACTTCGCCCATGGAGGAGGACGGGGTAATGGGATACAGGGCGGCGACATCACTCAAGGCATAGGCCACATGGGCTGCTGCCGTGTTTCCGTCAATGGTTTCTGTTTTTTTTGGCATGCGTTGCTACTCCTTGCTCAAGTTTCCTATCATTTGCGAGAGCGCCACTGCCCTCGTTCCTGTGGTAAGATGGTAAAACCAAAAAATAGGGCGGTCTTTGGGAAAAGTCAAGTTTGCAGTTGCCTGGCCAGGGCCTCCACCATATGCAGGACCGTGACCCGCCTTTGTTCCTTTTCCGCGGTCCCTTTGAGCTGCAGGACACATCCGGGGCAGTCGGTGACCAGGTACTCGACATCCAGGGCTTCAATCCGCTCGAGTTTATCATGGACAATGGTTGCGGATAGTTCCGGAAATTTTATGGAATAGGTTCCCCCGAGGCCGCAGCAGGTCTCTTCGTCCGGGTTCTGGACATACTCGAGGCCGGCCAGGTTTAAAAGTTCCCTGGGCGCGTTGGTGACCCCAAGACCGCGGCAGAGGTGGCAGGGGGCGTGGTATGCGGTTCGCGGACCTGAATCGGCGAACAGATCGGATTCGAGGTCTGCCACGTTGCGCAGAAAGGAACTGACATCCATGATTTTATCCGCGAATTGACGGACTTTGACCCCGACGCCCTGCCGCCCGCCCAGGATATAGGGATAGTTTTCCTTGAGATGGGAGCCGCAGGAGGCGCACAGGGTGACCACGGCGTCGTAGTGCGAGGGATCCAGGGCCCGGAGGTTGTGCAGGGCGACCTGCCGTGCCGCCTCCTTCTCGCCGACCATGAGCACCGGCAGTCCGCAGCAGCCTTGATCTTTGGGAAAATCCACCGCAATGTTTTGGCCGGCCATGAGCCTGAGGAATTGCTCCAGCTGCTCAGGATAGACAAAATCCTGGAGACAGCCTGAGAAGAGGGCGATCCGGTATCTGGGCTTGGAGACCAGGGGCTTGAGGTCCTCCCAGCGGTCCCGGAAGGGTTTGTCCGCCAGGGCGGGCAGGGCCTTGAAGTTCTGCCCGCCCAGGAGAACCTGGGGCAGATGCCGCAGATAGGTTGATCGGCCCTGGATGGGTTTTTGGAGGTATTTCCCGGACCAGAGCAGGGAATGAAAGAGCCTGCGCCGGGTGAGCACGGCAGCCAGGCCCATGTTCAGGGCCGGGCGGGACTCATCAGCCTGGATCACGGCCTGGATCTCCTTGATCAGGCGGGGCAGATCGATGCCGGCTACGCAGACCGCTTTGCAGGCCTGGCAGTTGAGACAGTTCTGGGCCAGAAATTTGTCTTTGTCCCGGCCGTGAAAGAAATAGGTCAGGATGAGGCCGATGGGTCCGATGTAGACATGGCCGTAGACATGGCCGCCCACGAGCCTGTACACCGGGCAGACATTGGCGCAGGCCCCGCAGCGGACGCAGCGCAGGGCCTGGGAAAAGACCGGGTCCCGGGCCAGAGCCAGGCGGCCGTTGTCCAGAAAGACCACATGCATGATTTTTCTGCCCTCCGGAGCCGCGAGGCATTCATTGGCCCCGCTGATCCAGGTGACATAGGAGGTGATGGCTTGGCCGGTGGCATTTCTGGGCAGGCCTTTGAGGATGGGCAGGGCCTCTTTGAGCGTGGGCACGAGTTTGTCCACGCCCACCAGGGCCACATGCACCCGGGGCAGGGTGGTGGCCAGGCGGAGGTTGCCCTCATTGGTGACCATGCCCAGGGTGCCGGTCTCGGCGATCACGAAATTGGAGCCGCTGATGCCCATGTCCGCTTCAATGAATTTCTGCCGGAGTTCACGGCGGGCCACCTTGACCAAAGCCTGGATGTCCGTACTTTGTTCCTGTCCGGTGACCGAGGTGAAAAGCGTGCTGACCTGCTCCTTGGAGACGTGAATGGCCGGCAGCACCATGTGCGACGGGACTTCTCCCCGCAGCTGGATGATCCATTCGCCCAGGTCGCATTCCGTGATCTCCAGGCCCTTTTCCTGGAGATAGTCGGAAAGCTTGACCTCTTCTGCGGTCATGGACTTGGTCTTGACCACCCGCCGGCACTGGTTCTCTGCCGCGATCCGGCTGATAATCTCATTGGCCTCCCGGTCGTTGTGGGCCAGGTGCACCTGCACGCCCATGCCTTCGGCTTTGGTTTTGAACTGCTGGTACAAGGCTTCGAACTGTTTGAGGGAGGTGTCTTTGGCCAGACCGATCTCCTGGATGATGTCCTCCAGGTTGCAGTCGGAAAAATATCGGTCCCGGCTCTGCCGGTAGGCAGAGGTGAAATTCTCCAGGGCCTTGCGCTGAAATTCGTGCTGCAGGGCGTTTTTCAGTTCCTTTCGATACTCCTGAAGGCTGGTGGCGTATTGCATGGTATCACTCGGGGCAAAATTGAAAGGGTGTCAACCTAGAGTATTTTCGATTTCCAATTTGCGATTTTCGATTTTTAAGACAAAGGATATGAATTGGTTATCTGGGATAGAACCAAAAACTTTTTCTTAAGGACTATCAGCGGTCCTGTACGATGTAGACCTGCAGCTCCAGGGGACCGTGCACCCCTAAGGCCAGAACACGTTCAATGTCTGCTGTACGGCTGGCACCGGTGATAAAAGCCGTATAGTTCGGACCGTTGCCAAACAGCCGGGTCAAGGGCTCCAGCAGGTCGTCGGCTGTGGCATACAGGGTCGACGCTGCAAGAAGCACGGCATGGATCTCGCTGATCATGCCGGCCAGTCGGACTTCCTCCCGGCTGGATTCCAGGACCAGGGTGCCGCTTTCGGCAATTCCGTACTGGGCCCAGGTCACTCCGATATCAACACCGCCAAGATGGGAGTGGAGCCCGGTGTCCACAAGCCGGATCCCCCGGGGCCGGCAGCTGTCTGTGAGGGCGGTCAGTTCCTCAGGCGCGAGGCCGGGGGCAGCGATGATCTTCGACCACTCCTCCAGACGGCACAGATCGGCAGCCTCGCGGGAAAGCGGGTGTTCACAACCAGAGGCCAAAGGCTGACAGGCGTCCTTGTCCACGCATCGGGTAACGATATGTTCCAGGGCCTGCTGCACACCGGCAACAGGGGTGACAGTGGCGGCAACCGCTTCGGCCTTGCTGGTAAAAATCTGTATACGTTCATTGAGATCCATGTCGAACTCCGAAAAAATCATGACAAAAAAGGGTTCCACAAAGGCAAATCAGCATAAGCCGTTCAATTCTTTTTGTAAACTGTTTTGTCCGTTGGGCTGTAACTCCCTGTTGTGCAAAGCCTTTTTATTTCCTGTACTCGTGAACGGCTGATTGACAAGACAGGCCGATCGCTCTATAGAGTAATAAACTGGAGTTTGTATACTGCTCCAACTTAGCTTTTACAGGATTCTGTCGTTGAAATCAAAGGACAATCAGTCTTTGTTTCAAAGGCCAAAATTGGATCAGTATATATCGCTTTGGGGTTTCAGGTTTCAGCGCCTGCCGCTGGCCGGAAGGACCAGCCAGTTTGATCAATGAAGAAACTTTGTCTTACCGGCATACTGTCGCCGTAACCCGTCATTGCGAGGCGTCTTCGCCGAAGCAATCCCTGACAAGAGGCATTTCTGAAAGATTGCTTCGCTTCGCTCGCTTGCAGCCCATAGGGCCGCGTATCTT
>CAZUMF010000036.1:0-24235 GCA_964621385.1 uncultured Desulfohalobiaceae bacterium
ACGGCAAGGATGTGACCAGCAAGAATCTGCCCCTGCTCATGGCCATGCACAAGATACCTTATGCCGCCACCGCAACCATGAGCTATCTCGAGGATCTGGCCAAAAAGCTCCTGAAAGCCAAGGAAAAAAAAGAAGAGGGCTTTTGCTATCTGCATGTGTTCTGTCCCTGCCCCACAGGCTGGGGCGTGCCCACGGACGGCTCCCTGGATGTCTGCCGCATGGCCGTGAAGACCAATTTTTTTCCGCTCTGGGAAGCGGAAAACGGTGTCATTCGGTTGACCCGTGAGGTGAAAAATCCGAAACCCATCGGGGAATACACAAAAATGATCAAAAAATTCGGACATCTTGACGAAGAGGGTGTGGCCCGGCTGCAGGCAGACGTCGATTTCAACCACTCCCTTTTGATGCGTTTGATCGGCAGCTGTGAACAAGGAGGTGGGCATGATTGAAGTGCGTTTTCACGGCCGGGGCGGTCAGGGCGCCGTGATGGCCTCCCGGATCATGGCCAACGCCTTTGTCCGGATCGGACAGTATGGAGCGAGTTTTCCCATGTTCGGCTTTGAACGGCGGGGAGCCCCGGTCACCGCCTTCGGCCGTTTTGATGCCGATCCCGTCCGTGAAAAAACCCAGATCTACCATCCGGACATTGTCGTGGTCCTGGATCCCTCCCAGCGATATTTCGAAAGAGTCTACAGCGGCTTGAAAGCCGATGCCGTCCTGGTGCTCAATGCAGCGGAACCCTTTACCGCACAACCCCATGCCAATCTGAAGACCGCCGGCATCGTGAATGCGGATCAGATTTCCATAGAAGAGGTGGGCCGGGCTCTTCCCAATACTTGCATGCTGGGCGCTTTTGCCGCAACAACCGGCCATTTGCCGCTGGATTCCCTGGAGGCGGCCCTGGGGGATTATTTTCAAGGCTCCCGCCTGGAGGCCAATATCCGCTGCCTCAGGCGCGGCTATGAGGAAACTGAAATCACGCAATTTTAAATAGGAAACGGCCTGGTGTGTTTTGTGTTTCGCCTGTGGCGAGCATTGACATGAATTTCGTATGAAGAGGGTCTTGTCTACAAGACCTGTTCATACACAAAAACAAGGGGTGCGTTATGCCAAGATGGGGAATGGTGATTGATGTCAAACGCTGTATCGCCTGCTGGTCCTGTGCGATCTCCTGCAAGGAGGAGCATTTTCTCCCGCCCAAGGTCTTCTGGAACCGTGTTTTGATCGGCGAACGGGGGAAATATCCAGCCAGCCGGAAAATGATCTATCCGGTATTGTGCAACCACTGCAGCGAAGCCTCCTGCGTTGAAGCCTGTCCCACCGGGGCGACCTATCAGCGCGAAGACGGCATTGTCCTGGTGGATTATGACAAGTGTGTGGGCTGCCGGGCCTGTCTGGTGGCCTGTCCGTATCAGCAGCGGACCTATTACGACCAGGAAAAAAAGGATGCGGAATACTTTCCAGGACAGGGCAAGACCGCGTTCGAACTCCTGGGTGAAGAAATCTATCCCTTTCAAGTCGGCACGGTCATGAAGTGCAATTTTTGTGTGGAACGCCTCGATGAGGGTCTGGAGAAAGGACTGACTCCGGGAAAGGACCTGGAAGCCACACCGGCCTGCGTGATCAGCTGCCCGGTGGGGGCCCGGGTTTTCGGGGACCTGGATGATCCGGGCAGCGAGGTCTCCCAGCTCATCAAAGTGCACAATGCCAAACAGCTTCGTCCGGAATTCGGAACGGATCCGGCTGTCTATTATATTGACTAACCGAGTGCTGCGCCGGCAGAGGCCGGTACGCTGCACGATCCATCTGGAGGAACTATGACCTATAAGCGAGACAAGATCTGGGAAGATGTCTGGGTGAACACGACCTGCGGTGCGTGTTACTGCGGATGCGGTATCCGGGTCAGACGGGTGAACGGGGTGCCGGTGAAGATCGAAGGGCTTCCGGAGACGACCATGGGCGGAACGAACGCCGGGGTCTGCGGCAAAGGGGCGGCCGGGATCATGTACTATCATGATCCGAATCGGATCAAGAAGCCTTTGAAGCGCACCAATCCGGAAAAAGGCATCGGGGTTGATCCCAAATGGAAGGAGATCTCCTGGGAAGAGGCCCTGGATGAGATCAGCACCCGGATGAAAAAGATCATGGAGGACGATCCGAACAAGATCCTGTTCACCAATCAAACCATGCGGGCCAGCGACGGACCGCACAACCATCCCTATTTTTATGCCAAGGCCTTCGGGATTGAGGACAACGGCTGCTTCATCATCGGCGGGGGCAGCCTGCACTGCGGCAACGCAGCCCATATGCTGGGCGGCCTCATTCACGGGGCCTGGTCCGTGGCCCCGGACTGGCGGTACACCAAATACGTCATCAAGTGGGGCTCCAGCAAAGGCACCGGTTCCGGGCATTCGGCCATGACCAATGCCAGGCTGCGGGCCGATGCCGTGCGCCGGGGCATCAAGGAAGTGGTTTTCGATCCCATGTGCAACTTTGCCGGGGGCAAGGCCACGGACTGGATCCCCATCCTGCCGGGGACGGATTCCGCAGTGGCCCTGGCCATGTGCAACCATATCCTGAATACCATGGGGGTCTATGATGAACTCTACATCAAGGCCAAGACCAATTTTCCCTATCTCATCCGGGAAGACGGGACTTTCGTGCGGGATCAGGAAACAGGGAATCCCCTGGTCTATGATTTGAAAGACAAGACAATCAAGAACTTCGACGATGAGTCCATTGCGGATGAAGATTTCGCCCTGGAGGGGGAGTACGAATACAATGGGGAGACGGTCTGGCCCTGTTTTACCCGCCTGGGGCCCCATCTGAAGCAGTATACCGCGGAATGGGCCGAGACAATCAGCACCGTGCCCAAGGAGACCATCATCCGCATCGCCGAGGAATGGGTGGAGAACGCCCAGATCGGGAGCACCATCACCATCGAGGGCAAGACCTTTCCCTACCGCCCCGTGGCCACGGTGACCTTCCGGGGCTCCCAGGGGCACTACAACGGGGTGCACCAGGTGGCGGCCATCGACCTCTTGAACCAGCTGGTGGGCTCCGAGGACGTGCCGGGCGGGACCATGGGCTGGCCGGCCATCCGGCGGAAATATCCCGGCGGGCAGTACGAGCGCGTCCCTCGCATCGGCCCGGACGGGGTGCTCATCCCCGCGGTCTTTTATTCCCACGATCCCTGGCCGCCGCACGAGCCCAAAGTGCCCTGCAAGAACGCCGGCTGCGTGGACCTCTGGTGCCATTCCACCCTGTCCCATGTGCCTTACGTCAAGGAACGGGAAGAGATCTGGGATAAACTGGGCATGACGGCCAAACCGGAGATGGTCTTCGGCCTGGCCGTGAATTTTATCATCAGCCAGGCCGACTGGCAGGCGGCCGTGGATCTGTGCAAGGACTGCTTTGTGGTCCAGATGGACATCTGGGTCAATGAAACCGATCAGGCGGTGGGGGATATCATCCTGCCGGATGTCAGCTGGCTGGAGAAGGACTGCTGGAGCAGCGAGATCGACGCCTTTTTCTTCAGCGGGAGTCCGTCCTATGAAGACTGGTACGTGCATATGCAAAAACCCGTGGCCGAGCCCATCGGCGAGTCCAGGTTTTTCATGGACGTCTACCTGGATGTGGCCCACCGGGTGGGAGTCCTGGACAAGTACAACGAGCTCTTGAACAATTATTACGGCATCGAGGACGAGGACCTGAAGCTCAAGCCCGGGGAATACCTCAACTGGAAAGAGATCGGGGAGCGGGTCATGCGCTGGGTCTACGGTCCGGACAAGGAAAAGGTCGAGGAGCAGGGCTACGCCACCTGGCACAAGCCCATCGAAGATGTTTACTGGCGCTGGTATATGAAATCCAGATGCCCGGTGTACATGGAATTCATGATCCACGATCGCCGCAAGATCGAGAAGATCTGCCAGGACACCGGTCTGGAGCTGGATTTGAGCCAGCATTTTCCCCTGGCCAGCTGGTACACCCCGACTTCCTATCAGGAACTCAACGATGAATTCGACCTGTTGGCTTTCTCGTACCGGGACGTCCTGCACACGAACAACACCACCTTTCAAAATCCCTATATCGACGAGGCCAGCGCCCGCTGTCCCTACACCTTCACCATCACCATCAACACGGATCTGGCCAGAAAGAAGGGCCTGAAGGACGGGGACGTGATCTGGGTGGAGAATCGTTACGGGGCCCGGGAGAAAGGCGTGGTCAAGACCATGCAGGGCCAGAACCACCTGGTGGTGGGGATTGCCGGCCAGGGCGGGCTCTGGGCTGACAAACGGCCCATTGCCAAGGGCAAGGGGAGCAATTTCTGCAAGATCCTGCCCTCCCATCTCAAGCACTACGATCCCTTGACCGGAAACATCGAGACCTCGGTGGCGGTCAAGGTGTATAAGGCGGAATAAGGCATATTGAAGATATACGATTAAATTTTAACTCTGCAGCAATATTCAATCTTCAATTTTCACTATAAAATGCGGGGGTTTCCAATGACTGCAGCAACGCACAACAACAGTTCCGGTTTCTGGCGGAAATTGACCAAGAAACAGCAGCTCCCGGAATACGAATGGATGATCAAGCCCACCCAGCAGGAGGAGTGGATTGAAGGACCCGGGGTTTATCTCTGGCTGGCCTTCTTCTTTTCCGAGATCGGGGCCGGGATCTATTTTGTGTCCCTGTTCACGAACTTCCGGGCCGGTTTTGTCGTCGGCTGGCTCATGACCCTGGTCCTGGGCGGGCTCATCCATATGCGCTATCTGGGCAATCCCGGCCGGGTGCTGCGCATTTTTGCCAAACCCAAGAACTCGGAGCTGGCCAGAGGCATGTGGGTGATTCTGATTTTCGCGGTTCTCGGATTTTTCCAGATTCTGCCCGGGGTGTTTTCCAGTCTGCCCTGGACCGGCTTCAACTTCATGTATAAGATCATCATGGGCATCATCTGCCTGCTCCTGATCATGCACGGCTTTGCCACCATGAACGTGGTCCGGGCCCTGCCTTCCTGGAGTTCCACCATGATCCTGCCCTTGTCCATCATTTCCGGGATCTGGGTGGGAAGCCAGTTTGTTCAGTTTTTCATGGGCCTGGCCGGGGCCGATCTGGCGGTCTTCGAGATGTGGTCCAGGGTCTTCTTTTTCGTGTATCTCTGCTTTTTCCTGCTCTATATCTGGGGAACCTATCACCAGTCGGAGACCGCCCATTTCTCCATGCAGGAGCTGATCAAGGGAAACTACGCCCAGCTTTTTTATGTGGGGGTGGTGATCATCGGTCTGGCCGTCCCCCTCCTCCTGACCCTGATCATGTGGGGCCAGACCAACACCTTTTTGATTTTTGTCCGGCTCGTGTTTGTGTTTGTGGGTGACTTGCTGCTGCGTTACACTATCATGAAAAGCGCCTATTACGCGCCGCTCATTTAATCGATTTTCTGCTTATCGATTTTTTGCTGAAAATCGATATGAACACTCATTCAGTTGAGATCTGTTTTGTACCAATTTCCAGTTTCGAATCGAGGAGGTGATGCTGCAAAAACATTTTCCAGAGGCGATACTGTTGGAACCCAAACAAAGGAGAAGATGTATGGGAAAGATGATCAAAGCAATGGGTGTGTGGTGCCTGGGGCTGGCCCTGTGCTGGGCCGCGTTTCCGGCCGGTGTGTCGGCAAAAACGATTCAACTTACGTACAGCAATTTTTTTCCGCCCAGTCATATTCAAAGCCAGTTGGCTGAAGCCTGGTGCCAAGAAGTGGAAAAGCGCACCGATGGTCAGGTCAAAATCGCCTACTATCCCGGCGGAACCCTGACCAAGGCCGCCCAGTGTTATGACGGTGTGGTCAATCAGCGCTCGGACATCGGCTTGTCCCTTCTGGCCTACAGCCGGGGACGCTTCCCATTGATGGACGTGATCAACCTGCCCTTCGGCAACCCCAATGGGCAGTTCGCCACGGCCGTGTTCAACGAAATCAATGACAAGTTCGCGCCTGAAGAGCTTTCCGATACCCATGTCCTCTATCTGCATGCCCATGGACCGGGACTCATCCACACCAAGGACAAAGAGATCCATAAACTGGAGGACCTCAAGGGCCTGAAGATCAGAGGAGCCGGTATCGTGGCCGACACCATCAAGGCCCTGGGGGCTTCCCCGGTGACCATGCCCATGCCGGAACTCTATCAGGCCCTGCAGAAAGGGGTGGTGGAAGGCGCCTTTTATCCGGTGGAAGTGAACAAGGGCTGGAAAATGGCCGAGGTCGTGAAGTACGGGATCGGGAATTACCAGATTGCCTATGGCCTGGGATTTTTCGTGGTCATGAACAAGGCAAAGTGGAACTCGCTTCCGGCCGACATTCAGGAAATCATCACGCAGATCAACAAGGAATGGGCTGTCAAACACGGCAAGGCCTGGGACACCAGTGATTATAACGGCATGCGTCTCGCCCTGCGGGAAGGCAATTCATTCATCGGTATTCCGGAAGAAGAGGCCAAGCGCTGGAAAGAAGCGGTTCAGCCGGTCTATGAAACGTATTTTCAAAAGTGTGAGGAAAAGGGACTTCCCGGCAAGGAGGTCTTTGATTATCTCATGAAGAGTCTCGAACAATACAAAAAAGGCAAGTTCGAAAGCGCCTATCTCGGTCAATAATCCAGAAAATCAGGGGGCGGGCCGGCCCGCCTCCTGATGGCTGGATCTGGTTTTTTTCAGGAAGAACCCCAGGTTCCGAATGTGTTTTACTCCAGGTCTGCCTCTCAAAAAGCATTTTTGGCGAGAATTTTTGGTTGATCAAGGACGCGGACAACGAAGAGAAACCATGACGGTGAGGACCGGCACAGGATGAAAGCAGTACCCGATGTCCCCAAAAATTCTCTGTGGAATCCGTTCCTGGAGGCCATGCCCCGGGACAGGCTGCGCGAGCTGCAGCTGAAAAAATTTCAGCGGCTTGTGCGCTGGGCCTATGAACGGTCTCCGTTCTACCGTCGCCTCTATGACCAAGCCGGAATGTCTCCCGGGGATATCAGGACCTTTGCCGATATCGCCAGGACGCCCAAGATGGAAAAGCAGATGATGCGGGATATCCAGGCTATTGAGCCCTATCCCTATGGGGAAATGCTCTGCGTCCCGCTCGAGGAGGTGAGCACCTACCGCCAGACCAGCGGGACAACCGGTCAACCGGTGTATCAGGCGGATTCCTGGCAGGACTGGGAGTGGTGGTCCGAGGCCTGGGCCTCTCTTTTGTTTGCCCAGGGGTATCGGAAAAGCGACCGTGTCTTTCTGCCTTTCGGCTACAACGTGTTTGTCGCCTTCTGGGCCGGGCATTACGGGGCGGAAAAACTCGGCTGCGAGGTGGTTCCCGGGGGCGTGCTGAACACCGAGGCCAGGCTGCTCAAGATGCAGGAGCTTCGGACCACGGCCATGATGGCCACCCCGACCTATGTCCTGAATATGGCTGAAGTGGCCCGTACCAGGCTCGGACTCGATCCAGCCGAAGATCTTCATATCCGGCGGATCACCTGCGCCGGGGAGCCCGGGGCGAATATCCCGGCCACCAAACAGCGGATGGAGGAGGCCTGGGGCGCAAAAGTCTATGACCACATCGGCGCCACGGAAATCGGGGCCTGGAGCTATGAATGCCTGGAGCAGCCGGGCGGTCTCCATGTGAATGAAGGCTTGTTTCTGGTGCAGATTGAAGACCTGGAAAGCGGGGAACTCATTGAAGAACCCGGTATTCCCGGGAAGATGATCGTCACCGCCCTGGACCGTTTCGCCCAGCCCTGCATCCGTTTCGATTCCAAGGATATCATCCAGTGGCATGAGCAGGCCTGTCCCTGCGGCCGCACCTTCCGCCTGATCAAAGGCGGGGTCATCGGACGGGCCGACGACATTACCAAGGTCAAAGGGGTGCTCCTGGCCCCCACTGCCATTGAAGACGTGGTCCGCAGCATTCCCGAGCTCGGGGATGAATATGAAGTTCTGGTGACGAAACAAGGGGATGCGGATCATATCGCCCTCACGGTGGAGCTGCGACCCGAAGCCGGTTCCTCCCGGAAAGACGTGCAGGCCGAAATGGTTTCCCGGCTCAGGCTGAAAACCAACCTGGGGTATGAGTTGAACTTTGTTCCCTTCGGGACGCTCAAGCGCTACGAACAAAAGGCCAGACGATTTATCGACAAGCGCAAACAGGTATGAGGCGTATGATGCTCGAGGAAAGAGACAGGCAGGCCCTGCAGGACAAAGTGGACGAACTGGAGCAAATGGCCAAAGAATTACTTGAAATTTCTCAAGAGCTCCCCGCCTTTGACCGGAACACGCACCGTATTCTGGCCAGTCTGGCCATGCTCAAAATCAACCTGGGAATGTGCGATCAGGACTGATTACTCGCAAAAAGGGGCAACCATGATTTCAGCCAGTATGAATTTTATCATCGAAGTTTTGCGGAAGCTTGCCGGGATCCTGCTCGTGGGGATGATGCTGCTTACCTGCGCCGATGTCGTGGGCAATCTGTTCGGGCACCCCGTGCTTGGATCAGAGGAGATCGTGTCCCTCTGCGCCGCACTCCTGCTGGCCTTCGCCCTGCCAGCCGTCCACCGGGATAAAGGGCATATCGGGGTGGATCTGTTGTACCTGCGCTTTCCCCCGCTGTGGAAACGGATCAACAATCTGTTTCTCAGCTTCATCACAGCGGTGTTTTTCTTTCTCACCGCCCGGGAATGCTACGATTATGGAAACGAACTCAAGGCCACGGGCGAAGTCTCGTCGACACTGCAGCTGCCCACCTATTATGTGCTCTATGCGATTGCCTTTGCCTGCTTTATTTTGTTTCTGGTTTTGGTTTTTGAATTTCTAAGTCTGGTCAAGGGGGACAGAAATGAGTGAATTTGCCCTGGTGGGGCTGATCGGGATTGTCGTTCTGGTGGCCATTTTCTTTACCGGGCTGTATGTTGCCTATGCCATGGCCATTGTCGGGTTTGTGGGCTATGCCTACCTGATCAACATTCCGGCCGCCCTGACCCTGCTCTCCAGAGATATGTACAGTGTTTTTTCCTCGTACAGCCTGGCTCTGGTCCCCTTGTTTATCTTCATGGGATTTATCGCCTTTTATGCCGGGGTGAGCTCCAAGCTCTACGATATGGCCGACAAGTTCATCGGCCGGGTGCGCGGCGGGCTGGCCATGGCCACGATTGTGGCCTGCACCGCATTCGGGGCGATCTGCGGCTCGACCACGGCCACGGCCGCGACCATGGGCACCATTGGACTCCCGGAGATGAAACGCTTTGGATACGGCGACAAGCTGGCCACAGGCTCGGTGGCCGCAGGCGGCGGTATCGGCATCCTGATGCCGCCCAGCGTCATTTTGATCATCTACGGCATTTTGACCCAGCTCTCCATCGGCAAGCTTTTTATCGCCGGTATTGTCCCGGCTCTGTTGATCGCCACGCTGTTTGTCCTGGCCATCATCATTTACTGCTGGTTCAATCCTGATCAGGGTCCGAAAGGCAAAATTTATCCGTTTCGGGACATGCTCTACGCCCTGGGAGAGATCTGGGAGACCCTCCTCGTCTTTGTCCTGGTCATGGGCGGCATGTTTTTCGGACTGTTCACTCCGACCAAGGCCGGGGCCGTCGGGTCCTTTTCCCTGCTGGTCATTGCCATGGTGCAGCGAAAGCTCACTTGGAAAAATTTTCTGAATGCCGTCAACGACACCTTGAAGACCTCCTGCATGGTGATCATGCTCGTTGTCGGGGCCACCATATTCGGTCATTTTCTGGCCCTGTCCCAGATTCCCATGAATGCGGCCAATCTGGTGGGGAACCTCAACTGGCCGGGCTGGGCCATTGTCGGGGTTATCTGTTTCATTTACCTCGTGGGCGGCTGTTTCATCGACGCCCTGGCCCTGATCACCCTGACCATCCCCATTTTCTATCCGATCATCTCCAACCTGGGCTATGACCTGATCTGGTTCGGGATTATTATCGTGCTCATCACCCAGATGGGGATTATCACCCCGCCGGTTGGCGTGAATGTGTACATTGTCAAAGGCATAGCCCAGGATGTCCCCCTGGAAAAGATCTTCATCGGAGTGATCCCCTTTTTGCTGGCCTTGATCATCGGCACCAGCATCATGATCGCTTTTCCGGAGATCGCCACGTTTCTTCCGGCTTTGATCCGATAATTTTTTGAAGGCGACCTTCAAAAAATTTCCTGAGTGAACACTATGAATGATGAAGTCAAATCCCCCCCCGCCGTGGAACCGGAAGACCGAGCAGTCATAGAAAAGGTCAAATTTGAGGTCTATGGCGAGGAAATGATCGAAAAACAGGTCAAATCCAGTGGTAACAGCGGCAGGATCTATCTCCCGCCGGACTGGATCGGTCATACCGTGAAAATCGTGAAAGTTGATTAAGAGAGGAGCGCGAGTGTGGCTCAGGACGTAACAATCAGAAAAGTGCAAATGGACGACGCCCCGGATTTGCAGCGCATCTACTCCTCCATCACCAAATCCGACTCGCATATCGGGTTTGATCGGGTCATCGCCGAGCATCTGCAGTTTGGAGAAAACGACGCCAGTTTTGTGGCTGAAGTGAACGGCCGGGTGGTGGGCTATATGATCAGTTACGTGGTCTACGGGGGCTTCGGCGTGGAGAAAAGCGCCTGGATCGCCTCGCTGGGTGTGGATCCCAAGGTCATGGGACAGGGCATCGGGCAGAAGCTGGCGGCCCGGACCTTCGAGGTCTACAAACGTATGGGGATCAAGCAGATTTATTCCTCGGTGATCTGGGATTCTGTGGATCTGATTTCCTTTTTCAAGTCTTTAGGGTTTGAACGCAGTGAATTCATCAATGTCAAAAAAGAGATTCTGTGAATTGTGGATAGCATGCATGGCAAGGTGCTAATGGTATGGCGGATGAGACAGCCAGAAAACAGCAGTCGGATGAGGCCCCGCTGCAGACGCACAAGGTGAAGTTCGAGGTCTATGGCGAGGAGATGATGGAAAAACTGGTCAAGGCCTGCGGCAACAGCGGCCGGGTCTATCTCCCGCCGGACTGGATCGATCACACGGTCAAGATCATCAAAGTGGAGTGATTCCGCGGCATAAGCCGTATGTTGAGCATTTTTTCCGTTCTGAATTGTGATCCGCAAATGAAAAAAATGAGGTGTTTATGCGAAAAGTAGGGATTATCGGGGTCGGACAGTCCGCTTTCGTGCGCGGCTATCCCGGCTCCATCAAGGAGCTGGCTTTTGACGGATTCCGGGAGGCCATGACCGACGCCGGGGTGATGCCGGGGGACATACAGGCCTCGGTGATCTGTTCGGCCCCGGAGTATGACAAGCAGCGCTCCCCGGCCGGAGTTCTGGCCGAGTATCTCGGGCTCAATCCCCAGCCCACGTTTTATGTGGAGACCCTGTGTTCATCCAGCAGCACCGGGCTTCGGACCGCCTATTCGCTGGTGGCTTCCGGAATGCATGACCTCGTGGCGGTGCTTGGCTTCCAAAAGATGTCCGAGATCTCCTCTGCGGAATCCCAGGAGCGGATGGGCCGGGGCACGGACATTCAATGGGAGAGCCCGTTCGGGACCATGATGCCGGCCTATTACGCCCTGCACGCCCGGGCGCACATGGAGCACTACGGGACCACCCTCGAGGATCTGGCCCGGATCAGGGTCAAGGCCGGAACCTATGGTCCCATAAATCCCCTGGCCGTCTACCAGAAGCCGGTGAGCCCGGAGCAGTTCAGCGATCCGGAGAGCCGGATGAACGGCGCGGTTTCCTCACCGTTGCGCGTGGGCGACTGCTGTGCCAATGCCGACGGCAGCTCCTGTCTGATTGTGGCCAGCGAAGACTGGGCCAGAAAACTTTCGGACAAACCGGTCTGGATTTTGGGACTGGGAGCGGCCACCGCCAGTGTGAATCTGACCGGCCGGGAAGGATTTACCAGTTTGAAGGCGGCCAGGGACGCCGCATCCCAGGCCTATGCCATGGCCGGAATCGGCCCCCGCGACGTGGACGTGGCCGAGGTGCATGACTGTTTTACCATCGCGGAAATGATGGCCTATGAAGATCTCGGTTTTGCCGAACCCGGACAGGGACGGGAGCTGATCAGAGACAAGGAAACCTATAAAGACGGACGCATTCCGGTGAATGTCGACGGCGGACTCCTGTCCAAAGGACACCCCATCGGGGCGACGGGCGGCTCGCAGCTGCGGACCATTGTGCTCCAGCTCCGGGGCGAGGCCGGCGATATCCAGGTCAAGGACCCGGAGATCGGGCTGGTGCACAATATCGGCGGGGTCGGCTTGTACGGAAATGTCAGCATCCTCGGGAGGTGATGTATGGGCAAAAAAGAGATGGATACACGTTTTGCAAAATTCGGAACGGTCAGCTTCACTTCCACGAGCAAGGTCAATGATTTTGCGGACTTTCTGGAGAAGGGCAAGATCATGGGCACCCGGTGTCTCAAGTGCGGCCGGAGCTATTTTCCGCCCCGGGCGGACTGCAGTGAATGCCTGTCCAGCACCATTGACTGGTTTGAAATCACGGGACCAGGAAAGCTTTTGACCTGGAGCCTGATGCAATTCGGCCCGGTGGGGTTTGAAGACGACCTGCCCTACAGTATTGCGGTGGTGGAATTCGACGAGGTCAAGGTCTTTGGCCGCCTGGCGCCGGATCTTTCTGAAGACGAGGTCCAGGTGGGCATGGCCATGGATGTCCAGACCAATGAGCTGCCTAGTGGACAGCTGAACTATGTGTTTGTGAAGCGATAAGTTTTTCACAGTTTCCAAACAAGGGGATGGTATTATGAGCGAGCAACCGAAAACAATACAGACCTGGCAGATGGTTCAGCCCTATGCCAAGGACAAGGAGACCGGCAAACAGATCGAGGGCCGGCTCGAAAAGACTACAGTGGACGTTCCGGAACTCGGACCGGAGGAGGTCCTGGTGGAAGTGGCCGGATGCGGGGTCTGTCATACGGATCTGGGCTATTTCTATGACGGCGTACCCACGGTGAACACCCCGCCGTTGACCCTGGGGCACGAGATTTCCGGCACCGTGGTGGCCGGGGATTCGAACTGGCTGGGCAAGGAGGTCATTGTCCCTGCGGTCATGCCCTGCCGGAAATGCATCCTCTGCAAGACCCGGCGGGGCAACCGGTGCTTGAATCAAAAGATGCCCGGAAGCAGCATGGGGATTTACGGCGGGTTTTCCAGCCATATTCCGGTTCCCAGCATCGATCTCTGCGAGGTTAAGGACCGGGGCGATATCCCGTTGTCCCACCTCTCGGTGGTGGCGGACGCGGCCACTACGCCCTATCAGGCCATCCAGCGGGCCCAGCTCGAACGCGGGGACCGGGTCATCGTCATCGGCGTGGGCGGGGTGGGCCAGTATCTGGCCCAGGAACTCAAGGCCCTGGGGGCCGAGACCGTCCTGGCCGTGGACATCAACGAGAATCGTCTCCAGAGCATGCTTTCCTATGGGGTGGACGGGGTGATCAATGCCCGGGACAAGAGCCCCAAGGATGTGGCCAATGAGGTCAAGGCCTATCGCAAAGAGCATGGTCTTCCCGCCCACGGCTGGAAGATCTTTGAATCCAGCGGCACCAAGCCCGGCCAGGAAACCGCCCTGGCCTTGCTGAGCTTTACCGGGAAGCTGGTCATTGTCGGCTTTGGCGCGCACAAGGTGGACTATATGCTCAGCCGGGTCATGGCCTTCGACGCCGAGATCATCGGGACCTGGGGCTGCCTGCCCGAATATTATCCCCAAGTATTGGATCTCGTGCTCAGCAAAAAAATCATTCTGGAGGATTTTGTCCAGACCCGGCCCATGAGTGCAATCGCCGAGGCCTTTGCCGAGGCCCACGCCACCCCTCCGGAGAAACGAATTATCCTCACCCCGGACTTTTAACCCAAAGCGATCCAGGATCACTTTGGGTTTCAGTTGCAGGACGGAAAAGGCCTGGTGAGGAAAGCTGACTAGGTGAATTATCAGTAACAATTTAAAAAATAAAAATTTTTTTGGGAAAAAAAATTTAGGAGGAAAGTATGGCACTGGATTGGCTGCCCAGAGACAATGAATTAAAGGATCATCAACTGTTTGGGGACGAGCATTTCGGAATCGAGGCGCCGTGCACCATGTACGAGCGCAAACCCTTTATCAATCCCACCACCGGCCGGCACGAGGACGGCCTGTACACCGCCTGGGTGACCCTGAACAACCCGGCCCAATTCGGCTCCTACACCACGGATATGCTCAAGGGGGTCATCGCCGGCATGCACCGCGGATCCATGGAACGCGACGTGGTGGCCATCATCTTGACCTCGGTGGGCGACAAGGCCTTCTGCACCGGGGGCAACACCAAGGAATACGCTGAGTACTACACCAAGCGCCCCATGGAATACGCCAATTATATCGACCTGTTCTCCGGATCTGTGGATGCGATCCTGAAAGCCCGCAAGCCGGTCATCTGCCGGGTCAACGGCATGCGCATCGCCGGGGGGCAGGAAATCGGCCAGGCCTGCGACTTTACCGTGGCCGCGGACACGGCCGCTTTCGGCCAGGCCGGGACCCGGCACGGCTCCACCCCCCCCGGTGGCTCCACCAATTTCCTGACCTGGGATATGACCATGGAGCGGGCCATGTGGCAGTCCTGCGCCAATGCCATGTGGAGCGCGGCCAAGATGGAGCGCATCGGGGCCATCACCAAGGCCCTGCCCATCAAGAAGAACGAGCAGGGGGACTGGGTGCGGGACCCCCGGGTGATCACCGACCGCTACGTCCGGGACGGAGAGATCGTCTACGGGGAGTTCAAGACCGGAGAGGCCTTCAAGCAGGCCAAGGAGGAACTCAAGGGCTTGAGTACGGACTGGAGCAAGCTGGATGATTTCGTGAATGAGATGGTCTGGACCCTGAGCAATACCACCTATCTCTGCTTGATGAACACCATCGAGGATGTCCGGGCCAGGAAGAAGTATTTCTGGGATAATCTGAAGAGCACTCAGGTCTACTGGCTGGCCGCGAACATGAACACCGAGGCCTATCTGGGCTTTAATGCCTTCAATACCTCCAAGATGACCGGCTCCCGGGAGATCGATTTCATGTCCTACCGCAAGCTTCTCGCCGAGGGACTGGACTACGATCAGATCGCGGAGCAGGTCATGCCCAAGCCAAAATAATGCCAGCATTATTTTGGCTTTGATCGGTTCTTCGAACCGGGAGCCGAATACGTGTCAGGTTATGCTGCATATTAAAAATTAAAAATAAATACTGATCCCTGGCTTTTTCAAATACAAGGGGAAAGACTTGATGGTCTCTGTTGCATTGTTCGAGGATGGTACTAGGGATCAGTATAAGGATGAATATATGCGACTGAAAGACAAAAAAGCGATCGTCACCGGAGGCGGCCGGGGCATCGGCCGGTCCGTGGCCCTGGCCTTTGCCGATGAAGGGGCGGATGTCCTGGTCAACTACCAGAGCAATGATGCCGCGGCTCAGGAGGTCGTGGAGGCGGTCCGGGCCAGAGGCCGCCAGGGAGTGGCCGTGAAGGCGGATGTCAGCAGTTACGAGGATTGCCGGCAGATGGTGGAGACCGCGATCCTCGAACTCGGGGGCCTGGATATCCTGGTGAACAACGCCGGCATGTCCAAGCCGGCCATGCTCCTGAAGATGGCCGAAGAGGACTGGGACCGGATCATCGACATCCATTTGAAGGGAACCTTCAACTGCACCCAGGCCGCCGGCCGGAAGATGAAGGAGCAGAAATTCGGGAAAGTGATCAATGTCATCTCCACGGCCGGGATCTACGGGACCATCGGCCAGATCAACTACAGTTCGGCCAAAGCCGGGGTTATCGGCTTCACCAAGTCCGCCGCCCGGGAACTGGGCCGCTACAACATCAATGTCAACGTGATCTGTCCGGGGATCACGGCCACGGAGATGACCGGCAAGCTGCGCAGCGACGAGAAACTCAAGGAGATCTACCAGTCCAGGATCCCCCTGGGCCGGTTTGCCGAGCCTGAAGAGATAGCCCCGGCCTTTGTCTTCCTGGCTTCCAAGGACGCCGATTATGTCACCGCCCAGGTCCTGGGCGTGGACGGCGGGTATGTGGGCTAGGTAGAGAAGAAAGAAATTGGAAATTAGAAATTCAGACTTCGTACCTACATTACGTCTTTGAACATTAACGATTTAAAATAATTGATAATAGCTGAAATGTTCTTAAAATTGGACATTCTTTTGGTTTCTGGTGTCAGGTTTCTGGTGTCAGGAAAAGAAAGATAAAGCTATATCAAGGTGTTAATCTCTGACACCCGACACCTGAAACCTGAAAAAGAGGCAAGTAATATCACAAAATGTCCAAAAAATCTTTCAAATTTACGCTTCCTGTAAAGAGCTCTGAAATTAGAAATTGGCAATTAAAATGAAAGTTGTCGCGATCTGTTCTGGGCCAATTTCCAATTTCCAATTACAAATTTCAAAAAAAGAGGTGATTGCCCATGAGCTATGAATTTATTCAAACCAGTGTCCAGGACGGGGTCGCGAGCATCGTGCTCAACCGGCCGCCCCTGAACATCCTGCACATTGCCATGATGCAGGAGATCAATGCGGCCCTGAAGGCGATGGACCCGCAATCCGTCAAGCTGCTGGTGTTCAAGGCCGAAGGCAAGGCCTTCAGCGGCGGGGTGGAGGTGGCCGAACACCTGGGGGGCACGGCCACCCAGATGATTGAGGAATTCCACGCCATGTTCCGAAACATGGACAAACTTGGCATTCCCTCTATTGCCGCGGTCAACGGGGCGGCCCTGGGCGGCGGCTGCGAGCTGGCTGTGTACTGTGATATGGTCATTGCCTCGGAAAAGGCCAAGATCGGGCAGCCGGAGATCCAGGTCGGGGTCTTTCCGCCCATCGCCTCTCTGATCTTTCCGAGGATCATGGGCCGCAAGAAGGCCATGGAACTCATCCTGTCCGGGGACATTCTCTCGGCCCGGGCTTCCAGGGACCTCGGCCTGGTCAATGAGGTGGTGCCCCACGAAGAGTTCGCAGAGGCCTCCGAGGCCTTTATCGCCAAATTCGCCAAAATGAGCGGACCGGTGCTCCGGTATGCCCGGAGCGCAACCCTGGCCGGTCTCACGGATCGGGAACCCAAGGTCCTGGAAACCATCGAAGATATCTACCTGAACAAACTGATGCAGACCGAGGATGCTCTTGAGGGATTGCAGGCCTTTCTGGACAAGCGGAAACCGGTCTGGAAAGAAAAATAATCTCTTTCAAGAGCAGTGGCCGAATATCCCTGGGAAAATGATTTTTCCCTTGACGTTTAGTTACATTGTAGCTTATTGTTAGCTAAACCAACGCCAACACCTGGCCCTAGAGGCCGGGATCATGATTGAACAGACCATCGTTCGAGCTGGGTCAGCAGCCTGAACGATCGCAAGGGGAAACACCATGAGATATGCAGAGACGGGGTATCATCTGGAAGTGGATCTCACCCGGGGCAATATCGAAAGGGTCGCCTCCGATCCGCGGGAAACCGAGCTGTATCTCGGGGGCCTGGGTACGAATGCCAAAATCCTTTGGGACCGGGTTCCGCCTGAGGTGGAGCCTTTTTCGCCGGATAATCTTTTGATTTTCGCCGCGGGTCTCTTGTGCGGCACTCCGGCCACCGGCTGCAATCGGACCATTGTCTCCACCATTTCCCCTCAGACCGAGCTGATGGCCTTTTCCATGATGGGGGGCTTCTGGGCCCCGGAACTCAAATATGCCGGCTATGACAAGGTGATCCTGCGGGGCAAGTCCCCGGATCTCGTGTATCTGTGGATTTACAACGACACAGTGGAAATCCGCGACGCCTCGCATCTGCAGGGCAAAGGCGCCGTGGAGACCGCGAATCTGATCCAGCAGGAGCTGAACGAGCCCAAAGCCCAGATCTCCGCCATCGGTCTGGCCGGTGAAAACAGGGTCTGGTATGCCTCCATTGAGCAGGGCCGGTCCAGCGCCAGCCGCGGCGGCATCGGAGCGGTGATGGGCGACAAGCGGGTCAAGGCCATCGCGGTGCGGGGGACCAAGGACATCAATATCGCCAAGCCCCTTGAATATATGGAGCAGTGCACGGAAGCCCTGGAATATATCAAATGGCGGGAAGACAATCCCATTCCCGGGGTGATTCCCATTCTTGCAGTGCTTGGCTCGCCCCAGGAAATGGCCATCCACGACGAGCAGTGGCATACCGAGAATTTCATGTGGGGCAATGCCCGGGAGCGCCGCAAAGGCTTCTGGAACGAGGAGATCGAGGAGCGCTGGACCGAAACCATGGAAAATGTCCGCACCCGGCTCATCAGCTGCTACAACTGTCCTTTGAAGTGCGGGGCGACCATCAACGTCCCCGGGCTGAACACCTACATGATGAAATGCTTCTCCAAGCTGACCTATACCATGGCCGCTTATGCCGATCTGGACTTCGGCTTCCGCATTGCCCAGCGGGCTACGGAGTATGGCTTGGATGCCTATTCCACCCCGCAGGTCATGGCCTTTGCCCTGGAACTCTATGAAAACGGCATTTTGACGGACAAAGATCTTTCCGGCCTGCCTGAAGGCAATGAAGACCGCTTTTTCTGGCTTCTGGACCGCATCGTGCTTCGGGAAGGGATCGGCGATGTCCTGGCCAAGGGCACCTACTGGGCGGCCAAAGCAATCGGCAACGGAGCCGAGGACTACGCCCACAATACCATTAAGAAAATTGAGCAGCTGCCCCTCAAGCTGTCCATGCTCAATCCCATCTATTTTCTCATGTACTGTACCGGGGAAAAGATCAACATCACCCAGATCGAAGGGCAGTTTCCCCAGGCCCCGTTCCCGAAGCGTGAGCACCGGGAGAAGTTTGTCCAGGACTGGTTTCAGGTCCCGGACGACCGCTTCAAGCAGTATTTTCTGGACTGGGAGCCGCGGGGGGAATACTCCAACCCCTATTACCCCACCCCGGAAATGTGCTGCGACATCGTGGACTGGCAGGAGAAGATGCACTATATCGACGATGCCCTGGGCATGTGTGCCGGGCTGTCTTCGTTTCACCTCAAGCCTCCCTATCATATTCATAATTTCCCCAAATTTATTCAATACGGCGCCGGCATCGAGATGGATGAAGCCCAGCTCTCCAAGGCGGCCAAACGCTACCGGACCCTGGTCCGGGCCGTGAACATCCGCAGGGGCATGCGCCGCAAAGACGAGCGTCCGCCCGAGGATCATTGGAAGAAGCGATTTCCTGAGCTGGAAAAAGAGCTTCTGGACACTTATTATCAGTATAAGGGCTGGAATGATCAGGGAATCCCGACTGTTGAGGCCCTGCGTGATCTTTCCCTGGACTATGTTGCCGATGAATTCCTGCAGCGGGGGATCTTGACCGACAGCGAAGAAGCTCCTGCAGATGAGGCTTCGCAGGAACACGAGACGGACGCGGGTTGAGGAGGTGCACCGTGACGGATGAGAAGCAAACGAAAACGGTTAAGACGATCAAAATTGATGCTGATAAGTGCAATGGCTGCCGGGCCTGCGAAGTCGTGTGTTCCGCTTTCCATGCCGAGCCCAAATACAGCAGTAACAATCCGGCCCGTTCCCGGGTCCGGGTGATTCGCGATCCGCTCCGGGACCTCTATGTTCCGGTCTATGCAGGCGAACCCGCGAACGCGGAGTGCGCGGGCAGGGACAAGTACATTATCGACGGCAAGGAGTATGATGAATGCGCCTTCTGCCGGGCCGCCTGTCCGTCCCGGGATCTTTTCAAGGAGCCGGATTCCGGGCTGCCGCTGCGCTGCGACATGTGTGAGGGTGAGGATGAACCCCTCTGCGTCAAATGGTGCATCACCGATGCCCTGACCCTGGAGGAACGGGAGGAGGAAGGCGAAGCCCAGGAAGAACCCGAGGAGCTGGAGTTCGGACTGGAAGCCCTGGCCAATAAGTACGGCCTGGACAAGATCCAGGACGCCCTGGCCCGGATGGTTCACCGGGAATGAGGCATTGGGGGTACTGGTGTCAGGTTTCGGGTTTCAGCGAATACAAACAAGACCAGGATGATACAATCTCGTATGAAACTTCAAAAATGAACATCGAACATCGAACGTCCAATGATGAATTATGAATCAAAGAAAAGACTTGTTCCCGTTCCAGTATCGGTCTCTTCTTTCATACACTTGCTCTTTCATTTACTTTTTTTTCTTCATTCAAAATTCGATGTTCGAAGTTCGATGTTCGACGTTCAAATTCTTGGCTCGGGAGGAAAAGCCATTGACAGTGAAAGTTTCTCCATTGATCAAACTGGCAGTCGTTGTTTTCAGTAAGCAACAAAACAGCTCAATCGTATATTGCATTAAATATCAAACAATTAAATGTCAGCCCTGCCAGCGGCAGGGCTGACACCAGACAGCAAAGGAACATATCAAAACGCTTCAAAACATACTTCAAATGAACGTGGACAGTAAAGAGCTCTGACATATGGAAACAGTAGCCCCTTTTACCGAGGTCATTGACGAGATCAAAGCGGCCGGTGGCGATATCTTTCGGTTCTGTTATCAATGCGGGAAATGCGATACGGTCTGTCCCTGGAACGAGGTCAGAGACTTCAGCATGCGCCGGATCATCCGGGAGGCCGCCTTTGGACTGAGCGAGATCGAAGGCGAGGACATCTGGCGCTGCACCACCTGCGGACGCTGTCCGGACCAGTGCCCCCGGGGGGTCAAGCAGATCGACCTCTCGGTCTCCCTGCGCCGGGTGGCCTCGGACTACGAGATCTTTCCCCAGTCGGTGAAATCCGCCCGCAGTGCCCGGGCCAGCCTCATATCCGAAGGCAACCCTCTCCAGGGCGAGCGGGAGCATCGGGCCGACTGGGCCAGGGACCAGGGCGTGCAGGCCTTCAGCGAGGACATGGAACTGCTCTATTTCGCAGGCTGCTACTTGAGCTATGATCCCAGAATGAAGAAAGTGGCCGTGGCCACTGTGGATCTTTTGAAGGCCGCCGGCATTGAGTTCGGGATCCTGGGCGAGAAGGAAAGCTGCTGCGGGGAAAGCATCCGCAAGACCGGCAGCGAGCAGGTCTTCAAGGACCTGGCCAAAGCGAACATCAAGACCTTTGTGGACAGCGGGGTCAAGAAGATCCTGGTGTCCTCGCCGCACTGCTACCATACCTTTGTCAATGAGTACCCCGAATTCATGGTCCATTTCGAGGTGGTGCACATGGCCCAGTATCTCAGGGAGCTGATCGCCGCGGGAAAATTGGCCTGTACCCAGGATGTCCCGAGGAAGGTGGCTTATCACGATCCCTGCTATCTTGGCCGGCACAATCAGATCTATGCCGAGCCCCGGGAGGTCTTGCAGGCCGTTCCCGGTCTGGAACTCCTTGAACTGCCGGAGAATGGCCAGAACAGCCTCTGCTGCGGGGGAGGGGGCGGCCGGATCTGGATGGATACCCCCCTGAGCGAGCGCTTCTCGGATATCAGACTGAAGCAGGCCCGGGAGGCCGGGGCCGAGGTCCTGGCCACGGCCTGCCCCTACTGCATTACCAATTTCGAGGAGAGCCGGCTGAACCTCGAGTTCGAGGACGTCTTGGATATCATGGATATCACGGAGATCGTGCGCATGAGCCTTGCAGAGTGAAGAGCGGCGATTGAAGAGTGCTGCCTGCAACCATGCTCAATGAGTGATGATTGACAGAAGGGAAAAGGAAGAAGTCCTATGCAAACACAAGCAGCAACAGGAAACTTTGGGGACGTGCTGGTCGTCGGCGGCGGGATCAGCGGCATTCAGGCCTCCCTTGATCTGGCCACGGCCGGCTTCAAGGTCTACCTCGTGGAACAATCGCCGGCCATCGGCGGGCACATGGCCCAGCTGGACAAGACCTATCCCACCAACGACTGCTCCATGTGAATTCTGTCGCCTAAACTGGTCGAGGTCGGCCGGCATCCAAATATCGAGGTTCTGACCTATACGGAAGTTGACGGGGTCGAGGGGGAGTCCGGCCATTTTGAGGTCCGGCTGCGCAAGAAGCCCCGCTATATCCGTGAGGACAAGTGCACGGGCTGCGGCACCTGCACCGAATACTGCCCGGTGCATATTCCGGATCCCTTCAATCAGGAGATCTCCCAGAACAAGGCTGTGCACATCTATTTTGCCCAGGCCATCCCCTTGATCGCCTACATCGATGAAAGCTGTCTCTACTTGAAGGAGAAGAAATGCCGCATCTGCGAATCGGTCTGCCAGAATGACGCCATTGATCTGCTCCAGACCGAGGAAAAACTCAGCATTCAGGTGGGCTCGATTCTGCTGGCTCCGGGCTATGATGTCTTTGATCCCTCCATTCGCGGCGATTACGGCTACGGGATGCTGCAGAACGTGTTGACCAGCATGGACTATGAGCGGGTCCTCTGCGCCACCGGCCCCTATGAGGGGGAGGTCCTGCGCCCCTCGGACAAGGAGCACCCCAAGAAAATCGCCTGGATTCAGTGTGTGGGCTCCCGACAGGTCCTGGAAGGGGGAAACAGCTACTGCTCGGCGGTCTGCTGCACCTACACCCAAAAACAGGTCATTCTGACCAAGGATCATCTGCCCGGGACCGAGTGCACCATCTTTCACAACGATGTCCGCTCCTACGGCAAGGATTTCGAACTCTACTACCACAAAACCGAAGGACTGCCCGGGGTGCGCTTCATCCGGAGCTATGTGTCCATCGGCCGGGAAGATCCGGAAAGCAAGAGCGTCAGCATCCGCTACGCCACGGCAGAGGAGGGGGTCAAGGAGGAGTTCTTCGATCTCGTGGTGCTGTCCGTGGGCATGAACGCTCCGGGTCAGGATGCCGCCTGGCGGGACACCTACGGCATCGAGCTCAACGAGCACGGTTTTTGCCGGCGCGATCCCACCCATCCTCTGACCACGAGCCGTCCCGGCATCTTCATCAGCGGGGCCTTTCAGGGACCCATGGATATCCCGGAATCCGTCTTCTCCGCCAGCGGGGCCGGGGCCCAGAGCGCCGAACTCCTGGACTACCGCCGCTGGAAACTGGCCAAAGAACGGGTCTACCCGCCGGAGCGGGACACCTCCGGGGAGGAGACCAAGGTGGGGGTCTTTGTCTGCCATTGCGGGGCGAATATCGGCCGGGTGGTGGACGTTCCCTCGGTGGTGGACTATGCCCTGACCCTGCCCCATGTGCAGTATGCCCAGGAGCAGCTCTTTTCCTGCGCCACGAATTCGGCAAACGAGATCACGGAAACCGCCAGGGAGAAAGGGCTGAACCGGGTGGTGATCGCGGCCTGTTCTCCCCGGACCCTGGAACCCCTGTTCCGGGACACCCTCCGGGAGGCGGGGATCAATCAATACTATCTGGATATGGCCAATATCCGGGAGCACAATTCCTGGGTCCATGCCAAGATGCCGGAGGACGCCACGGAAAAGGCCAAGGATATCGTGCGCATGTCCGTGGCCCGGGCCTGCCGGCTCGAACCCCTGCAGGAGATCGATCTGCCGGTGAACAAGCGGGCCCTGGTGGTGGGCGGAGGGATTGCCGGCATGACCTGCGCCCTGTCCATTGCGGCCCAGGGCCATGAGGTGGCCCTGGTGGAGAAGGATTCAGAGCTTGGCGGCATGGCCAGGCGCATCCACTCTACCCTGGAAGGACTTGATGTGCAGGCCCATCTCAAGGAATTGGTGCAGCAGGTGTATCAGCATCCCCTGATCCATGTCTTTCATGAGGCTGTGATCACCGATGTTTCCGGATATGTCGGCAATTTTGAAACCACGATCACCACGGAGGGACGCACCAGGCGGATTGAGCACGGCGCAGCGGTCCTGGCCATCGGCGCCGAGGAATACACCCCGGTTGAATACCTCTTTGGAGAGGATGAACGGGTGCTGACCCATGTGGATGTGGAAGAACGCATCGCCGCAGGGGATGCCTCCCTGCTGAACGCGGAGAGCCTGGTCATGATCCAGTGCGTTGGCTGCCGGCAGGAGGACCGGGACTACTGTTCCCGGGTCTGCTGCAGTCATGCCGTGAAGAATGCCCTGCAGCTCAAGGAGCACAATCCGGCGATGCAGATTTACATCCTGTTCCGGGACATGCGGACCTACGGCTTTGCCGAGGACGCCTACCGCGAGGCCGCGGACAAGGAGGTTCGCTTTATTCGCTACGTACCGGAGGACAAACCCCAGGTTGAACCAGCCACGGATGAGGAAGGTCGGGACGCCTTACGGATCACGGTACCCGATC
>CAZUMF010000037.1:0-23954 GCA_964621385.1 uncultured Desulfohalobiaceae bacterium
GGTAGTCGTTGACCGTCACCAGATGGACCCCTTTGCCGGTCAAGGCATTGAGCACCACGGGCATGGTGGCGACCAGGGTCTTGCCTTCACCGGTCTTCATTTCAGTCACCTTGCCCTGATGCAGGCTGACCCCGCCCATGAGCTGCACGTCAAAGGGCCGCAGGCCGAGGCTGCGCTTCGAGGCTTCCCGGACCAGGGCGAAGACCGGAGCGAGCAGTTCGTCCAGGGGCTTGCCCTGCTCCACTTCCTCGCGCATTTCGGAAATCTTCCGGGGAAAATCAGCCTCGGCCAATTGTTCCATTTCCGGCTCCAGGGCGTTGATCGCATCGACCCAGGGAGTCAATGACTTAATATATCGATCGTTTTTCGTGCCAAAAATTTTTCGTGCCACAAAATCAAACATGCTTCACCTGTCTCCAGAGCCCTTCACCAAGAGCGAAGATTTGAGTTTTTTTGGACAAATATCTGCATATGACAAATTCGAAGCACGAAATTCGAAATTTGATGAGGCTTTATAGAACTCTCCGTATTTCTACAGTCTTTTCTTGCCAATTTCCAATTTCAAATTTCCAATTTTTTAACAAGGACTTCAAGTAGTTCGGAGCAACACATTTTCGTGTATTCTATGACTGCGTTGAACTGCCTATTTATATCGGCTCATTTCCCGGGCCAGATCCCGTTGCACCGCCCGCCGCTTCAGTTCTTCCCGTTGATCATGCACTTTCTTGCCCTTGGCCAGGGCGATTTCCAGTTTGGCCTTGGAGTCTTTCAGATACATGCGCAAGGGGACCACGGCCAGGCCCTTCTGTTCCACTTTCCCGCGCAGGACGTCGATTTCCCGTTTATGCAGGAGCAGTTTCCGGTCTCTGTCCGGTTCATGGCCTGCATACCCGGCATTTTCATAGACCCCGATATGCAGGCCTTTGATAAAGGCCTCGTTCCCGGAGAAAACAACATGAGAGTCCTTGAAGCTCACTTTTCCGGCCCGGATGGACTTGATCTCCGAACCGGTCAACACCAGCCCGGCTTCCAGGGTCTCCATGACTTCAAACAGCCGTCGGATGTACTTGTTCTGGGCAACGATCTTTATCCCGCTGTGTTCCTGTGCCATTATTCTTCTTCCCTCTCGAGCATGGAGGAGTAAAACATCAATTCATCCGGAAATTTTTTGAAAATGTTGTCCCGGACCAATTGGTTGTTCCTGCTCACGGAGTCGCTTTTCAGTATACGTTCCAGCAATTCGGAGCATTCACGCAGGGACAGATCTCGCAGGATTTTTTTGATGGCCGGGATGGACTGGGGGTTGAGGCTCAGGCTGTCCACCTGCATGCCCACGAGGACCGGCAGGCAGTAGGGATCGGAAGCCATCTCGCCGCACATGCTGACTTTGATTCCGTTCTCGTGTCCGGCATCCACAATGAATTTCAGGCTGCGAATGAGGGCCGGATGCAGGGGCTGATAGAGATGGGCCACATATTTATTGGTCCGGTCGATGCCCAGGGAATACTGGATCAGATCGTTGGTCCCGATGGCGAAGAAATCGACTTCCCTGGCTAGAATATCGGCGATCATCACGGCAGAGGGCAGCTCCATCATAATGCCCACGGCCATCTGTTCCCCGAAGGGAATGGACTGCTCCCGGAGTTCGGCCTTGGTCTCTTCAAGGATCTTTTTGATGGCCCGGAGTTCACTGGTCCCGGAGATCATGGGAAACATGAGGGAGACATTTTCAAGCTGGGCGGCCCGCAGGATGGCCCGGAGCTGGGTTTTGAAGATATCCTTGTACCGAAGGCAGAAGCGTACGGCTCGTAAGCCGAGCACGGGATTTTCCTCGTCAAGATGCTCAAAGCCCTGGCCGATTTTGTCTCCCCCGGCATCCAGGGTGCGGATGATCAAGGTCCTGGGAGCCAGAATAGACGCCAGATCCCTGTATTCCTCAAAGAGCTCCTCTTCGGACGGCAGATCCGAGCGGTTGAGATAACTGTATTCTGTTCGATACAGACCCACACCGTCCCCGGCGTAGTCAAAAACAGCCGAGACCTCCTCAAAGAGTTCGATATTGGCGAACAGATCAATCCTGTGTCCGTCCGTGGTCACAGCCGGCAAGTCCCGGTGGCGCATGACCTCCTTGCGGTAGTGCTCGAATTGATACTTCAGGTCGGAATATTTGGTCAGTTCGTCGTCATCAGGATTGACCTCCACATGGCCTTTGAGCCCGTCAATGATGATGATGTCTCCGTCCTGGACCGCGGTCAGCAGCCCTTCCACGCCGGCCACGGCCGGAATTTCCAGGGTCCGGGCCAGAATCGCCACGTGGGAGGTCTTGGCCCCCTGCACCGTGGCAAAGGCCATGATCTTGCTGACATCCAGCTCGGCCGTGTCCGCCGGGGTCAAATTATTGGCCAGGAGGATGACGCGGGAGGTGATGGGCTTGATGGTTTCCGGACTCCCGATAAGCTGATTCTTGACCCGCCGGGTCAGGAGGCGCAGCTCCTGGGCCCGTTCCCGGAAATAATCATCGTCAATGGCCTCGAAGCGCTTTTCGATTTCGGTCACGCCTTTTTCCAGGGCCCATTCCGCATTGAGATGCATGTCATGGATATAGCGCTGCGTCGTGGACAGCAGCTTGGGATCGTTGAGAATCATGATATGCACATCCAGGATGGCCACATGCTCGGATTGTTCCACCGGAATAGTCGTCCGGATTTGCTTCAGCTCTTCCAGGGCCTTGTCAAAGGCCTGCTTCAAGCGCTCGGCTTCCTGAGCCACCAGATCTTCGGAAATATTCTGCATGGGAATCAAGCAGTAATGGTCTTCGCCAAGCAGATAGGCCTGACCGATGGAAATGCCGGCTGAAACCGGTATCCCGGTGAGTGTTTGTCCTGTCATGCTCAATTTTCTCCGAATCCGTCCTTGAATAACTGTTCCAAATGGAGCACCGCCTGCTCGGCATCCTGACCTTCGGCCTGCAGCAGGATTGTTTTTCCCTGGCCCGCCGCCAGGCTGAGCAGGTCCAAGACGGATTTGGCGTCCACCACCACTCCGTCACCGCTAAGCGTGATCTGGGCCTCGAATTTGGTGGCTTCCTGGGCTAAAAGTGCCGCCGGACGGGCATGCAATCCCAGTTCATTCCGGATGTACACATTCTTTGCAATTGTTTGACTCATAGCACAAGAAACCAGGTATAGAGAACGGCAATGTACCCGATCAGCAGAAATTCCCGCCTGATCCATCTTTTCCAGAGTATCCAGACAGCCACCCCCGTCAGGATGCAGCCCGAACTCATCAGGACAAGGTGCTGCGGATTCGGAAAGACAAGGAACCAGATGGTCAGCAGCAGGCCGGCATTGACGTATTTCAGCCGCTGTCCCCAGTTGATGAGGTTCAGGCGCTTCAGGCCCTGGAAAAACGTCAGCCCCCGGGTCCAGCCCTGCCAGAAGATATACATTTTCAACAACTGAAGACAGGAAAACCAGACAACGAGCCAGATCACGGCCCACAGTCGCATCTCGAGCCTGAGCAGGACAATGAGTATCAAAGACCAGAAAACCAGAAACGACCCGCTGAAAAAGGAATCGCCTATGGCCGAGAGGGTATAGGTTGCCGTGGTCTTGACGTTTTTCAGGGTGTCTTCCGAGATTACCTTCCTGGCGATTTTCAGTTCAAGAAACAGGAAATAGCCCACCAGCAGAGGCGTCCAGTAGGGATGGCAGTTGAAAATTCCCAGGTAGCGTATTCTGGCCCGCCGCAATTGCTCCGGATCTGTGTAGATTTTCTGCAGACCCGGGTCCATGGCATAGGACAGGCCGATATTCTGCAGCCCCTTGGTGTTGAAATTGGCTCCGATGCAGTAGCTTCGAACAAAACAGCGCAACAGGGTCTGCAGCTTCAGCATGCGTCCCTCTGGATTTGGGTATAGAGGCGATAGACGCTTTTCCGATCCCAGCCTGCGGTCTCCCGGAGGACTGCCTGGACCGTTTCCTTGGGCCGTGATCCGGCCTGCCTGTGTTTTTGGATCAAGCGCTCCACTTCTTCGGCCGAGCTTGCGGCCGGGCTTTCAGGCGGTCCCACCACCACGGTCAATTCGCCCAGAAACCCGGATGCCAGGCTTTGCATCCCGGCCAGCCGGAAGGGGATGAATTCTTCATAGGGTTTTGTCAGCTCCCGGCACAGGCAGGCCTCTCGATCCCCCAGGGCCTGCAGGACATTGTTCAAGGTGCTGTGCAGCCTGGATTTGCGCTCAAAAAACACCAGGGTGCTCTTGAGCGAAGCGAACGGGGCCAGGGTGCGGTGCTGATCCCCGGCTTTTCTGGGTAAAAATCCCAAAAAGGTGAATGGATACGGCGGCAGACCGCTCGCGGTCAAAGCGGCAATGGGAGCGCTGGGACCGGGGACCGGCGAGACCGGAAACCCGTGGTGGCGACAGGACCGGACCAGCTGGTATCCCGGGTCGGCAATCAGCGGACTGCCGGCAGTAGACATCAGGGCCACCTCCAGTCCCTGCCGCAAAAAACCGAGCACCCTCTGGATACGTTCTTGTTCATTATGTTCAAACACACTGCAGAACCTGGCTTTCACAATCCCCTGGCGCTTGCAGAACAAGCCCGCCTGCCGGGTATCTTCAGCGCAAATCACGTCCGCAGCCGACAGCACGTCCCGGGCCCGGTCGCTCAGATCACCAGGGTTGCCAATGGGCGTGGCGACCAGCCAGAGTTTGGGAGACTTGGATAACATCAGTCACATGCTCCAGGCGGCAGCCCGTGGCATCAAAAGAGACAGCGACCAGATCGAAACGGCTGGGACGGTCCCAGAGTTTTTGGCGGCTCAGGTACACCCCGGCTGCTTTGATCAGCCGTTTCTGTTTTTTTTCATCCAGGGCCTCGCCCGGGAGTCCCCGATCCTGATCCGTGCGTGTCTTCACTTCCACAAAGACGATATCCCTTCCGGAGGTGCAGATGATATCCAGCTCACCCCCTCTGCATCTCCAGTTCCGTGATACTATCTCAAATCCGAGTGTTTGCAAATAGGTGCCGGCCAGCTCCTCACCGGCCTTGCCCAAGCTTAAATGCCTGGTAAGCATCCCTGTTTCTCCATGAAAAAGTCCCGGACCGGCCGAAAACTCTTCCGGTGCAGGGGGCAGGGGCCGTGCACCCGCAGCTGCCGGAGGTGTTCCCGAGTGGCATAGCCTTTATGGATTTTCAACTGGTATTCCGGGTATCGTCTGTCCAGACTCGTCATCAAACGGTCCCTGTAGGTTTTGGCCACGATCGAAGCGGCTGAAACCGCCGGGAACAAGGCATCTGCCCGGGGAATGCAGGTATGCGCGATGGAAACATCAGGAGCGGCGTTCCCGTCGATCAGGAGAAAGGCCGGAGCCAGCTTCAAGTGCTGGACAGCCCGCTTCATGGCCGCCAGGGTTGCCTGAAGGATGTTGATCCGGTCGATTTCAGGGGGCCAGGCAAGACCAACCGCCCAGGTCAGGGCCCCTGAACGGACGGCGGCAACCAGCTGCCGGCGATGCGAGGGGGAGATTTTCTTTGAATCGGTCAGACCGGGAAGTTCGAAGGCATCCGGGAGAATCACCGCTGCTGCCACAACAGGACCGGCGAGGCATCCGCGTCCCGCCTCGTCAACGCCGGCCAGAGGTGATGGAAAGCGTTTCAATGCACAATCCGGACGGGGCCATCCGGCCCCCTGCCTCCGGCAATGGCTTGCCCGGAGTCAGAGGGCCGACTGCCATGGACGATCAGGCTCAACGCCTGATATCCCTCGGCTTGATTCTGGCGGCCTTGCCCCGGAGATTACGCAGGTAATAGATCCTACCCTGTCTGACTTTGCCCCGGGAAACGACTTCGATTTTTTCGATCGCCGGGGAGTTCAGCGGGAAAATACGCTCCACCCCGACGCCCCCGGAAATCTTCCGGACGGTGAACGTCGAATTGGTCCTTCCTTTTTTCAGCCGGATCACGGATCCTTTAAAGACCTGAATCCGCTCTTTTTCTCCCTCAATAATTCTGATATGAACATTGACGGTGTCCCCGGCCTTGAACTGGGGAAGATCGATCCGCAAATGCTCCTGGTCTATCTTTGTGATGGCATCCATTGTATACTCCTTCTCATGACGATTCTCCAATAATCCGGTCAACGATCACGGCTGCTGCAGTTCTGACGGAAAGATGGTTGTAGGCACTCAAGGCCCGCAACGGCGGCAGCACGCCGTCCACACGCTCCAACACCTGATCCGCCAATCCATGTCCGGTCCCGAGGAGAAGCAGCACAGCTTCGTCCTGCAAGGCCTGCCGCAGGTCCTGATACCGCGTTCGGCCCCGGGTTTTGGCGCTGGTTGCGATGAGTCTGGGACGGACGCCGCTGCGCTCGCGAACGGCCTGGACCGCCTGGTCCAGATCAGCGGCAATGTCCACGCAATTCAGGGCCTGGACACGATCCGGGTTGCTGTGCCCCCCCGCGCCTTTTTTCCAGTAGCGGATGAGGCTTTTGGCCAGCTCCTGCTGATCGGCAAGCGGGGTGATCACAAAAAAGCCACCCAGCCCGTAGGAACAACAAACGCGTGCTATATCGTGAATATCAAAATTTGTCAAAGAAACAGCCGTGATTTCATTTTTTTTGTTCAGGACCGGATAATGCACGAGTCCGAGATAGAGATTCTTGCCCGGTCTGAACCGTGTGACCCCCCGTAAAAAATGGAGATCTTCCGGAGAAAGGCAGCCCTCTTCCAAAAGATCCGGTCGCTGGAGCAGGGTTTTACACAGGGCCTGTTTTCTGCGCCAGGCGGCGATTTCCCGATGATCGCCGGATAAAAGGATATCCGGGACCCGGTGTCCGTGGTATTCGGCCGGACGGGTATAGTGCGGATAGTCGAGCAACCCCGCACTGAAGCTTTCGTCTGTGGCTGAGTCCTCGCAGCCCATGAAGGAGACCTGCAGTCTGGAGACCGCTTCCATGAGGCACAAGGCCCCGCTCTCGCCGCCGTTGAGGACATAGTTGCCCATGGAGACGGTCTCGGCAGGGACGCATTCCTGAAAACGGGCATCAATGCCCTCGTAGCGTCCGCAGACCAGGGTCAGTTCGCTTTCTTCAGCCAATTCCCGGGCCAGATCCTGATCGAACAAGCGGCCTTCCGGGGAGAGGAGGAGTATCCGGCCCGGATGCTCGATGCCGGCAAGGGCCTGCAGCAGGGGGTCCAGGCTCAGGACCATGCCCGGACCGCCACCAAAGGGGCGATCGTCCACACTGCGGTGTCTGTCCCGGGCAAAGTCTCTGGGATTGACCAGGGAACAGGCAAGCAGACCCCGGGCAATGGCCTTGCCCATCAAACCGCAGGACAACGGGCCGGAAAAAAACTCAGGAAAGAGCGTCAGCAGGTTGAACTTCATGGTTTTGTGATGCCGTGTCTTTCGGTTAAACTCTGTCATAGAAAACAAGGAAATGTGTTGCTCCGAAGCACTTGAAGTCCTTGTTAAAGAAATTGGAAATTTGAAATTGGAAATTGGCAAGAAAAGAATACAGAAATGCAAAGTGTTGTATAAAGCCTCATCAAATTTCCAATTTCAAATTTCCAATTTCAAATATAGAGTTCCAGCAGCCCTGGGGGCGGATCGATTCTGGCCTGTTTGCTGTCCAGGTCGATATCCAGGATGAACTCATCGACCGCGGGAAAGAGGATTTCATTGCCGCCGGGATGCACTATCACCCAGATTTCCTGTCCGGCATGCATCTGAACCTCCTGAATGACCCCGAGCACCAGACCGTCCCGGCGCAGGACTTGCAGCCCTGTGAGATCGGTGATCATGATCGCGTCCGGATCCTCTTCCGGAAGGTCTTTGCGCCGGATCATGAGCTCCGCCCCGCGAAGGGCTTCGGCCTGATCCCGGCCGTTGATCTCCCGGAACAACACCAGGGGCTTCTCCTGATGGAGCCGGACGTTCTCCACGGTGAAGCGCCTGGGGTTTTTTCCGGGAAGGCGGCAATAGAGCCGCTTGAGTTCCTGGAAAAGAAAAGGGGAGTCTGTGTAGTGCATGACACAAAGCTCCCCCTTCAATCCGTGAGGCTTGACCACTCTGCCCACGGCCATAAAGCCGGGTATTTCCATACTGCTCCAGGTCGCGGCTTATTCGAGAATTTCCAAGACGACCCGTTTCTTGGCTTTGGTTGAAACTGCCCCGAGGATGGTCCGCATCGCCCGGGCGGTTCTGCCTTGTCTGCCGATCACTTTCCCCAAGTCCTCTTTTGCGACGCGCAATTCAATCACGGAGGTTTGTTCTCCACCAACTTCTTCCACTTCCACTTGGTCAGGATTGTCCACCAATGATTTCGCGATGTACTCGATGAGTTCCTTGAACATATCACACCTCCACAGGGACTTCTGGGTTACGCAACAACACGGAGAAGTTACGAGTTGTAATAGTTGGACTTTTTGAGCAGGGAAATGACGGTTTCGGTTGGTTTGGCGCCTTTATCCACCCAGATTTTGACTTTTTCGTTGTCGATCTGAATTTCATTGGGTTCCACCATGGGATTGTAGTGCCCCAAAAAGTCCAGAGCGCGTCCATCTCGCCGGGTCTCACTGTTCACAGCGATCACTCGATAAAACGGTCTTTTCTTTGACCCCATCCGGGTCAGTCTGATGCGTAAGGCCATGTGCTTTTTCTCCTGTTATTCGATTGTAGGCTAGCGCTTTTTCTTTTTGCCCTGACTGTACGACTTTTTCTTCTTTTTCCGATCCTTTTTCTTTTTGGAAGCCGGACCTCCGCCGGCTGGTTGGCCGGCCATGGCTGGAACGTCCATGCCGGGCATCCCGCCGAGACCCGGCATGCCCCCCATATCCGGCATGCCCTTGAGTCCTTTGCCTTTTTTTCCGGACGCATTCATTTTTTTGAGCATGGTCTGCATCTGGGAAAAATTTTTCAAGAGCTTGTTCACGTCCTGGACCTGGTGGCCGCTTCCATTGGCAATGCGTGTCTTGCGGCTCGGATTGATGATTTTCGGATTTTTCCGCTCTTCCGGGGTCATGGAATTGATCAGGGCCTCCATGCGGGACATTTCCGTTTCCGGAAGCTGGGCGTCCTGGAGCTGATCCTTGAATTTTCCCATGCCGGGTATGAGTTTCATCAGGCCCTGTACCGAACCCAGTTTTCGGATTTTGCGCATCTGGGAGCGAAAATCCTCAAGATCGAATTCAGCTTTCCGAAATTTTTGCTCCAGCTGTTCCGACTCCTGGTCGTCGAATTCCTTCTGGGCCTTTTCAATGAGGGTCAGCATGTCCCCCATGCCCAGAATTCTCGAGGCCACCCGGTCCGGATGGAAGGACTCCAGGTCGGTCAGTTTCTCCCCGGTCCCGATGAACTTGATGGGCTTGCCGGTGATGGAACGGATGGACAGGGCCGCTCCGCCCCGGGCGTCGCCTTCGAGTTTGGTCAGGACCACCCCGTTGAGATCCAGGAGGTCGTTGAATTTCTGGGCGACATTCACTGCGTCCTGGCCGGTCATGGAATCGGCCACCAGCAGAATTTCCTGGGGGCTCGTCCTGTCTTTGATGGCTGCCAGCTCCTGCATGAGCCGTTCATCGATATGCAGGCGGCCGGCTGTATCAAAGATCAGGACATTGGCGTCTTCTTCCCGGGCGGACTGGATGGCCTCAGCGCAGATCTCCACCGGGTCCATGTCGGAACGGGAGGGATACGCCGGAACGTCCAACTGCGAGGCGAGGGTGTGCAGCTGGTCGATGGCGGCCGGCCGATAGACATCCGCCGGAACCAGAAGGGGTTTGAGGTGCATTTGCTGCCGGAGATAGAGGGCGAGTTTGGCTGCGGTGGTGGTTTTTCCCGAACCCTGAAGCCCGACCAGCATGATGATGGCCGGGTCCCTGCCCTTCAAGCGGAGGTCTTCGTGCTCTCCCCCCAGAAGAAGCACCAATTCCTCATGCACAATCTTGATGACCTGCTGGCCCGGGGTGAGGCTGCCCAGGACCTCCTGTCCCAGGGAGCGTTCCCGGACGCGGTCAATAAAGTCCTTGACCACCTTGTAATTGACGTCCGCTTCCAGAAGGGCCAGGCGCACCTCGCGCAAACCCTCCTGAATGCTCTTTTCGTCAAGGCGGCCGTGTCCTTTGATTTTTTTAAAGACACCGTCGAGACGGTCGGAAAGGCTTTCAAACATAGCGTCTTGCGATCCGGCTAAAGCTTCAAAAAGAATTCAACAAAATATATCATTATCCTGTAGCAGTCAACTCTTACCCGTTGGCCGCGGCCATGGCCCGGCGGAAGCTCTCCCTGGAATTGCGAATCACGGCATCAGGCACGGAAAAGGACAGCCGGAAACACCCGGGAAAACCAAAGCCTGAACCTGGAACGGCCAGAATCCGCTCCTTGCGCAGAAGTTCGAGGAAGGCAAGATCGTCCCCGCCCGGGGCCCGGGGAAAGAAGTAAAAACCGCCCTTAGGCCAGAGAAAGCTGTACCCGGCATCGCTGAGGATGTCTCCCAGAAGCTGCCGCCGCTGTTCGTAGATGGAGACATCCACCTCCGCGTTGAGGGCGAACTCCAGGACCTGCTGCCCGATGGTCGGGGCGTTCACAAACCCCAGGATACGGTTGGTGAAGATGAGTCCGTTCATGAGCGTCTCTTTTTCCGGCATCTCGGGATTGAGGAGGATGTATCCGATACGTTCTCCGGCCAGGGCCAGATTCTTGGAGAAGGAACTGACCACGGCGCTGTGTGCATACAGCGGAAAAATGGACGGCACCTCGGTCTGTTCATAGCGTAAAAACCGGTAGGGTTCATCTGAAATCAGCAGAATCGGCCGGCCATAGCGGCTGCCGGCCCCCCGCAGCAGGTCGCTCAGCTCCTGGAGTTCCCGGCGGTTGTACACTTGCCCAGTTGGATTGTTCGGGGAGTTGATCAAGACGGCCCGGGTCTTGTCCGAAAGCGTCCGGGCAATGCCCTCCAGGTCGAGATGAAAATCCTCCGGCCGGGAGGGGACGGGCTTGAGCAGGGCTCCGACATTGTCGGCATAAAAGGTGTATTCCACAAAGAACGGGGCCGGACAGATGACCTCGTCCCCGGGCTCGAGCACGGCCTTGAAAAAGCAATTCAAGCCCCCGGCGGCTCCGGAGGTCAGGAGGAGATCGTCCTTGCCCGCTGCAACCCCCTGCTCTTCTGCTACGCTCCTGGCCAGGAGTTCGCGCACCCGGGGAAATCCGGCATTCGGCATATAGCCCAGAGACAGGGAAGATGCAGACCGTTCAGCGATGACCCGCAGGGCTTCCCCCACAGCCGGGGGGGGCGGCAGATCCGGATTCCCGATGCTGAAATCATACACCTGGTCTTCGCCAAACTGCTGTTTCATTTCGATGCCGGCTTCGAACATCTTTCTGATCCAGGAACTCTTCTCCAGGTAGGTGCTGATTTTTTCTGTCAAGAGCGTCATGCAAACTCCTTTGTCAGCCCTGCCTCCGGCAGGGCTGACATATAATTACTTGATATTTAAGACAATATACGACTGTGCTGTTATGCTGTTTATTCAAAACAACGAGTTTGAAGATTTTTCCTTTCCCGACACCTGAAACCAGACACCCCTCTGGGGCGTAGGCCCCTCCGGGCCGGAGGCTGAAACTCCAAAATGAGGCAAGAAAGATCACAAGATGGCCAATACATCCCTCGGATTTACGCATATTGTAAAGGGCTCTGTACGTATGCCGGTTCGGAACCTTTCCGGCCTGAGCCGGTTGCATGCTGCACCAGGCCCACTTTTCAGCCTATCAAATTGGAATCCGTTTCACAATAGATAATGATCCAAGTTTGGTTAATGATATTTTGGAGCAGTATGCCCCACACAGTGTAACCGCTTGAAAAGCCGGATACTGCGCCAATGCGCGATCCGAGGACAAAGACGCATTGGTTCAGGAAAACGGCATGGTGTAAAAAAAGGCACATTGGCGCAGTAGACGAACTTTTCCGGGGACAGCCGATATTTAAAATTTTGTGTTGACTCTTGTCTTGGTGTTTGGTATCAAAACAGCTAAATTATAGCTTAATTGTGATGCCATCGGTGGAAGCCTTTTGTTCCCGGGGAAACGTCCAGCCCGTAACGGGTGCCAGCCGTGCAAACCATGAGGAGGGAGCCATGAATTTTGCCCGTTTTTGCCATCTCAACGCCCACAAATTTCCGGAGAGAGAATTCCTGATCGCCAGCTGGCCCTCCAAAGGCCTGCGGACGTCCATCACCTGGAAGGAATTCAACGACAAAACCAATCAGGCGGCCCATTTCCTGCAAGACAGCTGCGAAGTGCAAAACGGGGATATCGTCCTTCATCTCATGATGAACAGCTTCGAATGGTGGATTCTCTACATGGCGGTCTTAAAGGCCGGCGGGGTTGTCTCACCCCTGAATTTTCGATTTGCCGGCAAGGATATCAAATACGCCGCCGATGTCACCGGCGGAAAGGTCCTGATTCTGGGCGAAGGCTTTCTCCCGAAAGTGCAATCCGTTCAATCCCAGCTTCCCTGCGAGCACTACATCTGCGTCGGAGAGAATGTGCCGGAGGACATGACTGCTTTTGCTGATATCTGCCGCACCCAAAGTACGGCGGATTGCTGTGAGGACACCGACGAGGATCAAATGGCGGAGGTCATGTTCACCTCCGGCACCACAGGATTTCCTAAGCCGGTGGCCCATACCCATCAAACGCTCTTTTCTATCGGCCTGGGCAACGCCCTGACCTATAACGAAGGCTTTGAAAGCGTCTACCTGGCCCCGCACCCCTTCTATCACAGCGGCAGTCTCTTTTTGTCCTTTCCCTCCTATATCGCCGCCGGCAAGGTGCTCATGCCCATGGAGATCAACCCCAAGAGCTATATCCAGTCCATCGCCGAAGAACAGTGCACTGGCGGCTGGAATACGGTTCCCACCTGGAGCGATCTGATCAGCGCCATCAAGGCCGGGGAAATCGATGTCCTGGATTACGACCTTTCCCATCTCAGGCACATCGAGATCGGGGCCCAGCCTGTCCCTCAGATCCTGTTTGAAGACTCGAAGCGGATATTCCCCCATGTCAAGATGGGCAATATTTACGGCATCACCGAGGGCGGCGGGGGTGGAATTCTCAATCTCTACGATGAAGACGTGCTGCGAAAACCCGGTTCCATCGGGAAAGCCACGGCCTTCACCGAACTCAAGATCGTGGACCTGGAAGGGCGGGAACTGGGACCCGGCGAGGTGGGGGAACTGCTGGTCAAAGGCCCGAGAACCATGAAGGAGTATGCCTGGAATCCGGAAAAGACAGCCGCTATCCTGGAGAACGGCTGGCTGCATACCGAAGATCTGGTGCGCATGGATGAAGAAGGGTTTGTCTTTTTTTGCGACCGGCAGAAAGATTTGATCATCAGAGGCGGGGAGAACATCTTCCCGGCTGAGATCGAGGATGTCCTCAGGCGGCATTCCAAGGTCGAGGATCTGGCGGTCATCGGCTATCCGGATGACCGGCTCGGGGAGATCATCTTTGCCGTCATCAAGCTCAGGCCCGGAGAAGCGTTGAGTTTTGAAGAGGTCCTGGAATTTTGCAAACAGGAGGGCCTGGCCAAATACAAGTGGCCGGAGAAGGTGGCTTTCGGCGATGTGCCCCGCAACCCCTCAGGCAAGCTCCAGAAGAACACCCTGCGCAATGAATATGTCGATCTGGATCTTGAGTGATGCATACTGCTCCAGCTTACCTTTTTTGGAATTCTGTCGTTGAAATAAAGGACAATCAGTCTTTGTTTCAAATACCAAAATTGGATCAGTATATCGGTTTATCTCTGGCTTAGAAAATAAAAAACAAGTATTGCTCCGAACCCGTTGAAGTCCTAAAATCTTTAGGTTATTGTGTGTCTATACAATATTAAATACTATTTTTGCTTTGCCTTTGGCAAAGCAAAAATAAAGGAGACCACCCATGCTGAACAAGGCCTATATCCCCTATGCCGGGTATTTTTCCAGCCCGTTCTGCCGCTGGCAGGGCAGCCTGGCCAATGAACATCCCATCAAACTGGCCGGAAAGACCTCCAAGGCCTGGCTGTCGTCAAAAGGCATCGACCCCACGAGTTTTGACTATCTGATCCTGGGCATGACCATTGGACAGCCCGCCTGGTTTTATGCCGGGCCCTGGGCGGCGGCCCTGGCCGGCATCTCCGGGTTCGAAGACCGGCCCTCGGCCTCGGCGGCCATGACCATCAGCCAGGCCTGCACCACCTCGGCGACCTGCGTGTTCCAGGCCGGCATGGGAGTCGAAACCGGGCTGTATGATCAGGTCTGGACCCTCCTGACCGACAGGTGCTCCAACGGGCCGCACACGGTCTGGCCCAATCCCAATGGACCCGGCGGCGAAGTCATTTCCGAAAACTGGCTCATGGACAATTTCAACCGGGATCCCTGGGCCGGACAGCCGATGATCCAAACTGCCGAAAACGTGGCTCAGGAAGAGGGATTCAGCAAAGAAGCCTGCGATGAACTGGCCTTGCGGCGCTACGAGCAATACCAGCAGTCTCTGGAGAACGACCGGGCTTTTCAGAAACAATACATGACCTCCCTGGAAGTTCAGGTGAGCAAGAAAAAAACGCTGCAGATCAGTGAAGACGAAGGGATTTTCCCCACCAGCAAAGAGGGGCTGGCCGGCTTGAAAGCCCTGCTGCCCAATGGCGCCCATTCCTTCGGCAGTCAGACCCATCCCGCCGACGGCAATGCCGGGCTGGTGATCACCACCCGGGAAAAGGCCCGGGAATACAGCACTGATCCCGCCCGGGAGATCCAGATCCTGTCCTATGGTTTTTCCAGGGCCAAAAAGGGCTACATGGCCAAGGCTCCGGTAGCCGCGGCGCAAATGGCCCTGGACAAGGCCGGGGTGTCCATGGACAGCGTCGCCACCCTCAAAACCCACAACCCCTTCGCGGTCAACGATCTGTTCCTGGCCAGGCAATTCGGCATTGATGCCATGGGCTTCAATAATTTCGGCAGTCCCCTGGTTTTCGGCCATCCCCAGGGCCCGACGGTCGCCCGCTGCCTGATCGAAGGCATTGAGGAGACCGTACAGAACGGGGGCGGGTACTTCCTGTTTTCCGGTTGTGCGGCCGGGGATACGGGCGGAGCCCTGCTTCTGAAAATCGGATGATTGTTCTGCTGATATTCGAAGGACGCCATGACGGATAAGCATTCTTGAGGAGAAAAAAGAGGATGAAACTTAAACAAATATCAGTGTTCATTGAAAATTCACCGGGCCGGATCTTTGAGGTCACCGAGGCCCTGGGTGAGGCCGGGATCAATCTCCGGGCCCTGAATCTTGTTGAGACCTCGGACTTCGGGGTCCTCAAGCTCCTGGTTTCGGATGTGTCCACGGCCCGCCGGATTCTCATGCAGAAGCAGATTCCGGCCAAAGTCAATGAAGTCGTGGCCGCGAAGATCCCCGACCGCCCGAAAAGTCTCTCCAGCCTGCTCCGGCCCTTGCTCAAGGCCCAGGTCTACGTGGAATACATGTATGCGTTTGCCGGTCTCCGGGAAAACGACGCGGTGATGATCTTTCGTTTCAGCGATAACGACCAGGCCATCCGCATCCTGCAGGATCAGGGCGTGACCCTCCTGGACGCCGAGGCCTTCGGGATGCTGGAGTCGACAGGCGCCGAGGCGGTTGATTGATTTACAATAATGAACACAAGACGCGAACTCCAAAGCACTCTGCATTCTGTGATTGAGTGTGTCCGTTTTCTACGTGGAGGACTCCATGGATCAAGATCATTCTTCATTTCAGCCGCAGACCTTTGCCGTGATCGGGGCTGGTCCTGTGGGCTGCATCGTGGCCGCCTATCTGGCCAAGGGAGGCTTTCGGGTCATCCTGTGCGACATTCTCAGCGAACTGCTTGCGCCGGCCTTGGACCCGGGCATCAGCATCGAGGGGGCCGAAGTCCTGCAGCACACTGTGGATCACATCTGCACTGATGTGGATGAACTGGAGCAGTATGCCCCGGATGTGGTTTTTGTCACCGTCAAAGCCAATTCACTGCCCCTGCTGACCTCGTCCCTGGAAGCGTTCCAACGGACGGGTACGACTGTGATCAGCTGGCAGAACGGAATCGACACCGAATTGATTCTTGCCGAGGTACTGGGCCGGGAATCGGTCCTGCGGGCGGTGGTCAACTGGGGCTGCGCCCTGAAGGCCCCGGGACAGGTGATCATGGGCTTTCACCATCCCCCCCATTTCATCCAGGCCCTGGACCCGGCCGGAGACCCGGCGGCCCTGGGGATAGCCGAGGCCCTGAGCCGCGGCGGCCTTGAAACCAGACGCACCGACCAGATCGTGTCCATGGTCTGGCGCAAATCGATCATGAACGCCTCCATGAATCCTGTCTGCGCCACAACCGGCATGACCATGTCCCAGGCCATGAACGATCCCATTGTTTTTCAGACCATCAATTCCCTGGTCAAGGAATCCATCCGGGTGGCCCGGGAGAATGAAATCAGCCTGGGCTGGGATTATTATCCTTACTGCATGGGCTACCTGAAAAACGCCGGCAATCACAAACCGTCCATGCTCATGGATATAGAAGCCCGGCGCCGGACCGAAATCGATTTCATGAACGGCAAAATCGTTGAATACGGAGAACGATGCGGGATTGCCACCCCCTTGAACGCCACGCTCCGGGCTCTGGTCAAGGGCCTGGAATCGAAATTCTAAACCAAACTGACCGCTTGCCCCTGCCCTTTGCAGTCATAGGTTTCGGCTCGGCCAGGCCTTGAGCAAGGTCGGTGAAAAATGTGGATCATTTTTTTCGAGCATGAGGCAGTACCTGAACGTATTATGAGCAAACAAGAGAAAAGTCCCCCACCCTTTCGATCCGGCACGACCCTGAAAAAAATGATGGCCGACCATTTCCTGGAGTTGGATGCTGCTGCGAAAAGCAAAGACCAAAAAATCGCCTGGTGCTCCAGTGTGGGACCGGTGGAACTGCTGCGGGGCATGGGATTTTTGGTCTATTTCCCTGAAAATCACGCCGCCATGCTCGGAGCGACCCGGATGGCGACGGAATTGATTCCCTCGGCCAATGCCCTGGGGTTTTCCCCGGAAATCTGCTCCTACCTGACCAGTGATATCGGCTCCTATCTCCAGCAAAAGACCCCTTTGAGCAAAGCCTACGGCATCAACGCCCCTCCCCGGCCCGATGTCCTGGTGTTCAACACCAATCAGTGCCGGGACGTCCAGGACTGGTTTTCCTGGTATGCCCGGGAATGGCAGGTGCCCGTGCTGGGTATTTACAGTCATCGCGACCTTGGGGAGGTCCAGGACACGCATCTCCAGGATATCGCCACCCAGATCCAGGGCTTGATTCCGGATCTGGAACGTATTGCAGGACGGCGATTTGACCGGGAACGCCTGCAAGAGGCCGTCCGGCTGTCCAAAAAGACCTCCAGCCTGTGGCGGGCCTGCCTGGAAACGTCTGCCGAGCGGCCTTCTCCCTGGAGTTTCTTTGATCATACCATCCATATGGGACCCGCGGTGGTGGCGCGCGGCACGCAAACTGCCGTGGAGTACTACGAACAGCTCCTGGACGAACTCCGGGAGCGGGTTCGTACCCGGACAGCGGCCGTTCCGGACGAACGACACCGGCTCTATTGGGACGGCATGCCTGTTTGGGGAAAATTGCGCGCTTTATCGGAGCTGTTCGCCTCGTTCAGGGCCTGTGTTGTGGCCTCCACCTACTGCAACAGCTGGATTTACGAACAGCTTGATCCGGAGGCCCCTTTCGAGAGTATGGCCAGGGCCTATACCGAATTGTTCATCGTCCGCAATGAACAATTCAAGGAGCGCTATATCCGGGAGCATGTTCAGGTCTATCACTGCGACGGCATCCTGTTCCATGACGCCAAAACCTGTCCCAACAATTCCAATGCCAGATACGGACTCCCCCAACGCCTGCAGGCAGACTCAGGGGTGGCCGCCCTGACCATCAACGGGGATCTCAACGACCTCAGATGCTATTCCGAGGAACAGACGAAAACGCAGATCGAGGCCTTTGTGGAACAGCTTGAAGAATAAACGGCCGGCAACAGGCCGTGTCTTTGCAATCCCTGATTGAAATCTATGAATGCAGTCCAGCACGTAACCGGGCTTTTCGCCGGAGTGGATGTCGGGGCTTCGCGCACCAAAGCGGTGCTGGCGGACCCTGGCGGAGAACTGCTCGGATTTGATGTCCGCAAGTCCGGCATCGATTTTGAGAACACGGCTGAGCAGTGCCTGCAGTCGGCCCTCCAGCAGGCCGGAAGCAGCGCCGACGCCCTCACCTCTTGCGTGGCCACGGGCTACGGCCGGAACAATGTCCGCCGGGCCGGATTCACCAAAACAGAGATCGCCTGTCACGCCAAAGGCTGTTTTCACCATTTTCCCAGGTCCATGACCATTGTGGATGTCGGGGGCCAGGACAATAAAGTCATCAAGCTCGACAGCACCGGCCGCCGGATTGATTTCAGGATGAACCGGAAATGCGCCGCCGGCACCGGGGCTTTTCTGGAGGAAATGGCCCAGCGCCTGGATCTGGCTTTGGAGGCCATGGACCCTCTGGCCAGGCAGTCCCGGAACATGGTTGAACTCGGGAGCTTCTGCACTGTGTTTTCTGCAACGGAAGTCCTGGAAAACATCCGGCAGGGCCGGAACGTCGAAGACATCGTCAAAGGGGTCTACCACTCCATGCTCAAACGGGTCTTGGAGATGGATGTCCTGACGGGGACCGTGGTCATGACCGGAGGGGTGGTGGCCCATAATCCCTATCTGGCGGAAATGGCCGTGGCTTTGACCGGAAGCGAGGTCCTGGTGCCCCCGTTTCCGCAGTTGACCGGAGCTCTGGGGGCGGCCCTGTATGGGCTGGAGACGGGATCCGGCCCGTGATGCTCCGCATGCAGAGCTCTGAAATTCCAAAGCAGGCTCCGCCCACAACCCAAAGGTTCCAGCTTTATTTCGTAATTTGAAATTCGAAATTGGAAATTGGCAAGAAAAGAATGCAGAAAAGCAGAGAGTTTTTTATTACTACGCCTCATAAAATTTCCAATTTCCAATTTCTAATTTCTATGACAAGGACTTCAACTGTTTCGGAGCAACTCATTTTCTTGTTTTCTATGACACAAATGAACCGATAAGTCACCTGGAGCAGTCTATGACTGGAAACAACTGGATGCATGTCGGCACGGTCCTGAAGATGAACGCCAAGAATTATCCGGAGAAGCTCGGCTGGCAGGACAAGCAGCAGGAATATTCCTTTCAGGAATGGAATGAGCGGGCCTGCCGGCTGGCCAACGGACTGAGCGCTCTGGGCATCGGTCCTCAGGATACCCTGGCGGTGATCAGCTACAACCGGGGCGAATGGATGGACTGCTACGCCGGATGCGCCAAGGGCGGGCAGGTGGTGGTGCCGGTGATGTTCCGGCTGGCCGGACCGGAGATCGAATACATGGTCAATCATGCCGGATGCAAGGGATTTCTGGTGGAAGCCCCTTTTGTGGAGCGTATCAACAGCATCCGCGAACGTCTAAACATCCCGGACGGGAATTTCATCTATATTGGCGACGGTCCGGCCCCTGACGGCTATATCGCCTATGAAGCCTTTCTGGAACAGGCCTCCTCCCGGGAACCCCGGACCGACGTGCACGGCTCGAATCCCTGGACAATCATGTACACTTCCGGAACCACGGGCCGTCCCAAGGGGGTGGTGCGCACCCATGAGAGCTACATGGCGGAATACTACCTCAATGACATCAACATGGGGGTCAGGCCCAGCGACAAAATCATGCTGGTCATGCCCATGTGCCATGTCAACTCCATATTTTATTCCTTTGCCTACACCCTGGTGGGGGCTCCGGTGTTCGTCTACAGCGAAGCCAGTTTCAATCCGGAAGACCTCCTGGACTGCATCGCGCGCTATGCGATCACCTTCACCTCCCTGGTGCCCACCCATTATGTCATGATCCTGGCCCTGGAAGACGCGGTCAAACAACGCTACGACGTGGGCTCCATCCGGCAGCTGCTCATTTCGTCGGCCCCGGCCAGGAAGGATCTGAAACTCAAGATCATGGACTATTTCAGCAATGCCGAACTCTGGGAAGCCTACGGGAGCACCGAGGGAGGACTGGTCACCCTGCTCAGACCGGATGAACAGTTTGCCAAGCTCGGTTCCATCGGCAGAGAAATTTTCGGGACCGACCGCATCAAAATCTGCGACGAGGGCGGCAATGAACTGGCGGACAACGAAGTGGGCGAGCTCTACTATCGGACGCCGATGCTCTTCAAGGAATACTTGAAGGAACCGGAAAAGACCCGGGCCGCGTTTGCGGATGGCTGGTCCTCCGCCGGAGACATGGGCTACCGGGATGCGGACGGCTACTATTACCTGGTGGATCGCAAGGCGAATATGATCATCACCGGCGGTGAAAATGTATATCCCTCGGAAGTGGAGACTGTTCTGAGCGCCCATGAAGCGGTGCAGGATGTTGCGGTGATCGGCATTCCCCATGAGAAATGGGGGGAGACCGTCAAAGCCTGCATCGTGCTCCAGCCCGGTTTCGAGCCCTCGCAGGATTTGGCCGGCCGGCTCATGGAGCATGCCAAACAGTCGCTGGCCGGCTACAAATGCCCCAAGAGCATTGATTTCATCCCGGATGTGGAGATGCCCCGGACACCCACCGGAAAGCTCATTCACCGTCAGCTGCGGCAGAAGTATGTGTAAGACAAGGATTCGACGAGCGATCGTCTTTTTGAACCCAATACATGGAGGAGGTTACAGACAATGAGTATCACAACAGTCGGCGTGATCGGCGCAGGTGCCATGGGCAGCGGCATCGCGCAGCTTTTTGCCCAGAACGGGTACACTGTTCTTATTCAGGATATCCAGCAGGATTTCATCGACCGGGGACTCGGCTTCATTGAAAAGAATTTGACCAAGCTCGTGTCCAAGGAAAAAATCAGTCCGGAAGGCAAGGATGAGATCACGGCCAGACTCACCGGCACCCTGGACCTCCAGGATTTTCAAAAGGCCGATTTCGTGGTGGAGGCGGCCATCGAAGACATCTCCATCAAACAGGACATCTTCAAACAGCTCGACAGCATCACCGCTCCGGAGACCATCCTGGCCAGCAACACCTCGTCCTTGTCCATCACAGAAATCGCGGCGGTCACCAGCCGACCGGACAAGGTGGCGGGCATGCATTTTTTCAACCCCGCCCCGGTCATGAAGCTGGTTGAAGTGATCAAGGGCCTCAAGACCAGCGACGAGACTGCAGAAGCGGTCAAGGCACTGGCCGAGGCCTTGAAGAAAGTCCCGGTGCTGGTGAAGAAGGATGAGGCCGGGTTTATCGTCAACCGCTTGATGATTCCCCAGTTGATGGAGGCCATCAAGCTGTACGACGAAGGCATCGCCAGCAAGGAGGATATCGACAAGGCCATCAAATTCGGCCTGAATCACCCCATGGGCCCCTTTGAACTCATGGATCTGACCGGTATCGACATCGCCTATTTTGTGAACAATGTCTTTCAGAGCGATCTGCCGCGGGAGATGAAGCACACCACGCCCTACTCCCTGCGGACCATGATCCGGGCCGGACGTCTGGGCCGCAAGACCAAGGCCGGCTGGTACGACTACTGATCGATTTGGAGCGGAAAGACCGCTCCAAATCGATATATTCAGAATCGTCTGGACAATGGACAGTGATGTGAAACATATTTGATATATCCGGAATTTGGGGGTCTTCCCCCCAAATTCCGGATGGAGGGACGCAATGCACAAACTCTTGACCGACAGTCCCGGGAGCCGTCAATTCATCCTGGGCAACGAGGCCATTGCACGCGGCGCCATCGAGGCAGGCGTCGCTTTTGTGACCTGTTATCCCGGCACCCCGTCTTCGGAAATACCGCTCCAGTTTTTCCACATAACCAGGGAGACGGATATCTATTTCGAGTATTCAGTGAATGAAAAAGTGGCCCTGGAGGTCGGAGCCGGCGCCGCGGCCACCGGTCTCAGGACCCTGGTGACCATGAAGCATGTCGGAGTCAATGTCGCGGCCGATCCCTTGATGACCCTGGCCTATGTCGGGGTCGCTGGCGGCATGGTCATTGTGACGGCGGACGATCCGTCGCTGTTTTCCAGTCAGAACGAGCAGGACAATCGCTACTACGCCAGGCTGTCCGGTCTGCCCATGCTCGAGCCCACCACGATCCAGGAATTGAAGGATCTCACCGCCCGGGCCTTTGATCTTTCGGAAAGCCTGAACTTGCCGGTGTTTTTGCGGACCACCACCCGCTTGAATCATATGCGGGGGTCCGTGGCCCTGGGCTCGATGCAGCCGGTGATCGCCAAAAAGGCTTTTCAAAAAGACCCCTTCAACAAAGTCACGGTGCCGGCCGTTTCCAGGCGGCTGCATCAGGTCCTGCTGTCCAGGCAGGAACAGGCCCTTGATCTGGCGGAACACTGGGAGACCAATCAGATCATCGGCCGGGGTCCTTTTGGACTGGTCAGCAACGGCATGGCCTTCAATTATGTCCTGGACGCGGTCAAGGACCTGGACCTTCAGGAGAAAACCAGTCTCTTGAAACTCACCTTCAGCCACCCCATGCCCCGAAATCTGTGCCTGCAGTTTTTGAAGCAGGTGGACACGGTCCTGGTGGTGGAAGAACTGGAGCCGGTTCTCGAACAGGAACTCAAGGCCCTGGCCCATGACAACGGCCTGAAGGTCTCCATCCTGGGGAAAGACACCGGAGGCTTGTCCCGACTCTTCGAGTACAATCCGGCCCTGGTCCGGGAGGCGGTCGCCCAGGCCTTTGGGATCGAGCGCCCTGCCACCGGCCAGGTGGATGACGCGGATCTGCCGGATCTGCCCCAGCGCCCCCCTACGCTCTGCGCGGGCTGCCCGCACCGGGCCACCTATTACGAAGTCAAGCAGGTCTACGGCGAGGATACGATTTATCCCACGGATATCGGCTGTTACACCCTCGGTCTTCTGCCGCCGATTTCCATGGCGGATTTCTTGATCTGCATGGGCTCTTCCGTGAGTTCGGCCTGCGGGTTCGCCCAGGCGGCAGAGCAAAAAACAGTGGCCTTTATCGGCGATTCCACGTTTTTTCATTCCGGACTGACCGGGCTGGTCAATGCCGTGCACAACCGGCACAATTTCACCCTGGTCATCCTGGACAACGGGACCACGGCCATGACCGGGCACCAGCCCCATCCCGGGGTTGACGGCCGACCCATGGACTGGAACCGGGATCGGGTCTCCATCGAACAGGTGGTCAGGGGCTGCGGGGTGCAGGATGTCCATGTCATCAAACCCTTTGCCGTGAAAAAATCCATTGAAACCATCAGCCGCACCCGGGATTATCCCGGAGTCTCCGTGATCATCTCCGAAGAGGTCTGTCCCTTGTTCGCCAAGGCAGTCAAGACCGCCAAAGCGAAAAAACCCTATTTCGTCGATCCGGACCGCTGCCGCAACCACCGGGATTGCGTTCGGCTGCTGGCCTGTCCGGCCATTTATCTGGAGGGAGAACAGGTCTGCATCGATCCCGGCCTGTGTGTCGGCTGCGCCCTCTGCGCCCAGATCTGTCCGGAAAAGGCCATCCGTCCACTGAAATCCGACGGCTAAGCAGCCGTCGGATTTCCGTTACTATTTTGGGGACAGCTTTGTGGAGCAAAGTATACGTATTGTGAAAGAAGGTTGTGAATACAAAAAAATATATACTGCTCCATATTCCATGGCGAGTCCACGGCCGGATTGTCCGTTTCGGCAGATAATCCCAATACGACTCGGAGGAGCAGTATGCAGTATGAGAGTATGAGGGGGATACATGCAGGACAAACGTATCGTTTTCGTCGGTGTTGGGGGACAGGGCAATCTCTTGCTCACGCGCCTGCTGGGCGAGGGCGCCCTGGCGCAGGGCGTC
>CAZUMF010000038.1:0-23738 GCA_964621385.1 uncultured Desulfohalobiaceae bacterium
TTTTCTGGCGCCGTGCTCGCCGTGCTCGCCGTGGTGAAAAACTCTTTTCTTTACCCTCGCTCGAGCACTAATTGTTCATTCGTGAATATTCGTGAGCATTCGTGGACAAATTCTTCTCCCGGTCGAACTCCATCCGCCGCACCCGCACCAGGGTCTCCTCGATGAGCCGGCGGTTGAAGGAGATGACATCCGCCACCAGGCCGATCATGAGCACCTGAAAGCCGACGATGAAGCAGATGGCCGCGAAGATCAGGGACTGGATGTGCCCGGCCCCGTTGCCGGTTACATAGAAAATCAAAAAACGGATCGAAGGTATCAGGCCGAGAAGGATCAGGAAGCAGCCGATGTAGAAAAACACCCGCAGAGGCTGGTACATGGTGTACATGCGGATGATGGTCGAGACCTGGTTCTGGAGAAAGTGGGGGATACTCCTGAAGAGCCTGGAATCACGTGTCTTGGGATTGGTCCCCACCGGGACCGAGGTCACGGCCAGCTTCTTCTTGCCGGCCTGGATCACGGTCTCGATGGTATAGGAAAACGTGGACACGATGTTCATCTGCAGGGCCGCTTCCCGGTCCAGGGCCCGGAAACCGCTGACCGCGTCCGGGACGTTTGTTTCCGAGAGCAGGCGGACCACGAAGCTGCCCACCTTCTGCAGCCTGCGCTTGTTCTTGGAGAAATGATCGATCCGGTCGGTCTGCCGGTCCCCGACCACCATGTCCGCCTCGCCCCGGACAATGGGGGCCACCAGTTTTTTGATGTCCTCCCCCGAGTACTGGTTGTCCCCGTCCGTGTTGACGATGATGTCCGCCCCCAGGCGCAGGCTGGCGTCCAGACCCACGAGGAAGGTCCGGGCCAGGCCCTTGTTGTTGGTGTTCTTGACGATATGATCCACCCCGATCTCCCGGGCCACCTCCACAGTGCGGTCCCTGGAGCCGTCGTCGACGATCAGCACCTCCACCTGGTCGACGCCCTCGATCTGCCGGGGGATGTCGGCGACGGTATGAGGCAGGGTGTCCTCTTCGTTGTAGCAGGGTATCTGGACGATGAGTTTCATGCTTGACTCGAAGGGGCTTGGAATTAGTGAAACCTCTTCACATACTGTGCATTGATGTATGTCATCATATATCTCACGAAAGCCATATATTCCCTTTGATCAAGGAGATGTCTCAGCAGTTGTTTATATGTCTCTGACAGTGATTTTTTGTAAGCGAAAAAAAATTCATTGTTATACAATTGATTGTAATTGCTATAATTTGACTGAAGAGCATAAATCTTCCCTAATAACATCAACTTTTGATCTTGAGACATGTTTTTTGAATGGACTCTATATTCAAAAAGAATTTGATCCATGTATTTAAACGTATATCCACTAGCAAACAAACTCAGCCACAGCTGATAATCTTCAAGTGGAAGCCTGTTTGTTTGATCAAAAAGTCCAACATTAAATAGATGTTGTCTCTTGACAAGAACGGATGAAATTAAAACTTTATTCCCTTCCAAAAGTTGAGAAAAGGAAAAATCTCCCCTAAAACCCTTAATATTTTTTTTTATAATATCATTGAATTCATTTATTAAATTTCCAGATGCATGCAGAACAGACGTATTATCATCGATAAGCTCTATTTGTTTTTCCATTTTATGAGGATACCAAACATCATCAGCGTCAATGAAAGATACATAAATCCCAGTAGACTTTTTTATTCCTTCATTTCTTGCGGCACGCAACCCAAGATTGGCCTGAGAAACGATTTTAATATCATTTTTAAACTTTTCTATGATTTTTTTAGTATTGTCTGTAGACCCATCATTGACGACAATAAGTTCATAATTCTTGTAAGTCTGATTGAGAACGCTTTCAATAGAATATTCTATATAATCCTGAGCATTATAAGCTGGCATTACAATACTGACTGTATTTTTCATTTTGATTATCGATACAGTAAATTTTTTACTGTGGATCATTTATTTGACGTGAACTTTGCCATGATTCAAATTCCAGCTCTTTTTCTGGATTTTATCCAAAGGTGTTCAAGAATCTACAATTGTTATCAGCTGAAATTGTATGTTTTCACACATACCGATTTACATTTTTTCAAATTGTGAACAAGCTGCCATCCGATACCATATCAGCTTCAATCCAAACTGGCTTTCATCCTCCCCCCAGCCTGGCATTCGCTTCAGCAGCAAAGGGTTTTCAGCCCCATCATTGTTTCCAAACACTGTTGTGAAAGCGGCTTCCACCCCGTTGTCCGCTACGATCTTCAGCGTATGCCCATTCACGTCTTCAAGCCGTCCGTTGGGATAGGCAAAGAGACTAACTTTTTCCTGCAAATGTGATTCCACTTCCTCGATGGAATGAACGATTTCCCGGTGCTGCACGTCAGGATCCAGTCGGGCCAGGCAGGGGTGGTTGACTGTATGGGCGCCGAACGAGATGTTCCGTCTTGTCATGTCTTGAACCTGAGCCCAGGTGAGTATGGGAGAGCGCTTAAAGGCGGCGGAGTCTGCAATCCCGGTCTGTTCCTGGATATCCAGTATAGCCTGATCCCTGGCCTTCACCTGCATGCCTTTCAATGTCCTGGTAATATGGGCAGCGGCTGCCTGACGCTGAGCGAGAGTCTCGAGAGACAGGAGACGGCCATCAAACTCCACGGCCTGCACCCGCGTCAGGGCCAAAGCGGCAAAAACCCGATCGTGCCACAGCGGTCTATCTGTCCCGATGCTGCCCGTGGTCAAAAATATGGTGGCTGGAATTCCGTAGGTTTCCAGTATGGGCAGGGCATGGGTGTAGTTGTCCGCGTACCCGTCATCAAAGCTCACCCCGACGGCATTGGATGGCAAAGAACCATCCCTGGAGCGCCGGACCAGCTCCTGCAGGGGAAGCACACGATAGTAGCGGGCCAGGTGGGCCATGTGCATCTCAAAGATGCGGGGGTGGACCGGGTCGAAAATGCCGTCTGCACTGTCATGGACCCGGTGGTAGCACAAGACCTGATAGACCCTTTGTTTTTTGATCCGCACAGAGAAACGCCATTTCTTCGAACCTGCTCCCAGCGTAAGCTGGTTTGCAGCCCAGTGCAGCAGGGTGAGCCCTCTGCCGCGGCTCAGTACGGGCAAGCCCAGGCGAACGGCCTGTGAGAACATGTTTTTCAGCTTTAGTGACAATAGTTTTCACTCTGTGTGCATCATTTTGCGCTTCAGCGAGTCCCAGAGGCGCAAAGAGGTCTTGAAGGCGGCAAGCCGCCAAGGTTTCCAGTCGTCCCGGGCGAAGTAGGAAAAGGTCCCTCTATACAACAGGCCCATGTCTCTGGCTTGTTTCTTCCAGGCGAGAGGGGCCAAGGGGTCCAGCTCAGTATGGAACCACAGAGAACGCCTTGCCTGCTCAGTAGACGGCAATGGATGCCCGACCTGGTGACAATACTCCAGATATGGCAAATTGACCCCATTGGCGATGCAGCAGCCCACCCAGAAATCCGTTCTGCCCACGGTCGGTTCAATGACATACAGTTGGCCGGTTGTATCGGCCTTGAACTCCAGGGACACAGGACCGCTCAACTCCAGCCCGGAGAAAAAGGCGCAGGCTGCTTCATGGGCCTGCTGGTGCGCAAAAGGCTCGGCAGCGGTCGTTCCGCCCCTGGCCGGAGGGTAGGAGCGGAGCTTTCGTCCCTCGAACCGGGCCAGGACCTTGCCTTTGTCCAAATAGAGAGCGCTGAAGAACAGGCTGCGGTCGTCTCCGGGAACATACTCCTGAATCAAAAACGGCAGCTCGCTGGCATAGTTTTGAACGATCTCGCTGAGCTCGCGTCTGTTGCCGGCCAGCTTGACCTTGAACCTGGACAAGGGCCGAACCGGTTTGACAATCAGGGGATAGTCGAGACCGGTAGAGTCGTGGGCTTGCGAAAACGATTCCAGAATCCGGCTCTTGGGATAGGGTAGCCCTACCTCCAGGCAGCGCTTTTCAATGGCGTCCTTGTGCAGCAAGGAGCGGATCGTCTGTCTGGCATGATCCCAGCTCAAGGCGTATTTCTCCTCCAAGGCATCCGACCCGGCAGCATATTCGCGGACCATGTTGTCATTGATCAGAAAAAGAACCGGTCTCTTGACCCCGCCGATCAGGCGTCTGATCTCAAGCAGACTTGAAACGAGTCCTGGACCGTTGATATCCGGGACCAAATGCACTCTGGCCAGACGTGTTCTGAACCCGGGAAGGTCCTGGTTCGCCTCCAGGGCATGGACTTGCACGCCGTGGCGGGCCAGGGCCCGGACCGTGGCCAGGCCGTGGCTGCAGAGACCGACCACAACTGCCGGTGTGTTCATCGGCTTGTGTATAGTCAAAACGGACGCCCCTCATATTGGAGGACCTTTTGGAAAAGATCCGCCAGTTCCGCCGCCCGTTTCCGCCTGGAACAGGCGGGTATATCCTTGGCCGGATTCGACTGCCAGGCATCTCTGTTGGCGGCAAAATCCTGCATGCAGGTCTTGAGCTCCTCTGTGGAGTCCAGCCTGGCGATCAGACCCTGCCCGGACCCCTGGAGCAGCCTGGCCGTGTCCCCCTCAGGATCGGTGAAGGCCAGGATGGGCTTTCCGGTCCGCAGGTATTCGTAGACTTTGGCCGGGATCTGCTCGTTGCACCCAGGTCCCTGAAAAAGGAGCAGCCCATCGGAGACGATCATTTCCGCCAGGGCCTCTGTATAGGGCAGGGCAGGTTCGAGATGGACGATCCCCTCCAAACCGAGTTCCTGGAGGCGCTTCTGATAGTGCTCCTCATATCCGCTGGCCCGGAGAACGATTTGAAGACCGCACCTTACGGCAAGCCCTTCCTCGTTCAGCTCCCTGAGGGCCAGGAAGAAAGCGCTCGGATCGCGCTCCATGGGATAGAGCAGACCGCTGTGCACGAGTTTGCAGCCGCTGTGGCTCCCCTGCCTGGTTTCGGCCAGGCGCTCTGCAGCCGCAAAGCTCGGCTCGTCATAGCCGTTTTCTATGACCTGCCACTTCCAGTCCGGCCTGCCCGGGTATCGTTCGGCATACATCCAGGCCGCCCCCGGGGCTGTGAAGACGCAGCAGGCAGACCTCTCAATGGTTCGTCGCTCCAGAGACCAGTAGAGCTTTCGCGTCATGGGGTGGGGCGGATAGTTGTCCTGGCCCATGGGATCTCTGAAATCGGATATCCAGGGAACCCCGGTCAACCGGTTCAGGCTCAGACCGATGAGATGGGCCGTGGCGATGGGAAAGGTGGACCAGATGAGCTGGGGTCGATACCGCCAAATCAGCCGCAGTCCGGAAAGCGTCCCCCCGAGCCACCAGCTCGACCAGCGGTCCGGATACGCGGTGAAGCGGGCATAGGATCCCTTGATCGCGAGATGGCGGGCGCTGTCCAGGGCAAAGGCCCTCTTGACCACGGTGTCGGCCGGAATGTCATTCGCCTGGCCGGTTTGCCGCTCCGGATAGGCCCTGGGATGGACGCTGAGAATGAGCGGCCGCCAGCCGTATGCTGGCAGATACTTGGCAAAGGACAAAGTTCTCTGCTGGGCGCTGCTCCCTTTCATGGGTGGAAAGGGATAGGTGATGAGCAAGACGGATTTAGCGGACATGGGCCTGTATCCAGTTCAGGGTCCACCAGGCGACCTGGCCCCGCCACTCGTGCCTGGAAAAGGTGTGATTGGCTTCGGGCAAGTCCTTCCGGGCCACCCGAGACCGGCGCATGAGCCGGCGCCATTTCCTGGAAGCGGCAACCGTGTCCAAAAACTCACGGGCGGTGAGATCGTCGCCGCTCAAAATAAAAAGCACCGGGCCCCTGTACTTTTCCAGTCCCCGGCGCATTCGTTCAGGCAGGGATTCACCTCCGGACCCGCCGGCTTGATGTTCGAGCTGATACTGTGAAGATTCGGTCTCCTTCCGGACTGTCCCAAGCCCGGGCAGGATGGTGGTTACGTTTCGAATCAGTGAGTTGCAGGACTCTTTCATCTCAAAGCGTCCACTGAGGAGTTTGCTCCAGAACTCAGGCTGGAGCAGACGCCGGAGGTAGTAATGCTTCAGCCTGGCCCTGGAGAGTCCGGTTTCGGTTCTGACCCAGGGATTGACAAGGACAAGCCCGGACACACGCGGATCCTTATGGGCGCTGAAGAGGATCGCGGAAACCGCGTCGCACAGACCCCACAAGACAATGCGTTGCACCCCGGGCACCAGGTCCTGAAAGGTGTCCATGGCTGCAGCGATATCGTCCTCGATATGTTCAAAGTTGACCTGCTCGCCTTCACTGTCTCCCATGCCGGTGTAGTCGAACCTGAAGACAGCAACGCCCTGCTCGGCCAGAAAACGGGCCAAGAGCAAAAACTGCCGGTGGCTGCCGATTCTGTACTGCGGCCCGCCGACCACTATGACCACCCCATGCTCGGGCTCTGCTTCAGGGCGGTGGACCATCCCGATCAGATCATGGCCGCGACAGGCAAAGACCGTGGGTACTTCCTGAGTCTTCATCAGCAAAACTCCTGAAACACTTCGGTCGTCCTGTTTAAAAGGCCCCGGCAGGTGACGATCTCCTGGCAGGCCCAGAAGGGCTCCCCGTGAACGCAGTGGACCGAGATGTCAAGCCCTTTGCTTTGTAGAGACGCGATCAAACGTCTGCTTGCCGGACCTGGTTGGCCGTTCTGGTCCGGGACAACCTCCATCCAGTGGATGGGGCTCGATAGACCTTCCACTGACTGTTCCAGAGAGCAATTATCGATGGCCTGCAGCAGCTCCGAAGATAAAACGTATCCGGCTGTTTCAACCTGTTTTCCGGCCAGAATGGCTTCTCGCAATCCCGCTGTGGTTTCCCTGGGCTTCTGCCCCAAGCCGCTGGCCGCCACCCTGAGACGAAGGAATTGGGTCATGGCCGTTTTGCCGCTTAGGACTGGGTTCCAGAGCACAATGCCCTGGAAGGTCCCGGCAGCCGAGGCAGCATAATCAACTGCCAGCAGACCCCCCAGCCGAAGCCCCCAAAGGGTGATCGGCCCCCTGACCCGTTCTTCCAGCCAGGCTCGGCCCAGAGCGAGATCCTCCAGCCACAAATCCCATGAAGCCTCGGCCATATCCCCCTCGCTTTCCCCACAGCCAAAGAGGTCCAGGAGCAAGACCACGAATCCGTTCTCAGCCAACATCCTGGCCTGGAGAGCGGCCATTCGCTGGGATTTGTTCTTTTCTTCGGCAAAGGGATGAACAAAGAGCAGCCCGCCCTTGAGCCAGCTTCGCTCAGCAGAGGCGACCTCCAGGCCAAAAAGGCGACCGGCCCTACCAGTGATGAAAAATGGGTTCAATCTGAAAGATCCGGACATGGGGATTGGTTCAGAGCCTCTGTTCAACCAGGGAAACCAGACTGCCAAATGTTTCAAAGGCTTCGGCCGTGATGTCCTCGTCATCGAGCACAATCTCGAAGGCCACTTCCAGGCCGGTGACCACCGCGACCACAGCCTGGGAATCGAGCTCCGGAATCGCTCCAAGCAAAGGAGTGCTGCTGTCAAACTCGGCCGTCCTCCCATTGAGCTGGAGGACGCTGTCCAATACCGCTTTTACTTCATCTGCCACATTCATGATGGATTTGTTTCTCCTCTATCGATGAACTTCTTAACCAAATGAATTTCTTGTCAAATCATCTTCATCTGCATGGATTTTTCCGTCTCGAACAACGATCTCTTTGGGGCGTGGATGGCCGAGAAAGCCGAAGGGGCTCGCGGTCAGCCCGTAGGCCCCGGAACAAAAGACAGCCAAAAGGTCCCCGGGGTCGGCCTTGGGGAGGTCGACCTTCATGGCGATCCTGTCCAGGGGAGTGCAGAGCGGCCCGACGATGTTCACCGTCTCCACAGAAGCTTGTTCCATTTTCTCCGGCAGGGCCACGGGAAAGTTCTTTTTGATCACCTGGCCGAAATTGCCGGAGGCGGCCAGATGATGATGCATCCCCCCATCACAGACCAGAAAGACTTCCCCTCTGGATTCCTTGCGGTAGAGGATCCTGGTGACATAGATCCCGCATTCACCCACCAGGTACCTGCCAGTCTCCACAGCCAGAGAAATATCCTGAAGATGATCGATTTTCCGGGTCTTGATTTGCTTGAGGGCTGTGCCCACCGCTTCGATATCCAGTTCCTCGTCAGCGAAAAAATAGGGGATGCCGAATCCACCCCCGAGATTGACGAACTGCGGTCTCCGGGGGCAATCGGGAAGAAAACCGTCGACAATTTCCATAGCGCCGGTCAGGGCTTGTGTAATCGAATCCGCCTTGAGGTTCTGGGAGCCTGCAAAGATGTGAAAACCCAAGAAGTCGAGATTCGGCCATTCACGAAACCGCTTCAAAATGGCAGCGGCTTGCTCTTGATCAATGCCGAACTGCTTTGGTCCACCGCCCATGCGCATGCCGGAGCCTTGAAGGTCAAATTGGGGGTTGATGCGCAAAGATGTATGCAGCTTTTTTCCTTGCTCTTGAGCTATGCGATCGGCCAGAAACAGCTCCTGTTCACTCTCGACATTTAAGCTGCCGATGCCTTTCCGGCAGGCCAGGCGGATTTCCTCAGGCCGCTTGCCCGGACCTGCAAAACCGATCACACTCGGTTCGACGCCGCTACTTAAGGCGGTCAGCAGCTCTCCGGCTGAAGCTACATCGAAACCGCACCCGGATTGACCAAACATCTCAATCACTGCCGGGTGGGGATTTGCCTTGATGGCGTAGTGGATTCCGATCTCCGCGGGCAGAGCCGCTCGAAGTCGGTCCAGTTTCGATTGAGCAATTTGGAGGTCATAGGCGTAGAACGGGGTGCCGTGCTCGTCGGCAACGTCTGCCACTTTCTTCGGGCCGAGCATCAACTGGTTGTTGATGACCTGCCAAAAGGCTACAACATTCTGCAGGGCTTTGTGTGTCATGATTGATTCGTGGCTTTATCGCTGGTCAAATGTGGGATCCTATGCAAATCCGGCCCTTTTGAACGCCTCATCCTGCTTCTGACAAAGAGCCTTGAGCCTCTTAGGAGTATACATCCAGCGATGCTGCAAGAGATGCTCTTCAAGGTCATTGCGGATGACAGAGACAAACGGCTGAGTCCTGATCAGTGCAGCCCTGCCATGTCCCGCCGGGCCCTCTTGGACCACTTTCTGGTGACGGAACTGGGAACACCGCTCGTAGTACCAGGACGCCACCTCTGGATGCAAAGAATTGAGCACAGACTGGGTTCTGCCGTTCGGGTTGTAGGCATACGCGTAGTCCGGCAGCAGCAGCAAGCGAAAATCTTCTGATTCCTGTGCCGGTAATAACACATGGCTGAACGGCCCAGGAGAGTGAACCCGGGTTGAACAGCGCTGAATGGTTCCATTGACCCGGAGGGGCAGTTCGCAATCGCCTTGAACAAAGAGATTCGGCCAGTCGACCATTTCCTGTAGGCGGTGCAGGATGCTGTTTCCATTGGTGTTCAAGAGGAGCACTTTGGCCTTGAGGGTCACAAGCCTGGCGTAAGGTGTTTCATCTCCAAAAGGAGTTGTTGAAAGATGATGGGACTCAGTAATCCGATCAGCCAATGGACCTGAGGCAGCCACCGAATGGGTAGGATGCAGGCTGCGCAATGTGTTCGGCAGTTGCCGAAAAAGGTTGGGCAACTGACCGGTTGTGGCCGGGGTTGATTCTGGATCGAAAGGCTCGGGGTTGGAGCTGACATAGGCAAAGGTCGACTGTCCCCCGTTGAAGGTGGGCATGACCAACGTGCCTTGTGGGCCTATGACCTCGTTGATGGCCGAGATAACCGTCATCGCCCCGCCTACGAGATGGCCGAAGCCTTTCAAGGAGCTGTGCACGCAGACCAGATCCCCTTCCTGCAGGCCAAGTGAAACCAGGTCCCGCAGCAACATTTCTCTGGTTGTTCTTTTGAACATTCGATTGGCATATCGTCTGCATGACTTCTTTAGCAGAGCTTTCAGATCAGCTGTACGAGATAACACAGGCGGCAAAGCACTCTCCTGGTCAATTCCCGAGTTCTCCAGGCTTGAACCGGGACATGTCTATGGGATGCGAGCTGATCCGGGGATCTGGGTCGTCAATGAGCTTCTTTGCAATCATGGCATCGATAAAGAATTTGGTGGCCCAGTTCAGGATCATGAACCGACCATAGGCGCCATTCACCGGCCAGGAGCCGGGAATACCGCCGCGAACCGACGGGTGATCGGACCGAATATCATGGCGGGCAAGCAAATAATCGAGCAGGCTATCGGCAGCGTCTCGATACTGCCTTTGTCCGGTCAGCTTAAAGAGCTGAAAAAGGACGATTGCTGTCTGGGCGCTTCCAGTCAAGCAGCACCAGGAAACCGCCGGGGAAAAATCCCGGTTCAACCTGCCGGGAAGGAAACCGCTGGGCTGCAAGATTTGGATCAGACTGTCGGCAGTGCGCCTGACCCCGAGCAGGTACTCCCTGTTCCCGGTCAGCAGGCCCAACTCCAGCAATCCCTGCATGGTGTAGGCGAGGGTGTGCAGCAATGGTTTCGACGGATCGGTGAGACAGCATTCGTGGAACCAGCCGTTGTCTTCTTGCCGTAGAAGGGCATATTCAGCGGCTTGACAGGCGCATTTTACGTATTGCTCATTCCCCACGAGCAGACCAAAGAGTCCAAGCCCCCAGGCCGCCTTGACATTGTAAACGGTTGCCTGCTGGTCTGCAAACAACGAGTTGCCGACATCCCAGGATCCATCATCCTTCTGTGCAGCGCACATCCAGTCTGCTGCCCGGCGGCCTGCCGAGACAAAACGCTGGTCCCCGGTGTCTGCCAGCAGGGCCGACCAGCCAAGGAGGACCTGGCCGGTATTGAACATAGCCGGAGTGGGCTGGCTGTCGACCCGGCCGCCCATGACCGCACCGCATGCCAGTTGAATTTGCATCTCCCAGAGACCCATCTCCTCCGCTCTCTTGTGAAGATCCTGATTTGCGGTCTGTCGGGCCAATCTGAGAAAAGTGGGGATGATGTATCCTGTTGTTTCCGGATAACTGGCCAAAAAGTCCCCACCGAACCTGGCACCATAGGAAACGCCTCGGTCCTGGCCGCTGTCCTGGGCCCGCTTCAACCAATCAAGGGCTTCGGCAAGGTGGAGGTCGGGACTCGACTCACTCCCATCCGGACGATAGTAACCGGAATACTTGTAAGTCTCCCAGCCAAAATCGAGGGATGATTTGCATTTTCTCAAGAATCTGATGATCATCCGCTGCACTATCTTAAGTTTTTATCAGATGTTGGCATAAATTGCGGCTTGTATCTGCCTTCAATGAATCCTTTCACGCCTTGAGAGGCATTTGTTCCTGCTGCAAAAGGGACCGAACCAGGCTGCGGTCAATCTTCCCGTTCGCATTAAGGGGAAGCTCCTCCCAAATGAAAATTTCTCGGGGCACCATGTAGTTGGCCAGATTCTCCCGGCAGGCATTCAACAATTTTTTTGGATCAGGAGTCCGCCCATCCCTGGCCGAGATCACGGCGACCACAATTGATCCCAGAATATCGTCTGCCAAGCCGAAGACAGCTGCATGTTTGACTTCACCCGTACTGTACAAGACTTCTTCTATTTCTGTCGGGCTGACCCTGTACCCTGAGGTCTTGATCATATCGTCAGGGCGGCAGACAAAATAGAGGAAGCCCTCCTCGTCCTTGGTCACCCTGTCCCCGGAAAAAACGACTTTTTCGGGCATGGGTTGCCCGGAAAGGGAAAAGGGATTGTTTCGAAAGCGTTTCGCTGTTTCCTCTGGTCTGTTCCAATACCCCAAGGCAACATGGCTTCCCCGTTGTACCAGTTCCCCTTCTTCACCAGGCCTGCAATGCTCCATCTTCTGATTCAAAACCCAGATCTCGGCATTGGGGATGGCTTTTCCGATGCTCGTCGGTCGCTTTTCCACCTGATCCGGAGGAAGGTAGGTGGCCCGGAAAGCTTCGGTCAAGCCGTACATGAGGAAGATGGAGGTTTGCGGCAAGCGTGTTCGCAGTTTCCGAACCGCAGCCTCCGGGAGTGCCCCCCCTGTATTGGTGATGTAGCGAAGAGCAGGAGCCTGGGCTTGATTCCATTCTTTTTGCAGAAGCTGCATCCACAATGGAGGAATCAGCCCTAATCCGGTTATGCTGTGGGCACCAAGCGCCTTCAGGATGTCGTTGGGGAAAAGATAGTTGAGCAGAACGCAGGTGCAGCCGCACAGAGCGCTCGTAGTGAGCTGATTCAGTCCATAGTCGAAGCTGAAAGGGAGCACACTCAAAATGCGATCCTCGGAAGTGTTCTCCAAATACCCGCAGACGCTTTCCGCACCGGCCACCAAATTCCGATGCGAAAGCACTACGCCTTTCGGCTTTCCGGTGCTCCCGGAGGTGTAAATGATGGCCCCGACGTCTTTTTCCGTAGTTTTGGGCCAGGCAGTGCTTGTGGATGATCCTTCCCAGAAGGCATGCGAAATGACCGGGATGGGCATGTCTTCCTGAACACTTTTTTCACCTGGGATGACCACCGACTGCAATGTGGAACATTGTCGCAGGCAATCTCTGAGCTGAGGGAGCTTCTGACTCGTTGTCAGCAGGACAGAAGCGCCGGAGTCCTGGATGATGTATGCGAGCTGCTGGGGCTTATGCTGGGCGCTGACATCAATGAACACTCCACCGGCCAGCTGGATGGCAAATATTGAAACCGCCTCTTCAGGTGATTTCTCCATATAGACAACAACACGGTCGTTCTTTGAAAGCCCGAGAGAAATCAATTGTGAGGCCAATTGTGCGACTTCGTTGCAAACCGCTGCAAAAGACAAAGAGCGGCCCTTGTGAACAAGAAACGGTTTGTTCGGGTACCGTGCAGCTGAGTTCCTCAAGCAATCGGCGAGTGTTATACGCATGTTTTCAGCCCCCCACAAGGATGACCGCCGGCTATAGCAGCATGATATTCATGAAAGAGCTGTTTCTTCACCTCATCCCAAGTGCATTGATTGACCAATTTGAATCCATTGACCAACAATTTCTCCCTGAGTTCAATATTGTTGAGTACCCTAAGACTCTTTTCAGCCAGCGCCTCATAATCCTGTACCGGAGCGAGAAGGGCGTGTTCTTCATCAGAGACCATATAAGGAATGCCTCCGGCATTGGTGGAAACCACTGGCACATGAGAAGCCAAAGCTTCCAGAATGGAATTGGGCATATTGTCCACCCTGCTTGCATTGAGCATCAAGTCAGCCCTGTCATACAATTCTGCGATCTCCTGACTGCTGATTTCACCTGCAAAAAAAACCGATCCACTGAGTCCAAGCTCTTGGACCAAATGCTGCAGCTTTACCTTTTCAGGGCCTTTTCCTGCAATGGTCAACCGGGCAGACTGCTTTTCCTGACGAATGAGGTCAAAGGCACGAATCACAGTCTCAATATCATAAACAGGCTCCAACTTGCGGGTGACAATGATGTGCGGTCCGGAATTCGCACTGGGCGATTGCAGACCTGTATCTTCCTTTTGTCCGCAATCTTCGCATGTCGGTTGCGGCCCTGAGTGTTCAGGTTTGTTCACTCCTTTTGGTCTGAACCTCCCAATGTCGATCACATTGGGGATGACTCTGGCCTTCACTCCGTTATCGGCAAATACCTTTTGCAGAAATGAAGAGGGCACAACCAGAGTGTGAACTCTCTGCAATGCGGGACGGACCAAGGTGATATTTTTTTTGAGGAACTGATCAGCTCTGCCGCCCCTGTAATGCAGCACCACAGGACAGCGGCGAATGGAGGCAACCCAAATGGCGGGCGCAGCAAACAGATACCAGGACCAGCCCGAATTGGCTATTACATGGACAACCTCCGCTTTTTTGGCAAGTTTCCAAAGTCTGCTCATATAGGGAATGAGACGAAACAAGGCTCTCACACCCCTGAGCCTGGAGATCCAAACAGGGCAGTACGGTTCGTTGATCCTGACCGTATCTGTTTGAATCCCTTCAGATCGAAGCAGGCGGACCAATTGAGCCGTCTGGTTGCCCATACCATCCCAGGGGGGAGGAAAAGGGCCGACCACACCGACCCGAAAATTCCTTTCAAAACTTGCTGTGTTGAGACTGTCCTGCATTATTTTTGCTAAAGAGCAGAGATTGCATGTTGAATTCATCTAGCCCGAACTGTTTTCAATTCTGGGATTGAACCCAACCCACGGGCCTACTCACTGTATTTCTGTTCCCAAAGGGGTCAATCAATTCCACTACCACGCTCCCGGACTCCGGCAGCCGGGTTACGTCCGCCCGAGGTCTGGCCAGAAATGACTGGCTTACCCCTATGGTCTTTGAACGGTCATTCTGATCATACACCCGCATTTGAGCGACTTCTGGTCTTATTGCAGTGTGGTCAAGATTCGCTATGACACTGTAAATTACACCCCTTTTTGAGCCGGTCTGTTTTATGAAGCGGATCCCATTTTCAGTGTCTGGCTGGGGGGCAACCCTGTCCAAACCGGGCCGGCCAGGGAGCCGGTATAGAGGATCGCCGATAAAGGAGGTGATCCACTCCAAGTGCACCTGAGTGTGCAGCAGAGATTCACCGATGGTCCACCCCTTGAGAAAACAGGCGTGCAAAACATTGTCGTCCCAAAAACTCTGGTTGTGGATGTGGGGAGCCCCGCTGTAGACTCTGCCCGCTGCTGCTGTAACAGTAACTCCCTTTTTCAGCATCTTGAAAAAATGGGAACTCTCTCTGTTCCATCCCTGATGAGATTCAATCACTACATCCAATCCGCCGGGCAGGAAGACTTTCTCAATGTTGAAAAAACCTTGCCCAGCCTGCAGCGGAAAAAGGACCAAACGGCGACTGCTGGAGGGTTTATAGTAAAGAAATCTATATCCTCGGCTCCAGTACGATTGTGCGGCCCTGTTTTGATCGAGCCAGCCCACCCTTTCCTTGGACCTGCTCAAGTCTGATGCTGACAGCGTGCCCATTTCTGGACCACCATAGCAGGAGGCATACACGGCTCGATCAATTAATCCCCTGGCCTGCATTGCCGATTGAGCATCAAGGCGCATGCTGAAATAGAGATGGCGCTTGGGATGTTTTTTTCTGTTCCGGGCTGTGAAACGCAGGATTTCTTCAGGATCACCAAGTTCTTTTTTAGAAAGCTTGTACACTTTCGGATGCAGGAAAGGGTTGGCGGCCTGCCCGTACAAAGGCCAGGCCTGCAGAGCCCGAAAATAGAAACGTGTAAAACGATCACCTGATTGAAAACGATGGGGTTTGGGGGTGAACCCCATGACCTCCTCCAAATCGTAAAAGAGCAGTTGCAAACGTTGTTCCAAGGAGACAATGGAGCCGAACCCTTGAGACGATCGGGTGATACCCCTGGCGATGCCATACCTGGCCAGCGCGGTTTTGGGCAAACCATAGCTAATCACTATAAAGAGAATGTGATCTTTGAGCAGGGTTCCATCCGGTCTGGCGTGTTTCGAATCTGTTAAAAAGCCTTTGACCGTCTGGGCCACATCGTCCAGAAAGTGCTTATCGTCCCGTGTCTTGTCCGGACCGGTTCTGGTGCATATGATATCCCGAACGTCTTTGTAACCGGCTTGCCATTGGTGGGACTGGCCTTTCGTATCCTTGCAGCTTGCAAAGACGGTGAACGACCCCCGGCGAAAACGGGATCCATTGAGCCGAACCGTCCAGGGTCCTTGGCGTTTGAACTGGACCTGATCCGGATACCGGTTTTCTCCATCACTGATCACAGTCACCCGCTGGTCCAGCGTGCCAAATTTCGAACTCAGATACAGATTGAACGAATCCAGATTCCAGTTCGCGGGCTGTCCTGGAAGACTGAACTCCACCAGACGTCCGTCCCGCATCGTATCAGTCGCGGATATCTGCCGCTTGAGTGTCTTCAGGACCACACCTGATGTGTTGTCGTGACTTCGCTCCCGTAAATGGGGCCTGTTCAAGTGCCCGGCCCCATGGACGCAATGCAGTCCCAGGAGATAGGGTTGTTCCCCGGTCTTTGGATCGGTGTGCATCCTGACATAGTGTTCGGCCACCTCTTTGGAGTCCTGGCCGGGTTGAGACAGCGGATGATCACCTTTCCAGTCTTTGTTAAACAGAACAAGCACCTGAGACGAGCTCATCTCAGCGCCTGCATCTGCATATGCCGTCAAGATCAAGACAACAACCAAGCATACCATCTTTACATTGCGTCTCATGAGAGTCCTCATCCTTCATGTTCCTGGAGCCAAAGCTCCAAGATGAGAAATATCCACAAATTGCTTCCATAATACGAAGTAGTGTCTTCATCGAAACTCCTCATCATTTCCTGCAAGAAATGAGGCCTGATGAATCGGGTTATTTTCGGAGTACCGAATAGAAGAGTATCCTCGAGAAGAGTCTTCAAATCCTGATCCTTCTTGAACCACGGGGCTACCGGGAGTCCCATGCCATGTTTTTTCTTGTCGATGATGCCCCGAGGGAGAAAATCTGCCATCGCCTGCTTGAAAATATACCTGTTCTTTTTCCATTTGACTTTCAAGTCAGGGGGAATGGTTGTGGTGAAGTCGACAAGGTCCCGGTTAAGGAACGGGTATTGAGGCCAGATTCCCGCCGCTTCAGCCATTTGCGTGACTTTGCGCAGATCATTGTCTGTGATCGTGAACTTCATGTCCAGATAGAGCAGGCGATTTGTGATATGGGCAGATTGCACCCGGTCAAAATGGGATTGAGCAAGCCTTAAAAAGCAGTCGGGGTCGACATGATCAAGGAATTCCTGCTGAAAGATCTCCTGCGGTGAAGTTTCGAACAGCAGATTGTATGAATAGAAACGCTGCGGATTGGGAATATTGGCACGCCTGAGATACCGTTTGGCTTTGTAGAGCAGGCTTGTGTCTGGAAGATACTGTACTGTCGGTTCCAAGACAGCCCTAGCCCAGGCAGGAATAGCATGGTAAAGCTCAAAGACCAGATTGGTCACATAACGCTCATTGCCACCGAATATTTCGTCACCGCCGTCTCCCCCGAGGAGTCTTTCCACACCCGCATTTCTTGCAGATCGGGCACAAAAAAAGGCGGGCACGACCGAAGAATTCCCAAAGGGTTCATCATAAACGACAGGCAGATGCCTTAAGAGCTCCAAAACATCTGCCGGAGTGACATAGTAGTCATGCTGCTCGGTCCCGAAATGATCTGCGGCAAGGTGGGCATACTCCATTTCATTGTAATACGGATCATCAAAACCAATGGAAAATGTTTTGGCCGGCCGGCCGGCGTGTTTAGTATACAGACCGCTGATCGAGCTGGAATCCGTGCCTCCGGAGAGGTAGCATCCAGTCGTTTCCGGGTCGGAGAGGGGCACGAACCTGGCCACCGCCCTGTCCACCTCGTCAAAGATCCGCTTTCTCCAGTACGGCTCGCTGCCATTGTCTTCAGGATTGTAGCGGATATCGTAGTAGATGTGCTGCCGCACTTTCTCATTTGCAGCGATAAGGGCCGAGCCCGGCTCCAGCTTGTTGACGTCTTTGTAGATAGTGTATGGCGTGGGGATGGCCTCGAAGAAGAGGTAGTGGTAGATGGCCTCAGGGTTGATCTCGCGGTTCAGGCCAGGATAATGCATGAGGTGCCGAATCCTGGTCCCGGCGATCAGGCCCTGGGATAGATTTGAATAAACCACCGGGCGGATCCCGTAGGGATCGGTGGCCACGATCAGGGTATCGCTGCGTTTTTCCCAGAGGGCGAACCCGAACTGGCCGCGGAGGGCGTCCAGAAACTCAAGCCCGAATTTTTCATAGAGCTGCCAGAGGAGCTCCCCCTGTTCGATGTCTGAATTTCGGGGTGTCTCTATTCTGGCCAGGAGGTCGGTCCGGTTGGTAAAGTCGAGGTCGTAGGCCACAGCTCCCTGCTCGCTGTGCCAGAGCCCCTGACCAGGGAACTGCTTCCAGGCGGCCAGGAGGATTTGGGAACTGTCTGGACGGAATAAGTCAGCTCCTGTGGCATACAAATTGTGAGCCGTTTCCTGAATGGTATCTGATGCGGACCTGATGGCAAGAAAGCCGCCGAAGGGAGTGTGTATTTTCATTGTTATGTTACCAGTGTCGGTGTCTGTGTCTGTATCACGGACGAAGAGGGACGAAGGGAGACTGAGAGACGAACGGCGAAGGGACCAAAAGTGGCTGAGTGACTAAGAGGCTGAGTGACTAAGAGACTGAGTGACTGAGGGACTGAGTGACTGAGGGACTGAGTGACTGAGTGACTGAGGGATGAAGAGGGACGAAGGGACCAAAAGTGGCTAAGTGACTAAGAGACTGAGCGAAAGAGAGACTTAGGGACGAAGAGGGACTGTCCTTCTTCAATAGGTCCAGTTTTCCGGCTTCATAGCCATGTTGACCAGCTTGCCGATTATTTGTTCATAGGTGTTATTGAATTTCTGAAAAGTACTGTTGTCAATATATTGACAATTCAGGGAAAAACTAAGCCAAACCTGGGTTTCCGCTGCTTCACCTTCAGCATCTGAAAGCTTTGCAACAAAGGATTTCGGGTATTTCCTTTTCCGGAAAGCTTCAGCAGTATTGGAGCAAACAGATCTTGAAGAACGCCTTATCTGATCAGTCAATGAAAATCTTTCTTCCTTAGGAAATTCTTTGGTTAATTCAAATATCTCCATTGCAGCCTTGAATGCCATATTATAGACATCGAGTTCAGTATGCGATCGAATTTTCATTCACCACTCCGCCGTCTCTCCGTCCCTCCGTCTCTCCGTCCCTCCGTCTCTCCGTCTCTTCGTCTCTCCGTCCCTCTTTTCTTTCTCTTCTCTCAGTCCCCCCCTTCTCTCTCAGTCTCTCCATCACTTAGTCTCTTCGTCCCTTCTTCTCTCCTTGCTTCTCTCTCAGTCTCTCCATCACTTAGTCTCTTCGTCCCTTCTTCTCTCCCTGCTTCGTCTCTCAGTCCCCCCTTCACTTCGTCACTCCGTCTCTCAGTCACTCATCCACTCAGTCACTTCGTCCCTCCCGTATCTCTTCTTCGGACCTATTTGTGAGTGCTTTCCTGGAGAGCTTTCCTCAGCCTGTAGCAATGCCAAAACACGGGTGACATTCTCTGTCCAAAAAAATTTTCTGCGCTTGAGCCTTTGATAGGCTTGTTCGCCTAAAGCTCTAGCCTTTTCTTTACCGGATGAATTTTTTAAAATAATCTCAGCCATGCTCTGCCAGTTGCCAGCTTGGAACAGACCGGGGTAATCGTCCGATAGCATCTCCCGGATATTGGATTTATCCGGTGCAATGGCCCCCTTGCCCATTCCCATGTACTCGACAAGCTTGATCGGGCAGGCATAGTCGGTGGAATCAGGTTGCAAGGCCAGATCAAAGGCCGCGATATACTGAGGGATATCATCTCTGGGAACAGCCCCTGTTAACGTAACCCCTTGATTGAGTATTCCGGATTTCTTGGCAAATTCCTGAAGAGCACCTAACGCCGGGCCATCGCCTATGAGCAGAAGGTGAATATTTTTCTTGTCCATCTGGTGATCAACATAGAGCCTGAGCAGATCCTCCAAACCGTGCCACTCACGCATCCATCCCACAAAACCGAGAACAATCTTGCCGTTCAACCCATACCTGTCTCGAACAGGCGTGCCATCGATTTCAGGATAAAAGACCTCCGTATTGACGCCGTTGGGAATGACCACAAGCTTCTCTTCCAGGACCCCGTTTTCCTGCATGATTTTTTTGAGGGGAGTCGAGACCACAATTGTTTTAAAGGCCTTTGAACAGACATAGCGCTCGATAATATTGGCCGTTCTGGCAAAAAAGAGCTTTGTGTATTTCTTTTTTTCTAAGGCCAGAGGGGCGTTTACTTCCAGAATGAACGGGATCTTAAACAGCCTGGCGACTATAAGTCCGGCAAAGGTGAAGATGGCATAGCGTTCATAGATCACGTCCGGGCGAAATTTTTTGGTCCGTCTGCACAGATAATAAAAAGCATAGAGGTTATACACTAGCTCCATCACTTCATAGAGCCAGTAAGGGGCTTTGACAGTCATTCTGCCGATGAAGCTGGAATAAGATGACCTCCCAGTACTTTTGTCAGGGCTGATCAACCCGGCCACGAAGACTTCGTGACCTTGACGTTGAAAAGCTTTGACCATTTCCTGTATGTGCACACCCTGGGCATCTTCGGCTCTTGTTCTGTGGTGGTAGAGGATTTTCATATGTAGGATAAAAGGCTTGGATGCTGCGAGGCTTGTAGGCCGGCCCTAGAAAAAATTGGGAATCAGAAAATTAGAAAATTGGCCACATAAGCCAGGATGCTTGGACACAGGAATAACAGTCGATCTTAGTGGATTGGAAAATTGGTATATTGGAAAATTGGTTTTAAACTATGGGTGCCGGGCAGGCGACGGAGCACAGCGTAAGAGGGAACCTGGTTGCTTTCGGCAGAGCCGAAACCAGCCAGGTGCTTGCTGCCGCAAAGAGGTATAAAACCTGTTTTTTTCGTCGAAGGCGAGGCAATCGGCAGAGTGGTTTGCACGAAGTGCAAAGCGCATTGATTTCTGGCACCGTGAGCTCCTCTTTTCTTCCCTATTCTCTCTTTTCTTGTCCTTCATTACTTCATGACTTCATGGTTAGCCACTTGGGTTTATTTAATAGACTTCATCATGAGTTCCAAAATCAATCATTTTCCAGGTCCTCCATTAAATCCTTCAATGATCCGGATTTGGATTTTCCTTGATTATAGCTTTCTCTGGCTTCGCTTACTCGTGCAACAAGAGATTCCCTTTTTACCTCTCTAATTTGTTTCAACATAATTTCAGTTAAATATTCCTTATCATCAAGAGGAAGTTTCTGGAATTCTTCAAGTAAATTGTTTACATTTGCATTCATTCTGAATTCCTCATCTAGTCAATTTGATTACAAAGTAATATTTTTCTCGGACCTTAGTCAATTCTGTCCAGAGGTAATTTAATAACCTTCGTTAGCTTCAACCGTTCAGGTTAAAAGTAACTCTCGAATCTACTCGAATTTTTCCACAGGCCTGACCCTGATGAAACCCTGCTGTGCAGGACGCTTCGTCCCCCGATGAAATCCGGTGGTCCCTGATTGCTATAGCAATATTTCATGGGGTAAATGTTTCATAGGGCAGGTCGGCCTGCAGAAAGATCGATCGCCTGGCGGCGAGGCAGATATCACAGATATCAGAGATCAGAAGTCAGAGGTCAGCCCTGCCTTTTTGAAAACAAATGAAGTTTCATACGAGCGGCGCCTCTGGCCATGGCTAGTCTGATCGAGTCTGAAACTTCAATACCTTACGTGAAGTTTCACAAGAGAGGTCAGCGAAAGACAAACACTGGCATCTCGCTCGATCCTGAACGGCAATTGGAGCGTCATTGTTGAGGTGATCTGCAGGTATCCGGCGCTTCGGCGGATGACTGCTTTTGCTCGGCCGATCAGGCCGGACAAAAAACATTGCTCTTCTTCTCTGTTATTCGTTAATCGTTGATTCGTTTGTGTTTAGAATTTAAGATTTTTGTCATTCGAATTTGTTTCGAATTTCGTACTTCGAATTTCGGATTTATATTTTATGTATTCGTGTTGATTCGTGCGATTCGTGGACAAGCAATTCTTCACTCAATAAGGTGGGACGTATGGGCAGCATTTAAAGATCATCAAACATGTCTTGTACCGTATCGTAACTTTTTCCAATGCCATTTCTGGCTTCATCCATGGATTGGCGGATATCCGTGTTCGGTACGTGCAGTTCAAAAGGAATCCCCTGATGAGCAATGATCTGACGATAAAACAACTCATGGGCTGACGAAATGGACAGACCCATCCTTTTTATGATCCGCTCCGCTTCTTGTTTGATTACCGGGTCCATGCGGGCATGGGTTGTTGCTGTCTTGGGCATGGTTTACCTCCTTGCTGTGTACCAATATGATATACACACAAGAGATTTTGTCAATCCAAGAGGTCTGCCGACTCATTACGCCGTGCTCGCCGTGGTGAAGAATTCTTTACTCTTTCCTTACTGTGATTTTTTAATCAGGAAGCAAATGAAATGTTTTTTGATCTGGTGTCCTGTAGATGGATAAGTCCCGCTGATCCAGGGTGGCAATATTCAAGATCCCGGATTCAGCCGCCAAACAGACCAAAGTGGCATCGGCAAAGTCCATGGGCAGGTCTGCATACTTTTCCATGAGTGCTCTGGTCTGGCTGAGTGATTGGACATCTAAAGGTACAAGGGAGACCACATCCCTGAGAACATAGTCCAAGGCCGCCTGCTGGGCCTGAAGCGAAAAATTGAGAAGGTAGAGAACTTCTGTCAGAACTGGCTCGGTAGAATAGAGCCTGCCGGAAAATTGAGAAAACCACTGCACACACTTGGTATGAACCGTCTCACTCTTGTCGATGAGCGCGACCCACGGCCCGGTGTCCAACAGGGCTTTCACCTACTTTCTTTCCTTATCCGGTTGAGAAGATGACGTCGGTGATTGGTACCAAGGTCAGGTATTCCGCTGCTCGCTACCCCAATCAAGTCTTGGGCTTTTTCATACGGATGACCGTCCTGGTCCTGGTCAAAATACTCTTCGACATACTTCTTGACGGCCAGTATAGCGATATCCGACTTCTTAAGCCCGGTCCGCAAAGCAAGCTCTTCGATTCTGGCCTTGTATTCATCCGACATGCGAATGGTCAGTTGCATAGCACACCTCACAATGCAGTCAATTTGATTGCATTGTAATCTTTCTTCGGATCTCGGTCAATTCTGTCCACGAAGAAAAAAGAATGTCTAACCACCCGCTCCCCGCACTCACCCGGCACTCAACATGCTCCCCGAGGTATGTGTGTAAAGGTATTGTCTTGGCTCGACATTTGCTGATCAACAATTCTCTTTTGAGTGCCGGGTGAATGCCGGGCAGGCGAGGATTCGCTCGCGCAGGCGGCGACTCACTCGAGGCGCGGAGGCGCGGAGAGGAGCAATGGAAAGGCCGGCGCCTGCCGCCTATACTTACTTTTTTCATGACCAAAATCACTGGGTTCCATTTCTAAATCATATAGACCTCAATTGCCTCAGTTATATTTTCAATAGCTTCCTCAATTGTATAACCATAGCTATGACATCCTTTGAAAGCAGGACAAGAAACTATGAAAACTCCGTTTATGCCTTGTTCTAGGTTCTCGAGGTAATTTAATAACTCCCAGCCTTTTACCGCCGGGCGATTTCAACCCACCATTTGATTTTCAACCCACCAACATTGGCCTTGACATCCAACTTTTTGCTCGTAAATTTTCAAACCGCCAGCAAAGCCACGCCAAGCAACCCTTTTCAGGGTCCTTCAAAAAACTTGCCTCATTTCAGAGTGTTACAAGCTCCTTGTTTTTTACGTTTTCTTGAGCTTTTTTTCGTTATCGTTCGATTTTCTATGAAAAATCGAGTTTTATCGTAATAAAAACTTTCAGAGGATTTTAAGTAAGCTTAACTTTCATTAATGAAACGGGACACAGCCTTTGTTTTTCTGTAGGATCAAAGGCAAATGATCCCGTTTGTTTGACAACGTCCTGAAACCTTTTAAAAAAACGGGCCTCCGGCTCGTAGAGCCTACGCCTCGGAGAGCAAGAGATCGCACCTCCTGCCCGTATTCAAAAACGGTGAACTCCAGACAATTCACCATATCCAATATAAGCACGAGGCTCAAAATTTCATCCCGTTACAAATCTTCCTCCATCAATTAGCAAACTAAAGTTCCGAAAAGGGGCCAAAGGCAAGGGATTAAGGGCGGATGG
>CAZUMF010000039.1:0-22736 GCA_964621385.1 uncultured Desulfohalobiaceae bacterium
GCATCTTGAGTGACGTGCTTGATCGCCTGCGCCAAGCAGGAGAATACGCCGAAGATATCTACCAAGCTGTAATATCCACAGTATACGCGGCTGCCATTGATTTCTTGGGCCTTAAAGAAGAACTATGTCAAAGATCTTAGAATGTTAAGTTGGTGCTTTCTGAAAAGACGGATAACTCCTGAGGGTGAGGCCCACGGAATGGTGTGGCTCCAGATGAAAAGAGTTTGAAAAAGACGCCCCCCAAGGAAACCCCTCCCGGTGCCATCGTTCGAGGGTTTCCGCGTCGGGCTCCAGTTCGAAAAAAGGAAACCTGTCGCTTCCCTCCCCCAAAAGGGTATCCAGGAATCGTTGCCTCTGGCTCACACCGCTCATTGCAGACCCGTCCTGCGCCATACTGCTCCAACGTACCTTAATGAATTGGATGAGTACAGGGGAAACATGGAATGAAACGTTCTGGATTTACTGACCTCTGGCGGCTGCAAAAGGGTTTTTCGCAGCCGCACCTTTCATCTCTTATCTCTCTGGGTCGCTTTGACCTCCCTGAGAATTGAACGGATTTCATCGGGACATTCGGACGCAAGATCGGCGCAATAGTGTGCGATGGGAGCCCTGACCTGTTCCTCGGGAGGAAAATCCGGATAGGCGGGCAGCACGGCGCAGGTAAAATCAACTGGGGAAAAGGCCAATTCCTGATCCAGATTGTAGTGCAGCGGCACCCCGACGATGGCTTCTTTTTCCGAGCCTTCGATGTCGAACTGCTTGGAGAATTGCAGCATCTGCGTCGGCGAGTTGTATTGATTGGCCTGTTCAATCCGTTTGTTCACCTCCCGGCAGAGGCGCTCCAACTGATGGTAATGCACCGTGATCCGCTTGCGGCGGGGATCTTCAGGATCGTCAAAATACCGGCCGTGCATATAGTCCCGGGTTTCCTGCACAAAACGGGCGTAGGCGGCTCGAACCACTTTGGTGTAGCGTGTCTTCAACGACAGTCCTATAGGCACCCGAAGTTGCCCAAAATCCGCTGGGGATTCCGGCCCAGGTACCGGGACCCGGGTTGCATCCACCCCCACAGTCCTGTAAAAGCCGGATACGGCCTCATCCTTGCCCCGGCACAGCAAAAAATGGAGTTCAGCCTGACGGCCGGCAACCCCTTTTTGAAACCGGCGCAGGGTGTCCACCTTGTCCTGATACAGCTGGACCGCCTGTTCAATATCCCGCCGGGTGCCGAAAAAGGTATCGGCAGCCTCCTGGAGGGTCTCCTCCACAAGGGATTCGTTCAGATTACCGGTTTTCCCCTTCTGTTTTTTCATAATCTTTCTGTGATGGCAAAAGACTTCACATCTGCAATTGTCAATATTCAATAGTCAATAATCAATCCTCCACATCTGCCGCGGCCATGGCCGTCCCGACCGCATCCACGGCAAAGGGCAGCAGAAAGTCGGAGATGGCCTCGGTGGTGCTTCCCCGGGAGAGATTCGGCAGGACAAGCAGGTGACTGACCGGATGATGCCGGATTGAAGCCAATTTGCCGCTTGTTACAAAGGCTTCCTGGGTCAGGAGCACCAGCCGGGCATAGCGGCAGCCGAAAGCCGAGAGTTCATCCAGGGCTTGTCCGAGAAAACGTTCACTCCCGGCATCCACAATGATCAAGTTGTCCCGGCCCACATCGTACTCCGGGCGGAGTTCAGGCAGATACCACCGGCCCCTGGCAAAAAACGGGGAGACAATGGCCTGCTGCTCGAAGTCCCGGGGCTGCGCGAGAAAGCGGTCAACAGGTTCTCCTCCCAGATATCGCGCCTCCCAAGCTTTCACGGTCTCTTCACCGGCACGCGCCACCAGGTCGCTGCGATGGTCCAGGGCGATGAAGTTGGCCTCCACCTGATCATCCACCGTGACCACCGGCCCATGCGCGCAGGACCCGAATTGATACCATTCCAGGACCCGGGAACCGCACTGATCGAAACGGCCGACCCAGGCCACGCCGTTGCCGGAAGCCGGTCCGATCAGGAGTCCGGTCTGATATCCGGCGTTTTTGCGCGAGGTCTCCTGAATGCTCTCCTGCAGTTCAGCGGCATTCAACACCGTGTCGATCACCTGTCCGCTCAGCTGAAAATGCTCTTTCATGATGGTCGCTTTATGCGGATCAGAGTCCTCCCAGATGCGAATCAGGAAAAGAGACAGCCCGGCGTAGAGCAGGAGATGTTCACACGCGGATTGTCCCATCAGCAGTTGATAGCAGCCGAGAGAGGCCTGGAATTTTTCGGCGAAAAGGGGCTGAATGGCCGGTCCGAACCACAGGAAATGCTCCGGGACCTTGGACAGGATGCTTTCCAGAACCCTGTCCTCGGGCACTTTGGAGGCCAGGACGCAGACCAGGGTCTCTTCGGGAAAGGCCGGAATCTTGGCGCCGGGCGAATCCACCCGGATCGGGCACCCCAAAAAGGGGCTCCATTGTTTGGCCGCATTCCTGGCTGTGGCATCCGCGCCTCTGTCTAAAGGGATCAGGATGATCTCACCGTCTACAGGCAGCTGCTTCATGATCAACTCGGCCAGCCGGCTGAAATCGGCAGGCAATTCCGAGAGGAGGGCCAGCAGAGGATTGTCCCCGGCCAGCAAAAGGCCGATCCCGCGCAAATCCTTGTAATAGTCGCGCTCCCACGCATTTTGGGCGCGCTGCTCCCAGAGGCTGATCCGGGCAAGCCGATTCTCCAGCTCAGATCGGCCCAGGCCTTCGGACCAGAGCGCATTTTTGTGTTCCAGCTTCCGGGTTTCACTGAAGACCGTGGGCTGCCTGCCGAAGCGGCCCCGGGTCACGGTCACGGATTTCGCCCTGTTTCGCGGCAAATCCCCGGCCTGACGGCCATGGGCCTGGCCGAAATAGAACCCGAGCCAGAAGGCAAACAGCAGATCCAGAAACGGCTGCAACAAAGGGATGGTTTGCGGGATGAATGCGATGCGGCTTTCCGCCTGCTCCAAAGCCGGGTGCTCGGCCGGGGGCAGGCAGGTGCTGACCAGCCAGGGCAGATGCCTTGCCTCCAGTTCCTGCACCACCTGCCAGGCTTCCCGGGATCTGGAGTGATTGGTGATATTGATCAGAATCGGATTGTCCTGACTCCAGCTGTGAAACAGGTTCAGCTCCACATCCCTGTAATCGAATGTTTTCCCCATAGAGCGCCAGCTGTTCTCTTCCAGCTTCATGGCGATTTCCGGCCCGGTTCCGGAGGCATGCACATCATCGATGACCACATGGCACTGACTCCGGCCGTAAGTAGCGGCCATGCCTTTGCAAAGGGCATGCAGGGATTCGCTCTTCATAAACTCTTCGAGCTGGTCCGGCAGGTGACGCATGGCCGTCAGGATGTCCCAGGCCTCAGGGGCAGAGCCCAATCGGCCGGCCAGGGACAGAGCCAGCAGATCCAGACACAACAAGAGACAGGGGCTGCTCTTCACCGCGGAAATGGTGACTTCTTCTCCGCTGAGCACCGCTATCAGGCCGCCGCTTTTGCGCACCAAGAGACCCAGATCCGCGAAAGGCTTTTCCGTGATGCCCAGGCAGACGACCTGGTTCCGGAGGAGTCGTCTGGCCAGGCGGACCATGTCCGCCGTGGTGCCGGACCAGCTCAGGAGCACAGCAAGATCGTGATCCGCGTTCACGGTCTTGCCCACTTCATCAATCTCCACCGGGCTGAGCACAACAATGGTCAACTCCGGGAGCACCTCCTGAAACAGATTTTTGGCGATGGCGGCCATGTTGTAGGTGGAGCCCATGCCGATGAGAAAAATCCGCCGCAGTTTGGACAGATCCCGGCCGAAGCGTCTGGACAGGAGCCGATTGTTGAGTTCGAATTTCGGAAGGGCCTCCGGGGAGTCCTCCGATAGATAGGTCTGCAGGATTTGGGACAGCCGCTCCGGAATTTCATAGAGATGCGATTCATAAAAGGTTTTGTCCCGGTCCTTTTTGATCTGGACCGGGCTCAGGCGTGTCCAAAAGGGTTCAATCTGCAAAGCGGGTTCCCCCTCAAAGTCCGTGATCCGCAATTCCCGCTTGACGCCCTGTTCATGGACCGATGGCGAGATTTCGGCAAACAGCTCTTCGCCTTCCAAGGGATAGACCTTGACCCGGAACGTATCCAGGATGGCCTCGTGAACAGAGGCGGCCTCCTGCGGCGAATCAGCGGACATGCTTGTGCGCAGCTCCCGGGCTTTTTCTTGAATCAGGGTCTGGGGGAACAGGCCGAGAGCGGCGTTGATATCTGAAACAACCATATACTCGGCCGTCTCGGGGCGCTGGGCAATGAAAACCGGCCGATTGTGCGCGCCAACATAGAGGACGTTGGGCAAGGAGGCATTCATGCCCACGGCCGCGACCTGCCCGCCCTCCCGGCTCATGACCTTCAAGGCCCGGATAAAGGCCAGCCTGTCCAGTTCGGCCCTGGATTTCCCCTGGAGTTGGTGGTGCACGGAATAATCAAGGGCCTGGCTGCCCACCGCCAGATCGTCCAGGGCAAGCAGGACCTGATTGCGGATAACGCGATTCCGGTATTGTTCGTCCTCAAAAACAGACTGATAGTGGCCCCAGAGCTGGGCCAGAAATTCAGTGGAATTGTCGCTTTCCAGGACGATGCCGGCAACCCGCTGCAGATAGAGTTTGACCCGGGCCTCAACATCGCTGCTGAACTGCCCGTTGACCGCCACACAGCGCTGCCGGGCCGCATCAGTGAAGGGATGCGTGTTCTTGACGTTGACTTCGGACTGCAGGGCCCAGCGTCCATGGGCCATGACCGGCTGACTGAAGCAGTTCAGGAAAACGGGATGGGTCTTGCCGGGCACATGGCCCGGAGGCAGGGACGTCTGTTGTTGCGCTTCGCCGCCTAGGGCCGGAAGGTAGGCTTCCCGCTGCAGCCAGGTCAGCACAGCGGCCGCGGCCAGCCCGTAGACATTGAGCGCCTTTTCAGCCCGGTACAGGTGTTTCCAGTGTGTTCCAGGCCGGCCGGCCCCCACGGTGTGCCAGTAATTGTGAAAAATGGTCTGGATTTCAGGGGTCAATCCGGGCCGGGAGCCGGTCCGGCTCATGACGGCGGCGTCCAGGAACCGGAACAGGTTGCGTACCCCGTCCCGGTCCAGGTCAGGACTGATGGCGATGGAGGCCTTGTTCAAGTACTGCCAGAGATATTTTCGGGCAAAGGGGTCCCGTCCGCCCCAGCCGTAGTTCAGGCGCATGGGCCGGGGAGTTTTTTCGTGCTCGGAGACACTTTCAAAGACCACGTCAAACTCCGCCAGAACGTCTTCCGCCGTCACAGGCAGGGAATCGGGCTTTTCCGGATTTTCCAGGACCTGCTGCAGACTATTCCTGATCAGGGAGCGCACTGCAAGCGGGGGCAGATCAAAGTCGTCCACCAGGGTCTCGAGGCATTGGGAAAGGTCTTTGGGCGAGCGCACCCGCCAGACTGTCGGCCGGCCGTCCCTGCCGATCTGTCCCGGCTCGATACTGATCTGCTGTTTCTGGTCCAGCATGGCATTCCAGGCGGGGGCAGTGGATGCCTGGGTCTGAGCATCCTGGGTGTCGTCCTTCGCCAATCCTTCATAGCCCAGCAGGACCTGCTGGGCTTGAACAAACCCCTCGGGTCCGGTTCCCGGGGGGAGCAGCAGTTGGGACAGCTCGGTCTCGATTGCTGGGTACACGGGATCTGCCTGGAGAATGTCCAGGAACTGCAGGACTGAGCCCACGGCTTTCCGGGTTGTGATCCCCTCCTGTTCATCGCCGAGCACGGCGAGTCCGGTACTGTCCGGGGCCCGGTACATGATGGCCCACATCCCGGTGAGGATCCTGTTTATCCTGTTGGGGGCGTCACCGAAGTAGACCACGATTCCGCACATATATCGCTCCAAAAGCGTGTTTTTCCATCCTGGCGATGTGATCTCTGTGATTCGTCTTTGTTGTCAATGACTCCATGGAGCGATATATATCGAACCAATTTTGACAACAAATTGAGAAAAACAACATGAGGTCGTTGAACCTTAAAGCTCTACACTAATGAACAATGTCTAGAATGTTTTTCAAATTGGACATCCTTTTGGTTTCTGATTTTTGGTGTCAGGTTTCTGGTGTCAGCCCTGCCTCTGGCAGGGCTGACATATAATTATTTGATATTTAACATAATACACTACCAGGCTGTTATGCTTTTTTTAAAACAACGACTGCCAGTTTGATCAGTGAAGAAACTTACAGTTGTACGATACATGACAAGATTGAGAACCGTCCACAGGGTTCTCTTGAGCGACCTCGCTGGGAGGTTCTTAGGTTTTCTTAGGCTTGCTCGCCGGGGGAAACCTGACCGCGTTCTCAGCTTTGAGCCTGAATAACGAGATGAATTTTCATAAAGCAAGGCAGGTCCTCCAAGGAACAGATTAAAGAGTCCGGAGGGGGCAGGGATTCCCCGAGAGCAAGCCTTAGAAAACCAAGAGCCGGAAGCGTTCGAGCGAAAGAGAACTGTGTGGCTGGTTCGTGGTTTCAATTGAAGTTTCATACGAGGAAAAGAAAGATATAGCTATATTAAGGTGTTAAAATCTGATATGAAACTTAATTTTTCTTTTTCCGTCACCCCGGCGCAGGAACGTCATCCCGGACCCCAATCCGGGACCGGGGTCCAGCTTTTTCAGTCTGGATTCCGGCCTTCGCCGGAATGACGGAGGAGGTGACTCAAAGTTTCTTTTTCGATAAACTGGACGTCTGCGGCCAGCGGCAGGGCTGACACCCGACACCTGAAACCTCAATATGAGGCAAGAAATATCACAAAATGTCCAAAGAATCCTTGAAATTTACGCGTCCTGTAAGGAGCTCTGGATCCCCAATCATCAATCATCAATCGGCAATCGGCAATCGGAAATCCCCAATCCAAAATTCCTAGAGCTGACGTACCTGCAAAAAGTCTGAAGTAAACGATCCGAGTGACTCAATGTTCTTGTAATCATCTGGATTTACTGACCTCTGATCTCTGACCACTGACCTCTAGCGGCTGCAAAAGGATTTTTTGCAGCCGCATCAGAGCTTTCCCTGTACAGCCTTGAGCACAAGCTTTTCAAGCTGAGTCCCGGTGACCGGAATGGGGTTCGTGGACAGGTTCACGTCTGTGAGGGCGCTTTCCACAATGGCCGGGATGTGGGCCTGCTTGATGCCGAGTTCCCCCAGGGAAGCCGGCAGACCGAGTTCCTGGCGCAGATCCAGGATCCAGTTGAGCACCGCCTGATAATCCTGTCCAGGTAAACCGAGGTTCCGGGCCAGATGCCCCATTTTCGGGGTGACCGCCCGCTGGTTCATTTTCAAGACAAAGGGCAAAAGCGCCCCCACAGCCCGGCCGTGGTGAATCTTGGCTGCGGAGCCCAGGGCATGGGCCACGGCATGAGCCGCCCCCAGTCCCTTTTCAAAGGCCATGGCCCCCATGATGGAGGCGGCCATGGTGTAGGTCCTGGCTTCCAGATTGCGTCCCTGGTGAAAGGCCTTCGGCAGCCAGTCCTTGATCAGTCCCAGGGCATGAATGGCGATTCCGTCCAGGATGGGCTGAAAGACGGGACTGCAGAGGGCCTCCAGGTTGTGGGACAGGGCATCCATGCCGGTGGCCGCCGTTAAAAAGGGGTTCAAGCGCCGGGTCAGGGTGGGATCGGCAATGACCACCTTGGGCAGGAGCTCCTGATGAAAGATGCTGATTTTACGGCTCGTCTCCGTCTGGGTGATCACGGCATTGGCGTCCACTTCCGATCCGGTGCCCGTGGTGGTGGGAATCGCGATGATGGGCGGAATGGCTCTGGCCAGGCCGGGAGGATGCGGGTTGTCGGTGCGATAGGACCACAGCCCTTTCGGGCCTACGGCGCTGGCCAGGGCGATGGCCTTGCCCGCGTCCAGGGCGCTGCCGCCGCCAATGGCAATGATGGAGTCATGTCCGTGTTTCCGAAAGTATTCGGCCCCCTGGCGGACAGAGTCCTGATCCGGCTCACCGGCAAGAGCCGAAAAGAGGCCGGTTTCAATGCTCTGCTCTTGATTCAAAGACCTGATGGTCTGGACCACCGGCAGCTTGGCCACCCCCTGGTCGGTCACCAGGAGCGGGAAGCAGGCGCCCAGGTTCCAGCAGACGTCGGGCAGTTCCTTGAGGCGCTCCACCCCGAAGCGGATATGGGTGGGGTGCTTCCAGTCGGCCTGGATGCCGGTGACTTTGACTTTTTTCCCGGGCCTCATATTTCCGCTCGGCCTCCATTGAGAGTCTGCTTATTCGAACGTATCAAGAGTTGACATGGTGCATGACAGGTTCTTTGCAATGGAGGCCTCCCGGAAATATTCCCTTTCACGCTTCGCTTATAAGGCCCATTGCGAATACCTTGGCTGTCACAAACGCTCTCGTTATACCAGAAGTTGACTAAAGCGTTTTGAGATCAAAGCGCTCCCGCAATGCTGCATCCAGATCTTCGGGAATAGAGCCTGCTCCGGCGGCCTCCAGTTTTGCTTTTACCAGGTCTTTGGCCCTGGCCCAGGCGTCTTTTTCCCCGGCCTTGATCCAGGTGTCGCGATTGCTGCGGTCGGTGACCCGATTTCCGGCAAAATATTCGCTGCGCATATGCGCAAAGGTGTGCTCCGCGGTCATGAATTCCCCGCCGGGTCCGACCTGATCGATAACCTCCAGGGCGAGATGCTCGGCATCGACGTCGATGCCCCGGAGCACCCGGGCGGCCATGCCGATGATCTCGTCGTCCAGGACATACTGCTCCAGAGCCACACAGATCATGGACTCCAGCATGCCCGCGGCATGGTGGATATAGTTGGAACCGGCCATGGCCGCCAGGAGGGTGGTCATGCCCTTTTCCCAGCCGGCCTGGGCGTCCGGCACCTTGGCGTCGGTCAAGCCGGAAGAATTGTAATTGGGGACCCGGACATGCCGGGCCAACTGATGGATGGCCCCGTTCATCATGCCGCATTCGATGGCCCCGCCGCAGTAGTTCATGGTCTGGAGATCGGCCCGGCCGGGGATGCCGCCATACAGGAGCGGCGCCCCGGGGGCGGCCACCTGGGCCAGGGTGATCCCGGCCAGTTGTTCGGCGTGGATCTGGGCCAGGGTCCCGGCCATGGTCAGGGGGGAAGTGGACCCGGCCATGGGAGCTCCGGACAGGGCCACCGGGATCTTGTTTTTGAGGCATTCGAGCATGATCTTCACCGGACCGGTGCTCAACTTGAGCGGACTGATCACAAAGGAGGTGATGACGGAGAAAAAGGGCTTGTCCTGCAGGGCCTGCCGGTCCCCGGCCAGCATGGAGGCCAGTTCCAGGACTTCATGCAGGGTTTGATCCGTGTTCACCCCGGCCATGACGTGTTTGGTCGTGCCTTTGAAGCAGGTGTAGAAGACATTGAGGTCATAGCCCGGATCAGCAAGGTCCGTGGGGATGCAGGGCCTGAGGAAAAAATGGATGTTCTCCAGTCCGTCCACCAGGCGGGCAATGTCGAAGAGATCCTGAAGCGTCGACGGCCTGGCCTTGCCGCTCTCCAGGTCCAGCATCTTGACCGCGGCGCCTCCGGTGCCCAGATGGACCTTATCCTCGCTCAAATCCAGATCGTTTTTGCCGTCCCGGCTGTAGAGCACGACCCGTTCCGGCGCCAGTTCCAGGCATGCCTGGACCAATTCCCTGGGAAGGGTCAGGCGCGTACCGGTCGCCTCCGGCATGGCTCCGGCCTGAATCAGGCTGTCGACAATCGGGCCGAGTTCCTTTTCAAAACCGATCCCGGTCGTTTCCAGAATGCGCAACGCTGCTTCATGGATGGTTTGCACCTGCTGATCGTTCAAAGGCTGGTATTGCCCCCCTTTCAAACCGAATGACTGCATAGCCGACTCCTTTCTGGCTTTCTGAGTGTCTGAGAATTTCAATCCCGGTGTTGTGCTGTGTTCAGGACCTCGCGGACCGTTGCAGCCAGGGTGTGCATTTCCACCGGTTTTTCCAGATATCCGGCCAGACCGGCCGCCTTGGCTGATTCTCTGGAGATGCGCTCACTGAAACCCGTGCAGAGGAGGATCGGGATATCGTTTCGGATACGGAGGATTTCCCTGGCCAGCCTGTCGCCGGTCATTCCGGGCATGGCCATATCCGTGATCACCAGCTCAAAGCCTTCCGGATCGGATTGGAAGCGTTGGAGCGCCTGCCGGGGGTCAACTTCACTGCTGACGGTATAGCCTAAATACTGCAAGCGGGCCTGGTTCAGATCGACCAGCATCCTCTCGTCGTCCACAAACAGGATTCGTTCGGTTCCAGTGGGCAGGGACTGCTTGTCCTGCAGAGACTCAGGCTGGGTCTCCTCCGAAGCACTGGGCAGGAAGACATCAAAAGTTGTGCCTTCACCGATTCGGCTTTCAGCTCTGATGCCGCCTCCATGGGCCTTGACAATGCCCAGGGCAATGGAAAGGCCCATACCGGTCCCTTTATCCACGTCTTTTGTGGTGTAATAGGGATCAAAGATGCGTTGCAGGGCGTGTGCTTCGATCCCGTCTCCGGTGTCGCGGACTGAGAGCTTAGTATACTCCCCCGGGAGAAGAGAGGTGCCGAAAAAAATGGCTTTACGGCTGAGAGAAACCTGCTCGAGGCCCACTGTCAGCCTGCCGCCGTTTTCCTCCATGGCATGGGCGGCATTGGTGCAGAGGTTGATGAGAATCTGGTGGATCTGGGTGCTGTTTCCTTCGACCAAGAAGCTTTGCGAGGGGATCGAGGTTTGGAATTCGATAGTGGCGGGCAGGGTTGAGCGAAGCATCTTCAGGCTTTCCTGAATCACCGGGCGGATGTCGATCACACGCTGTTTCTGTTCTTTTTTTCTGGAAAAGCTCAGGAGCTGGCTGACAACATCCCGGCCGCGCAGGCTGGCTGCCTTGACTTCGTCGAGTAAGGTCTGAAGAGGGTCCTCTGTGGAAAGCCGATGCTGGGCGATTTCGGTATAGCCAAGGATAATCCCCAGAATATTGTTGAAATCGTGGGCTATGCCCCCGGTCAAGGTGCCCATGGCCTCCATTTTCTGGGCCTGTCGCAGGTGATCCTCAAGCTCTTTGCGCTTGGTGATATCATTGCCGATGCAAAGAATTCCGATAAGCTCGCCGTCTGCCGTGCAGATGGCCTTGTTGGTCCAGCTGATCCAGACCGGTTCTCCATTTTTGCGCCGGTTTTCATTTTCATTGATGGAGTATTGCTCAGGGTCCTCCAGGATGTTTGCGAACAATGAGGAGGAAGCGTCTCCGGCCTGATCCCGCTCCGGAAGAATGGTGCCGATAACGTTCCGGCCGATGATTTCCTTTTCGGAATAGCCGAAGAACTGTTGGGCGTATTCATTAAAAAAGGTGATGTTGCCTGCCTGATCAAGGCGCATGATGATGCTGTTGGCGTGTTCCACCAATTCTCTGTATTTGGCCTCACTCTCCCGAAGACTTGCTTCGGCTTTTTTTTGCTCTGTGATGTCGAGGCCGGTGCACAGGATATATTCAATGTTGCCCTCACGGTCTCGCAGTACAGAGTTTTTCCAGCTGATTTCGCGAATCCTGCCGTCTTTTGTGACCCAGGCGTTGTGAGAGTATCGAGGCAGTTCCCGATGGGCGACTTCTTTGATTGTCGACTTGACGCCTTCACGTTCTTCGGGCAACAGGAGAATGTCCCAGAAGGGCTGCCGGCTGACCTCTGCAAAGCTATACCCGGACAGTCTTTCGCTGGCCCGGTTGAAATTGACAATATAGCCCCGGGTGTCAATGACCACCACCAGGGAATCGATCCAGTACAGGACCTCGCGGATAAAATCCTGCTCCTTGTTGCGGGAGGCCTCCCGACGTTCAAGATCAGCGATTTTCCGCTCTAGTGCCTGTATCTGTCCGGGCGCTGTCGAGGCATTCGGATCGGTTCCCATGGATATTCCCGCAGGAGTAAAGGTCATGATTGGAGTCGACGCTCAGAAACATCCGATCATTGAATGCCTGTATTTCAGTTGCTCTTGGGGAAAAAGTCAAGCCATAGAATTCGGGTCACAATAAAAACAAAGTATAGCCTTTAAGAAAAAGTTTTTGGATTTATCCCAGATATCCAACTCAAATTCTTTGTCTTAACAATCCAAAATCCAAAATCCAAAATCCAAAATTCTATATACGGGGGTGAGCAGCGAAAAGTGCCCGGGCCGGGCAAAGGGGCAGCCTCAAGGGCTTGATCGATCGCGATCAAGCGTCTTCAGTCAATATCCGCCAGGCCCAAGCGTTCCAGGGTCTCTTTGGTGGGGATGCCGTTTTCATCCCAGCCCCGGGCCTGATAGTATTCGTCCAGCAGGATGTTGACCTCTTCTTCACTCATGCAGTGGCCCTGGTTGGGGCCGCTCTGGATGGGGTCCTGGTACATGCGCGGCGGTGGATAATCCATGTGCCGGCCGAAGCCTTCCATTTCCCGGACGGAAAAGGCCCGGGTCAGATTCCAGATGCGCTCCGAGACCTCGAGGATTTCCTCCCAGGATTTTTTCCGGCCGGTGACCAGGGTGTAGAGTTCTTCATAATGCTCCACCTCAAAGCCGAGTTCCATCATCTGCAGCCGGCAGGTGCCCAGGACATCAAAGGCCGGCCGCAGGTGCTGGGAGGCGATGACCGAGCCGGCCTTGCCATGGCAGTCCGCCTTGGGGAGCTTTTCCCCGGACCCGCCGGCCTGGATCAGGGAATGGACGTCCGCGTCCGTCCCGGTCACATCCTGGCCCAGGACCCAGGCCCGATTGTGATGGGCCCCGATATCGGCGGTCATGTAGGCCAGCATCATGCCGGGGGCGTTGCGGCACTCATACCCGGTCCACTCCAGGCCTTTGACATGCATGGCAAAGCGCTCCGAGCCCTGTCCGATTTTCCGGGCGGCGGATTGCACCCCATCGGCTAAGACGTCCCCGATCTTTTCCCGCCTGGCCATGAGCCCCAGGATATGGACCAGGGATTCCAGGTCGCCGAAGGCCACGTTTCGGCCGAAATCAGCCTCGCTGAGCAGGCCTTTTTCAAAACACTCCAGGGCAAAGCCGGCCACTGCACCTGAAGAAATCGTATCCAGTCCGAGTTCATCGCAGACCCAGTTGGCGTAGGCCACCTCCTCAATGGTCTCCAGGACGCAGTTGCCGCCGAACAGGGAGATGGTCTCGAATTCCGGGCCTTCCACATGGACCGTGCCGAGGCCGGTCTCAGCCCGGCTGTATTTGCCGCAGGGGATGGGGCAGGCAAAACAGCCCTTGTCCGTGACATGGATTCGCTCCAGGATCTGCTTCCCATTGATCTGCTCGTAGTGCTCGGCAAAGGAGCTCTGGAAATTCCGGGTGGGAAAGGCCCCGACCTGGTTGATGAAATTGGTGATCCCGGCCGTGCCTTCAGGCTGCCAGCCGGTGAATCCGGGTTTGGCGTAGATGTCCTGATAGGCCCGTTTGCCCGCGGCATACAAGCCGGGCAGATCATGGACGGACAAACTGCCGGTGCCTTTGACCGCAATGGCCTTGATGTTTTTGTCCCCGAGCACGGTGCCGATGCCGGTCCGGCCGCACTGCCGGCCGAAATCATGGGAGATGCAGGCAAAACGGGACAGATTTTCCCCGGCCGGGCCGATGCTGCAGATCTCATAGTCCTCGCCCAGGTCCTTTTTCAGGGCCGCTTCCACAGTGATGGAGCCCTGTCCCCAATACGCAGAGGCATCGCAGAGCTGCACGGTGTCATCCTCGATCAGCAGATAGCTCGGCCCGGCAGCCTTGCCGGTGAGCACCAGTCCGTCATACCCGGCGTATTTGAGAGCCGGCCCGAAATGCCCCCCCAGGTTGCCGTCGCCGTACATGCCGCTGGCCGGGGATTTGGTGCCGAAATGGGTCTTGCCGCTTCCCGGCAGGTAATGGCCGCTCAAGGGGCCGGTGGCGATGACCACGATATTTTGCTCGGAGTAAGGATCGGTTCCCGGAGGGATGTGGTCATAGAGCAGCCGGGCCACAAAGCCCCGGCCGCCGATGAACTGATCCACCAGGTCCTCCTGCAGAGGCCGCGTTTCCACTTTGGGTCCACTGAGATCCACCCAGAGCATCTGTCCGGCATATCCGTCAAACATAGAAATATCCTCACACAATCTGGTTTCTGGTTTCTGGTTTCTGGTTCCTGGTTTCAGGTTTCAGGTGTCTGGTTTCTGGGGTCAGCGCGGGCCGCTGCTGGGCGGACCAGCCAGTTTGATCCATGCTTGGAACAATGACTCCATTCGACCTGACAAAGACTCTTTGCCAACCGATGCGTCACTCCAGCAGGATCGCCCCCCGGGGACAGGCCTCGGCACATTCCCCGCACAGGGTGCATTTGAACGGGGTGTCCAGGGCAGGGTGGGTGCACATGACGCCGCGGGGGCAGGCCTCCACACATTCCAGGCACTGGATGCAGAGATCGTGGTCCACCTGGTAGACCCCCTCGACTTCAGTGATGGCCTCCACCGGGCAGATCTCGGCACAGGCCCCGCACTGGTCGCAGAGCTGGATGCGGTAGACCCCTGGCTCGGGAAACAGTCCTTGAATCCGGAGCACCGACTTGGCCGGGCAGGTCTCCTGAAAATTGACAATGGAACAGGCCAGCAGACAGGTCCTGCAGCCGGAACAGTTTTCATGAATGGCTGTGAGCTGCACAGCATACACCTCCTTCAATGCTTACAGTTCTCATACATTATTGTATTTTTTTACCATTTCTTTTTTCATCTTGTAATTTTCAGCCTGGGGCATGATCCGGATCAGCTCCTGCTTCACGATGTTTAAATGCTCCTTCATACGATCAGCGGCCGCTTCAAAATGTTGGTCTTCAATGGCCTGAACGATCTGCTCGGCAGTCCGTATGGCCTGATCAGGCCGGCAGAGGGTGTCCGGCAGGTGTTCCAGATAGCGGCTGTGGGTCTTTTCAATGATCAGCCGGAGCATCTCGCAGAGGACATCATTGCCTGCCGCCTCGCAGATGGCCATGTGAAAGTCGAAATCAGCCCTGTAGAATTCATGGATATCCTCTTGGCATTGTTCGAGATCTTCAAACATCTCCCGGAGTTTGACATGATCCTTCCGGCCGGCCCGCTCCGCAGCAAGCCGGGCCAGGCTGCATTCCAGGATCTCCCGGGTCTCGATGACATCGAACAGCCAATAGGCCTCGAGGATCTCGCTCAAGGTGGCATTAAAGGCGAACTGGGACGGGACGTCTTCTTTCAGAAAGATCCCCTTGCCCTGGGTCACTTCAAAGTAACCCACCAGGGTCATGGCGGAGATCGCCTCCCGGATGCTGGAGCGGCCCACGCCAAAGGCCTTGGCCAGTTCCCGCTCGGAAGGGAGCTTGCCCCCGGGCTTCAACTCCCCGGACTGGATATTCTTCAATATTTCCCGGACCACGAGTTCCGGGGTGGAAACCCTGTGGATCGATTCAACTTTCACTATACTGCTCCATGTTGCCCTTCTCCCAACAGGAAAAGAATCCTCAGCTGTGTCGTCTTTGGATCAAGAATACACTATGGATCAGTATATTTTTTCGTTGTGCCAAGAGGCACAACAAAATACTGATCAAAAAACTCTGCATCTCCCCAAACGTTCTTTTCAGCCTGACTTTGTTTGAAATATATAATTTTGGAATGGTCTGGCCATTCCAAAATTATTCCATGGGTGCGAAGCCGCTCCTGAAGGTGTTTTCCGTGATGGTCCGGGTGAGCATGAATTCCTTGAGATAGTCCTGCCCGCCGGATTTGCTGCCGTCTCCGGACCTGGCGAACCCGCCGAAGGGATGCCGGCCGACCAGGGCCCCGGTGATGCCCCGGTTGATGTAGAGGTTGCCGACCCGGAATTCACGGCAGGCCTGTTCAATATTGGCCGGATTCCTAGAATAGACCCCGCCGGTCAGGGCGTAGGGAACGCTGTTGGCCGCCTCCAGGGCCTCATCAAAGTCCTTGACCCGGATGATGGACAGCACCGGGCCGAAAACAGGCTCTTGAGCCAATCGATCCCCGGGAATGACATCCGCGAAAATGGCCAGGGGCACAGGAAAGCCGGTCTCTTGCGTGGAACGTTTTTCCAGGACGAGCCTGGCTTCGTCCTTGCCTTTTTGGACGGCCGCTTCCACCCCTTGCCGGGCCTCCTCGTCGATGACCGCCCCAAAGCTGTAGCGGGGGTCCTCAACCGGCCCCATGTCCAGGCTGTCGGCTGCATCCCGGACCTTGTCCAGGACCTTGTCGTAATTGTCCTCCAGGACAATGAGTCTGGAACAGGCGGAACATTTTTGGCCCTGATAGCCAAAGGCCGAGTCCACCACGCCGGCCACAGCTGCATCCAGATCAGCATCCGCGTCCATGATGATGGCGTTGTTGCCCACCAGGGAGAGCACGGTCTTTTTCTGACCCCTGTGGGGCAGTCCGGTTTGGGCCGCGAGTTCCAGGACCCGTTTGCCGCCGGTTTCGCCGCCGGTAAAGGCCACAAGATCGACTTCGGCATGTTCCACCAACTGTTCCCCGAGTACGTCCCCCTGGGCGGCGAGCACATTGAGCACACCCTGGGGCAGACCGCTTTCCTGCAGGATGCGGCTGAGCATGGAACCAAGCACCGGGGCCTGGGGAGCTGCTTTGTAGACCACGCTGTTTCCGCTGACCAGAGCCGCGGCGAGCATGCCCACGGAAATGGGCAGGGCCATGTTGAAGGGCGGGATGACCACGGCCACACCTCTGGGTTCAAGCACGAGCCGGCTGTCCTCTCCGAGCTTCTGGGTCACGGATCTTGAGGGCGAGAGCCGGATCATCTCCCGGCCGTAAAATTCCAGAAAATCGATGGCTTCATTGACATCGGCCTGGGCTTCGTTCCAGTTTTTCCCGATTTCCAGGACATCCATGGCGGCCAGATCATGGCGTTGACGGCGGATGGCGTCAGCCGCCCGGAACAGGACATCACTGCGCTGCCGGGCCGGGATCCGGGACCAGTCTGCAAAGGCCTGCCTGGCCGCGGTCATGGCCGCATCAACGTCCGAACTATCGGCTGAGGCCGCCTGGGCCAGGATTTCCTCCGGGTCGTTGGGGTTGCGCGAGGCAAATCTCTGGTCTGTGTGCACCTCCTGTCCGTTGATCTGCAGGGGGATGGATCGTGGAAAACTCTTCCTGGCCTCCTGCAAAGCCTGGGTCATGGCCTGCCTGGATTCTTTCGTCCAGGCAAAAGGGGGTTCGTTCAGGAACGGGCCTTTGTCCCCGTATTCCGGGGCTTCCTCCGGCGGGGGCAGGGGGGCGTCCTCATGGCTCTTGGCCAGTTCCTGAGGATTGGTGAGCAGCCGGTCTTTGTCCATGCCTTCCTTGAAACTCTGGCGGAGAAAGGACTCGTTGGAGGTGTTTTCCAGGAGCCGGCGCACCAGGTAGGCCATGCCGGGAATGACTTCCCCGATAGGGGCGTAGAGCCGAACCCGGTAGCCGGCCCGGGTCAGACCGGTGCGCAGATTCTCAGCCATGCCGTAAAGCATCTGGATCTCGAATTTGTCTTTGGGCACACCCAGGTCGTTGGCTGTCTCCTGGGCAAAGGCAATGGAGCGGATGTTGTGGGAGGCGCATTTATAGGTGACCAGATGATGGTGCTCCAGGATGCGCCGAGTCAGGCGTTCAAACATGGCATCGGTCTCGTATTTGTTGGTAAAGACCGGAATGGGGACGTTGTCCTGATTGGCCCGGACCACCTCCTCATCCCAGAAGGCCCCCTTGACCAGCCGGATATGCATAGGCTGCCCCCGGTTTCCGGACCACTGCAGGAGGTCTTCCAGCGGGGTTTCGGCATCGCGCAGATAGGCCTGATAGACGATCCCCACATGGGGATAACCGGCAAACTCCTCTTCTTCCAGGATGCTTTTGAAGGTGGCCAGGGTCAGCTCCCGCAGGGGAAGGTGTTCCATGTCCAGCATGAGGCAGGCCCCGATCTCCTTGGCCTTGCGCAGGATCGGGCGCATCCGTTCCTTGGCCCGCTCCACGGAGTATTCAAAGGCGCAGGCCTTGTCCATATACTGGGCATACAGCGAGGAGACCATGACCGACATCACGCATTTCGGGGTGTCGCCCCAGTCGAGCTCACCTGCGTCGCCGCCCAGGGCCGGCCACTGCCTGGCGATGCGCTCGAATTCCTCAAAAAATTGGATCTGATCCCGGACAAAGGCCTCTTCCTCCTGGACGGATTTGACCTCTTCCTTCAAGATCTTCATCACCCAGGGCACGCCTTTGTCCCGGATCTTTTTCATGACCGGGGCCGCTTCCTGGAGGGTGTTGCCGACGATGAACTGCTTGCCCATGCTGCTGATGTTCTTGGACAGACCCTTGGCCGCCATTTTGGCGGCCATGGAGTTCGGGCTGATCTTCTTCAGGCCGAACTGCAGGGCTTTGGGGAAATCATGCTCCGGCCGGCAGAAATACTGCTGGATATGCTCGGCCACCGCCTCGGGGGAATTCAAATAGGGAAAGACATCCACGAAGCGAAACATCTGGACCTTGAAGGCCTCATCCTTCATGGACCAGTCCATCATTTTGCCGGTCCAGTAATCCTTTTTGAACAGGGACGGCTTTTCCTTTTCCACCTGCTTGAAAATCTCCATCCCCCTGGCTTTGACTCTGGATTCAAAATCTGTGTTCGCCATGGAACCCCCTTGTGTGAATTGACTAGTGAATAGTGACTATTGACTATTTCAGAATATTGGGTAATTAAAAGAATTATAAAAATATGCCTTCAGGTGCAGGACATCATGCCGCGTTTTCCCAACCAATACAATGGCCTCCCGCTCGGAGAGCGAGGACCTACGGCTGCTGTATTCCAGGTCTGTTGCCCAAGCCTTACGCTGAAGCCTCCTGGAGGTCACCCCTATCCCCAGGGGCCGTCCCTTTCTGTGTATCTTTTGAGGCCTTTATTTTTTGACGTCTCCTCAGAAACCCAAAGAGCCTCTCAGCGAGATCGCTTAAGAGAGTTCTGTGACCGATTCTCCATGTTGCGCCTATGTCGTTGAAGATGAGCGTTTCTTCTCTGAGCATGGCAATGCTCTTGCTCTGCTCTTCAATAGTCAATATTCAATATTCAATATTCAATTTGTCATTGCCAGTGCCTGGCCTGATTGTCCAATTCCTTAATGATGGCTTCATCCAGGGGTTCTTCCTGCTGATCGATGAGCTGTCGGGTGTACTCGGCCAGGCGGTTGTTGATCTTCCGGGCTCCTTTGGCCACCCAGTGGCTGTTCACCGAGCGGTCGAAGAGCTTGGAATACCAGATGTCCCGAAAATATTTCATGGTATGTTCTTCCGCCAGAAAGTGCCCGCTCGGACCCACGGCATCGATGACATCCAGGGCCATGCGCTCCTCGTCAATGATAATGCCCCGCATATACTGATTGACCATGTGCAGGATCTCGTTGACCAGAACCATGTAGGCCGGGGAAACCAGGGTGGCGTGGTCCAGCAGACCATTGTCGTGGACCATGTTCGCCCCGCTCAGGGCTGAGGTCAGACAGGAAAAGGCCCCTTCCACCGCGGCCTGGGAATCCGGGTACTTGGCATCGGAGCAGCCGGACATGCCGAAAAAGGGCAGATTGTAAAAGTGGGAGAGCTGGGCCATGGCCGAGGCCATGATGTGCATCTCCGGCGCCCCAAAGGAAAAGACCGTGGTGGCCATATCAAAAATGGTGCCGAAGGCGCCGTAGACAAAGGGGGCACCCGGCCGGACCAGCTGGCCGAGCACGATGCCGAACAGGGATTCCACGCTGCCCTGGATGAGGGTCCCGGACAGGGTGACCGGGGCGGTGCTCCCGGCCTGGGGCCCGGAGTAGCAGATCTGGGGCAGGCCGCGCTCCGCAGCAAAGAGCAGGCGGTCAACGAGATGGTCGTCGTAGACCAGGGGTGAAATCGGGGTGTTCAACAAAACGATGGAGGGCAGCTCCAGGAGCCTGTCTTCGCTCCCGGCAATGGCCGTCCCCATGGCATAGATGTCCTTGAGGCTGTCCAGGGTCCCGCAGCTGAAGACCAGGGGCTTTTTGCTGTAGACCAAGGCCTGCCTGGCGACATGCCGATCCGACGTCTCCGAGGGGGCGTCTTCGGCTACACCTAAGGTCATGTTCCAGCTGAAGTTGGGCAGGTTGTTGGTCAGGGTGGCCGTGGTCCGGCAGTCATCCAGACGAAAGCGGCGGCGGTCCTCGGTGTCCGGATCCAGGTAGTCAAAGGCATCCAGGGTGGTGCCGAACCAGGTTTTCTCTTCGCTCAACTCCAGGGTTTGTTCCTGGTCCCTGGTGCCCACGACAATGCGCGACGGGGCTGTGGCCAGGGCTTTCTGGACCAGCCAGGAGGGCAGATAGACCCGGTCGCCTTCAACCCGGGCCCCGTGGTCCCCCAGGATCTCCAGGGCCTTGGCATGCGTCACCTTGACCCCGGTGCGCTCCATGACTTCCAGGGCCCCGTAATGCAGCTGCCAGACCTGATCGTCGCTCAGGACGAACTGTCTTGGCTTGAAGCGCAGGTCCAGCTTGATGTCCGCCTCTTCACGGCTTTCGCTGGTCAGGCTTGAAAAATCGCGGGTTAAATAGGAGTCTTCAAATTCCATGCTTCGGCCCCTTAGTGCAGACTTCGTACCGACATTTCGCCGTTGAACTTTAAGGCTCGAAAATAACTGACAATATCTGGAATATTCTTAAAGTTGGACATTCTTTTGGTTTCTGGTGTCAGGAAAAGAAAGATAAAGCTATATCAGCCTTTTAAACTCTGACACCCGACACCTGAAACCTCAAAAAGAGGCAAGAAATATTCTAAAATGTCCAAAAAATCCTCCAAATTTACGCGTCATGTAAAGAGCTCTGTAGTGACGTATCGGTTCATCGCTGTCATACAAAATAAGAATATGTGTTGCTCCGATGCAGTTGCGTCCTTGATTAAGAAATTGGAAGTAAACCTGAACCTTTGGGTTGCGGGCGGAGCCAGCATTGGTCATTGCTTCCTATACGTTCTCTTGGTCCAAGAATCTATCAGGACCTCATATGGTCTGTCAACAGGTTATCAGACCAATTGAACGTCTGAAACCTCAAATAGAGGCAAAAACTGTCCAAAAAAAATCATCAAATTTACGCGAACCGTAAAGAGCTCTGGGATTGGTTTCAGGTGAAGTTGTATACTGATCCAATTTTGGTTTTTCCCGACAAGGACTGCTGATTCAAAGGTTCCTGGTCTCTATTTCAATAGAGGCTAAGTTGGATCAGTATAGCCACGTCCTTGACAAAGGCCCTTATCGGAAGTATCATGCAATTCACTGCACGATTTTTATCAAAAGCGTGCACCAGGATGTTTACTTTTTCAAATTCCCGGGGCAGATGTTTTTTGGAGCGAAGCTATGGAAAAAAATCATCTCAAATCCATTATTGTTGAGCAGCTCGAGCAGATGCAACGACGAGAGACCGGATATCTGCGGGAGGCTTTGTCTGCAATTGCGCCGAAACTCAAGCTGAAACACAATCTGATCATTACCGGGCCCAGGCGAGCTGGGAAAAGCACCTTGCTTCTGCAAATGATGCGCAGACATCTGGCTGCGGAGGCCTTTTATTTCCTTCGTTTTGACGATGAACGACTGCTGAACTTCACAGTTGAGGATTTCAATCTGCTGTATGAATGCTTCATCGAATTACAGGGGGAGCGTGCCATTTTTTTCTTTGACGAGATTCAAAACATTCCGGGCTGGGAACGCTTCGTCAACCGGATGTATGAGCAAGGGAAACAATTCATACTGACCGGTTCCAATGCGAACCTCCTCAGTACAGAACTCTCCTCTTTGCTCACCGGCCGTCATCTCGATTTTGAGCTGTATCCCTTTTCCTTCACGGAATTTTTGCAAACGAAACAATTCACGCTTTCCTCTCAGGATTTTTTCAACACCCGCAAGAGAGCAAAGGTGAACACCCTTTTTTCAGAATATCTCACCTGCGGTGGATTTCCTGAATATTTACTCCAAGGTGATCCGCAAATCCTTCAGGAATTATTCAGGGATATCATCACCAAAGATATTGTCTTGCGCCATAAAGTCAGAGAGGCCCATGCCATTCGTGAGCTTGCCGGATATCTGGTGAGCGACGTCACCTCGTTGATCTCCTATAACAGTTTGCGCAAACACTATGACCTCGGGAGTCCTCACACGATTAAGAACTTTATTGCCTATTTTGAGGAAGTGTATCTTTTTTTTGAACTGCCCATGTTTTCCTTTTCAGTGAGGCGTCAGGCACAGAATAAACGCAAAATATATGCCATTGACAATGCCGTTGTGCAGGCCAACGGGTTTGCGTTTTCAGAGGATCTTGGAAAACAGCTTGAAAATCTCGTTTTTCTTGAGCTGAAAAGACAGGGAGGAGATATCTTTTATCACAGGGGAAACCATGAATGTGATTTCCTTGTCAAGGAAGGCAATGATCTGACGCAGGCAATCCAGGTCACGGCCTTATTGAATGACGCAAACCAGGAGCGGGAATTTCAAGGGCTCTTTGAGGCCATGGATGCCTATAATCTGAATAAAGGACTCCTTCTCACGCTGGATCAGCGGAAGACCATTCCGCACAAACAAGGAACTGTCGAGATCCTTCCAGTTTCGCAATGGATAGTTGAAGGTTCTGATCTTTGATTGATAATCCGACGCTACTTACTCAATAGAGGCTTTAAGAAAAAGTTTTTGGATTTATGCCAGATAACCAGCTCTTATTCTT
>CAZUMF010000040.1:0-22356 GCA_964621385.1 uncultured Desulfohalobiaceae bacterium
CAATTTGCTCAAGGAAAGACCCTATAGTCTGAGCAAAATCCTGGCCAAATTGAACATCGCAGAAAAACGCATCCCTCAAGACGGCAGAATTGAAATCAAAATCGGGGACCGCAATGTTGACCTGCGGGTGTCCACCATCCCCACAGCCTTTGGGGAACGGGTGGTGATGCGACTATTGGAAAAGGGCATGCGGCTCTTGAAGCTCGAAGAAATCGGACTCACGCCTGAACTCCTTGCAGAGATCAAGCAACTGATCACCATCACTCACGGAATCATCCTTGTGACCGGACCGACCGGGAGCGGGAAGACCACCACACTCTATGCCGCTTTAAACCATATCAACACCCCGGACAAAAACATTTTGACCATTGAAGATCCCATAGAGTACCAGCTCAATGGGATCGGCCAGATGCAGGTCAGCCCGAAAATCGATCTGACCTTTGCCCGGGGTCTGCGCTCCATGGTCCGGCAGGATCCGGACGTCATTCTAGTGGGTGAGATCCGGGACCTGGAAACAGCGGAGATTGCGATTCAGGCGGCACTGACCGGGCATCTGGTCCTGTCCACCCTGCACACCAACGACGCAGCCGGAGCTGTGACCAGACTCATTGACATGGGGATCGAACCTTTCTTAGTATCGTCGGCAGTCAGGGCGATCATCGCGCAACGGCTCATTCGCCTTGTCTGTCCAATTTGTCGGGAATCGTACGCCCCGGAAATCTATCAGCTTGAAAAATGGGGATTTCCTGACGCCCAAAATATACCGAACACCTCATTTTACAAAGCGACCGGATGTGACGAATGCATGAATACCGGTTACAAGGGTCGTTCGGGTATCTATGAGTTCATGACCCTGAGCGATTCCATCAAATCCCTGATCCTGCAAACATCCGATGCGAATCAGATCCGTGCCCAGGCGGTCCAGGAGGGCATGATCGTGCTTCGGGAATACGGGCTGCATCGGGTGGTGGAAGGCAAGACCACCATCAAAGAGATTTTGCGGGTCACCCAGGTGTAGGGATTGAAGATTTAAGATTTAATATTGACGATTGAAGATTGCAGATCACAGAGGAAAGGCATATTGAAGGAATTATTGGACAGTTTGTGATATTACTTGCCTCTTTTTGAGGTTTCAGCCTCCGGCCCCTAGACCCTACGCCTCCGAGAGTTTCAGGTTTCAGACCTGCCTCTGGCATGGCTGACACATAATTACTTGATATTTAACACAATATACGACTGATCTGTTATGTTGTTCATTTTAAACAACGACTGCCAGTTTGATCAGTGAAGAAACTTTGTTTTACCGGCATACTGTCGCCGTAACCCGTCATTGCGAGGCGTCTTCGCCGAAGCAATCCCTGACAAGAGGCTCTTCTGAAAGATTGCTTCGCTTCGCTCGCAATGACGAGCGTTGATCAAGGTTTGGAAGTGTGACTTCAATAGAAAACAAGAAAATGTGTTGCTCAGAAGCAGTTGAAGTCCTTGTCGAATATGGTTCACGGTTCCAGGTTCACGGTTTGAAGAGGAAGTTATTCGGAAGATACATTCTGGGTCGTTAGAAAAACTGTTTTTTTTCTTAACCGTGAACTGTGAACCGTGAACCTGGAACCTTTGGGTTGCGGGCGTAGCCGGCTTTGGGCATCTAATCTTCAATCTTCTCATGCAGCAATATTCAATCTTCAATCTTCAATTTTCAATCTTCAATCTTCTCATGCAGCAATATTCAATATTCAATCTTCAATCGTAAATCTTCAATGCCCTCATGCCTGTATTTGAATACCAAGCTCTGGACTCGACCGGCAAAACGCGCAAAGGCATCATCAATGCCGACAGCCTGAAGATTGCCAGGGATAAGCTGAAGGCTCAAAAACTCTTTCCCACGAGTCTGCAGAAAACGACTTGGGAAGCGCCGCGTTCCAAGCAAAAGGGGAAAAAGCGCTTTCGGCTGAACCTGCAACAGGTCAATCAAACCGAATACGTGTATACTCTCCGTCAGCTGGCCACCTTGCTCTCGGCCGGTCTCCCGCTGGACTCCGCTTTGACCGGAGTCATGGAACAGATCAAGAATAAAACGCTGCAGAAAGTTATGGCCCAAATCCGGGAACGTGTCCGGGAAGGCTCCAGTTTGGCCGGAGCCATGGAAGAACATCCCAGGATTTTTTCTCCAACCTTTACAGCCATGATTGAGGCAGGGGAAAGCTCCGGAACCCTGGAAATGGTCATGGAACGCCTGGCTGAATTCGCGGAACAACAGGCGGAACTGCGCCGGAAAATCCAATCCACCATGGCTTACCCGGCCCTGATGCTCATCGTCGGCTTAGGGGTTGTTTTTTTCTTGATGAGTTATGTGGTCCCCAGGGTGACCTCCATCTTCCTTGACCTCCAGCAGACCCTGCCACTACCGACGATCATCCTGATCAAGGTCAGCTCGGTCTTTCAGGAATACTGGCTGATCCTGCTGATCGTGCTGGGGGTCCTCGGACTGTTTCTGCGCTGGTATATTGCCAAACCCAAGGGGAAAGCGCTCTTCGACCGGTTCATTCTGCATGTGCCTTTGGTGGGGGAAATCGTCAAAAAAGTGGCCATTGCCAGATTTTCCCGTACCTTAGGGACCCTGCTCAAAAACGAAGTCACCTTGCTCACGGCCCTGGACATCGTACGCAATGTGGTCTTTAACGACGTTCTGGCCAGAGCCATTGATTTGATCCGCAAACAGATCAGCGAGGGACAGAGCATAGTCGGGCCGATCACGAAAAGCGCCATCTTTCCCCCTGTGGTCAGCCAAATGGTCTCTGCCGGAGAACAGAGCGGCAGTTTGGATGAAATGCTCCTGCGCATCGGCGACACCTTTGAAAATGAAGTCGCTTCCAGACTCACAGTCATGACTTCCCTCCTGGAACCGGTTATGATACTGTTTTTGGGCGCTTTGGTCGGGTTTGTGGTCTTGGCGGTCCTGCTGCCGATTTTCGAAATGAGTCAGCTGGTGCAGTAGGGGGAGGGGGTATTGAATATTGACGATTGAAGAGTGAATATTGCAGAGAAAGATTGATCAAGATTATTTGGAGCGTCTTGACGTCTTTGGGATAAGCCGTCATTGCAAGGAGTCTTCGACGAAGCAATCTCGGACGATAGGGCTTTTCTTGAGAGATTGATTCGCTTCGCTTCGCTCGAATGACGAATTATGGCCGATGTTGTCACTGAGACCTCACCCCTGGGGGGCCGGCTTCAAATTTCCAATTTCCAATTTGGAATTTCTAATTTCCAATTTCCAATAACACGGAGTCCTTCATATGCACACTACTGAAAAAATATCACACAGAAGACGCTTCCAATCCGGTTTTACCTTGATCGAACTGATGGTGGTCATCGTGATTCTGGGCATTCTGGCCGGGCTGGTCGTCCCCAGGCTCATGGACGAGCCGGAAAAAGCCAGGGTCATCAAAGCGAAAATGCAGATTGAAAACATCTCCATGGCCCTGAAAAAATTCAAGATGGACAATGGATTCTACCCCAGCACGGAACAGGGCCTGGAAGCCTTGGCCGAAAAACCCTCTGTTGGAAAAATTCCGAAAAATTATCCGGAAAATGGCTATATGTCCAGTATACCGGATGACCCCTGGATGAACCCCTATATTTACATCAGTCCCGGCGAACATGAAGATTTTGAGGTGATTTCGTACGGGGCCGACGGGGAAGAAGGCGGCGATGGGTTTGATGCGGATATCAAAAGCTGGGAAATCGAGTAAGCAGAGCGGCTTCACGCTGATCGAACTGATGGTGGTCATGTTCTTGATCGCCATGACCTTGGGGCTGGTCGCACCGAAGATATTTTCCGGCCTGTTCAGTGATGAAGTCAAGGACTCGACCCGGATGATCGCCGGATTGTTGGCGGAAGCCCGCAACAAAGCCCTCATATCCCGCGAATCGCACTATCTTTTTTTTGATTTCCAGCGACAGACGTTCTGGTTCACTGCAGATGCCAATGCAAGCCAAAGCCTTGAGGGCCTGGATGACGATGCCGGACATCCTCTGGAACCGGTCCGGCTCATTGACTTTCAGGACAACACCGGCAAGACCCTGAATCAGGGAATCGTCAAGATCGAATTTTTCCCTTCGGGATTGGTCCGTCCCCTGTTGATCCATCTCAGCGACGATGAAGCGGACACCAGGAAAACCATCCGGGTCAAACCCTTTAACCACCGGCTGAAGATCTACGACGATTTCGTGTATGCTGATGAGATCTATCAGGACTTGAATAGTACAAACCAAAATCCGGACGCAGAAGGAGGAACGTATTGACGCAATCCTCACAGACCGCACACAGGCCTCCGGGACAAACCCTGGGCTTCACGCTGCTGGAGGTCCTGATTGCTGTGGCGGTTTTAGCCATCGCCATGGTCTCCATCCTGCATACCAATATACAGGTTCAAGATGCCCTCCTGTCCGGACAAGAGAAAACAACCCTCAGTCTTTTAACCTCGAACCTCCTGGCGGATATTCAGGCTGAAGGCCTTGATCAGCGGAATCAATACAGCGGGGACTTCCCGGACCATCCCCACTACCGCTGGACCTTGAACATCGAACCGACCAGGAACGAGGCCCTCAATGCGTTGGTGATCCACATCGCAGATGCGGATGGACAAGACCCGGTCTTCACCCATCAGGAGTACGTCCTCGCTCCTGCACCCTAAACCTTGCCCTCGAAAAAAAAAAACGAGAAGCATTGACTTCTTTTGTTGACCTGGATAAAATCAATCAAGGAGAAAAACATGTCCATAAATAAAATAAAATCAGGAGCTTATATTGTCTGCTTGGTGTTCATCCTCGTCCTGTCCGCTCAGGCCTTTGCACAAGATGAGCCGGAAAACGCCACCTCTTCCCTGTATACCCTGAGCCTGGAGGAAAACAAACACATCAAACTCGTTCCCAAAATCCACCTCATCCCCCCGGGGAGCAGTAAGGTGTATGAAGAAGTTCATTTGAAGGCCTTAAGTGACATCCAGCCCCCGTCAATCCAGGAATCCGCCCACAAGGACGTGCAATTTTTCAAAAATAAGGTCCAGGAAGATACGCAGACCACCATGCAAGTCCTGGACGCTGTTTTTGATGTCTACAAAGATATGATGGGCAATTATTATACCGACCCTGTAGTCTTTTTTTTAAGACCCTTGAAACAATAACCTTCTGTCGTTTTGCGCTCATGCCTGAACATTTGCAGCGATTGACCGGATTTTTATTACAAACCATTATGAATCGGAGGACAGTCCAATGAACCCGGTGCAGTTCACAACACGGTATATTTTTTTCATAGTACTTGCTTGTCTGCTTTTTTTCACAGCAGCTTGCCTCGACGATGACAACGGCAACGGCCAGGGGGGGAATACGCTCACCACGAATTCTCAGGGATTGGCCAAGGTTGGCGCCGGCAGCGTCAATCTTCTGGGCGGTGAGGATGAAGCTGTAACCGATGTCCCCCTCACCGTGAATGAGCAAGGGGACACCGTGACCGCAGAAGTCATTTCCTCTGCCTACACCTACGGCTATGCATCAGGCAAAGCCGGTGAAGATCTGTATGTGTTCGTGCAAAAAGTGGATCCGAACAAAACCCAGCTGGAAAAAGCGGATCAGACCTGCACAACCTGTTCTGAAAATCTGGGTTCCGGGCTGCCGGATTCCTCTGAAGACGACTCTTTGCAAAAACCGACACCCAAAGCCATTACCTCGTCCAACGGACTGGCGGCCTTAATCATTAGCAACATGAAACTGGCCAACGACCTCACTGTTGCGGTCACGCCTTACAAAGCCCCCAAGTATATTCCCAAGCTTCAGGATCTGAGAGGGCAGGGATATCAAATCGTTTCCGGGGCCGATGTCAATCTTTCTGATCCATCCGGGAAACCGACCACTGCGAACAAGGTCTGCTTTTGCGGAAGTCTGGTCTTGAAATCAGCGAAGTTCATCGGTGAAAGCGTGGCCTCGGAACTCGCGGAGAAGATCAAGCTGGGCTTGGGCAGTCTTGAACTCTTTGTGTTGAAAGACAAACAATGGACTGCGGTTGAGCAGGCCCAAGCCACCTTAAGCCAGCAAAACGGTTTTTGGATACTGTCCAATACCGAACGAACCATGCGCCTCTATCCCTTTGTGTATGTGTTCAAGCCGAACCTGGACACCGTGTTCCAGGGCGTTGTGAGCGGCACGGTCTCGGATCAGAATGCAACGCCTCTGTCCGGCGCCGTGCTTGGGTTTGAGCAGGGCGCCTACACGGTCAGTGATGCCAACGGCACCTTTTCCCTGGACTACGTTGGCTACACGAGCGCCGCCCCCCTCAGCAAAAACGTCTATGCCCGGAAGACCGGCTATCAACAAGCCGCTCATATTGTGAGCGGTCTGAGCCCGGCTTCACCGAATGCCCAGTTGGATATCAGCCTGGCTTCCCAGCCGCAGGGGGTGAACATCCAGGGGATCGTGAGTTCGGATCAGGAAGAACTCCCTGTTTCCGGAGCCGGCTTGACCCTGTCCTCTCCCCTGGTCCTGAACCAGGTGGACATTCAAGGGCAGACCATCACTGTGGGATCGGACAGCGGTGCAGAGTATACCTGGCAGATTAGTGACCAGGGATCTGTCCTCTCATCTGAGAACGGAACAGGGCAAAACGTCTATACCCTGCCTGGAACCCTGGTTTCCGGCATGGCGGACCAGGAGGTTTACGATCTGACGGTGAGCGTGCTCCACACCGGGGCCGGAAACGCCACCTATACGGAGTCCATCCGGGGCCAATTTCAGAAAGTCGACGCTGCAGCCGATATCTTTCTCAACCCCTCGGCCCAGGCCTCCAAAATCCAGATCTCCTCGAACCAGGACGGGAGTTATGCCTTTCTGAACATCGATCAGGAACTCCTTCCTTTTGTCAGGCTCCAGGCCTCTGCCACGGGCTATCAGCCCTCAGACCTCCTCGGACCTTTTTCCCAGGATCAAGTGGTGAACGGCGTTGTCACCCAGGATGTTGTTCTTGTGCCCACGAGTTCCGTGAGTGAATATTATGAAGGATTTGAAAACGAAATCCTGGATGAGGCCTGGACCTTGACCAACAGTGATCCCTATGTCGGATGGAAACTGCTGGAAATGCCGGAACAACAGGCTGTCGCCCCAAATCTCCTGGATGAAGTCATCTATCCCGACCGAAAGACCCTGGATGTACCTGGCGAAATCCACTATATTCAAGAATCAGAACCAAACGCAACCGAAGGATTTGCCTATGCCATGTTCAGCAAACAAGGCAACGCCACGGAAAGCTCAGTGGATTTCAATGTCCTGGACAGCGACCAGGACGGAGATTTTGAAACCATCAAAAACATCTATGAATATTTTGAATCCGCACAGTACGAAGCCTGGCTTCAGAACCCTGTGGAGGCCTTGAATGTTGGTGATCCGATCACCGTATCCTACCCGGATCCGGCCGACACGCAGATCAATCTTCCTCCGGCCTATGCCGGGGATTGGGTCCTCTGGTACGGAAACACGTCCACCGGGACCTACAGTGATCAACCCTCAAACACATCGACCCAAGCCAATTCAGGGTCCGCCCTCACACCGCTGATCGACCTGAGTGACTACTCCTTTGCCACCGGGGAAATCCAAACCTGGTTTGAAGTGGAAAGTAAAAATATAGCCCAAGGCGGGTCCGACCGGATGGACCTTTTCGTGGCGGTGGTCGATGAACAGGCGGCCCCCGGAGAGACCATTCAGGTCTATGACGGGGCCAAGACCTATTCCCTGACGAATGGGGAATTCTATCACCTGATGAGTTTCAATCCGGAGAGCGCCCCTCCGGGTCCCCAACAGCCCTTTTTGAATTACAGTTCCGGCGGGGTGCATTCCACACCGGTCTGGATCAGCCGGCAGGTGAACCTGAATCCCTTTGTCGGGCATCAAATTCAGTTGAAATTCACCTTCTCCACTGAAAACACCTCGTTTAACGGCTTCAGGGGCTGGGCACTTGACGAGGCCGTGATCCTGAACCAGGACAATGCACTCGACTTTCAACTCTCCAGCATAAGCCCCGGAGCGATCGCCAAGGAGGTCATCCAATAAGGACCGTACATTCCGCCATCCCGGTTGTTTACTTCCGGGATGGCGAATAATATTAAAGTCTTAAAAATTCATTTATTTTTCGTTTCTGTGATTTATATCATTGTTTCTTGCGCGAAATCCTCTACTGTGAATTCTGGAAACAAGGCAGAGAGGATTTGGGATTTTTGATGAGGGATGGGATCAGCAGTTTTTGTTGGAACAACCAAAATTGGATCAGGATACCGGGTGAGGCCTTCTTGGTGGATCATGAATATGAAAATGAACATCTTTATCCTGGGCTTTTTGTTGGCCCTCTTCCCGGTCCAGGCTGGGGCGCAAATCGGGATTGTAGAAAAGGCTGCAAAAATACTCGATAATTTTGATCAAAAACAGGACCTCACTGCGGACCTCGCCTGGATTCGCCATCACTGGGAAACACTGCCTCCAGAGGTCAAAGCCCGGTATCAACCGCTGTGTTTCAGCGAACCCCTGGGCAGCAACCGTAAGCAATCCCCCTACCTCCTGGCCAAGACCAGTCTTGAAACCGATTTGGAAAATGTGAAGGTGATCAAGACGGACAACTTCCGCATTCTGTGGGGCAATAATTTCAAGCTGTGCCCGGATTTCAACAAAGATTACTTAAACTCCTGGGGCGATGCGGATCTGGACGGGGTGCCGTATTTTATTGAGAAACTGGCCGGAACCAACCCCTATCTTTTTGATACCTTTGATTTTCAGACGGATTACAGTGCCGGTATATGCGAATTCGTCTGGCAAAAGGTGATTCAGGATATGGGCTTTCACCCCCCCCAGGACAGCGAGGAGTATTACCTCGATGTCTATATTGCCAATACCGGCGTTGCCAATCCTGCCCTGGCCCAGGATTCCGGATCCGGGGTGACGCTGCCCGACACCTGGCTGGGTGTGACCTCAACCTATTCATCGAGCGGCCGGCCCTACCTGATCATCAATCAGGACCTGAACGTGGCCCTGGATGAATACATCAAAACCATGCAAGTCACCCTGGCCCATGAATTCTTTCATGCGGTCCAGCTGAGCTACATCCCCTATGCCCAGTTGCTCCAGGACCCCAATCTCTGGCTGGCCGAAGGCACCGCCACCTGGATGGAAGACACCCTGTATCCAGCGGTCAATGATTATACGCAGTACGTCAACCAGTGGGTCAATTACCCCCAGAAGTCGCTTTTTTCGAGTTCCACTAATGATAACCGATATGGATCCGTGCTTTTTTTCAAGTACTTGAGCCAAAACTACCACCAGGCTGATGACCCTGACGGCGCCCAGGTCATCCGTTCGATCTGGACCCAGGCCCAGGACTTGGACCCGGTCCAGGCCATCCAGAGCTTCATCCAGAACCAGACCGTGAACCCCATGAGCGGTCTCCAGGAGGCCTATCTGGATTTTGCCCTCAAAAATATCGATTTTTCAAAAAATTATACAGACGGGGCGCTTTATCACCCCCTGCACTATTCCGCCATTTCCCTGAAACCCGAGAAAGGCCTCCCTGAAGAGCTGGCCTTTACCCAGGACTCGTTTCACAGTCCGGCCCACTTCGGTTCAACATATATTGAAGGCACCCTTGAATCCGGGTGGGGCCTGGACCGGGTCAACCGTCTGGCCCTGGATTTCCAGGCCGCGGCACCAAGTCCCGACACCCGGTGGCAACTCAGCCTGGTGCTGGAAGAGGACGACGGAACGTATCATGTGTATGATGCTTCTGGAAATGCAACCGGAGACACTGATTTTACGAAATCTGACGCCGCCACATTCAGCAAAGCCCTCCTCGTGGTCAGTGCTGTCCCCAAGGCGCTTCAAGATCTGGATGCCTATAACAAAAAGGCATTTCAGTGCAGCGTCAACAGCTATCTGGCCACCAGGCTGAACAGTGGCTGGAATCTCAAAGGATTTCATATGAACAGTCTGGACGCCCTTGAATACGGCGTTCAAAGCATCTGGACCTGGAATGCCGCTTCCCAGAACTGGCACATGGACCTCCCGGGCGAGGACCCCGAACTGATCGATGCCTATTTGTCCCAAAAAGGATTCGCCAAACTCGGCCCTGAACAAACAACCCGGGGCGCCTGGTACCAGGTGGGGCCGGAGGAGGCGGAAATCCTTCCCTCCGAGCCGGCGGATCAACTGTCCCTTCCTGTGGACCCAGGCTGGAACCTGCTGGCCAATGGGGCCCTTCCGCCCTTGCAGACTGCCATTTTCAACGACAGCCCCTGGTGCGAATCCCTCTGGAAGTGGGACAGCCCGGCAAAGACCTGGCAGGTGGCCCTGCCCGGGAGCGACCAGGATCTCAAAGCCTATCTCCAGCTCAAAGGCTTTGCCGCCTTGGAGAAAGTATACTTTAGTGAAGGGTTCTGGCTGCACAGCAGCTCAGACAAGCAGGAAACCGTTTCCCTGCCCTGAGGTCGTCCGTTCATTTTTGATTTGAAGAAGAGAAGAACACAACTTTACAGCAATCCGAGCAACCGGAGGTGATGCCCCGAAAACAAAAGAGAATGGCTCTCGAACATGCAACAGAGGCTTGAACACACAATTTGTAAGGAGGTAGCGAAATGTTTCGTATGACAAAACCACTGTTCCTGACCCTGCTCATGGTCCTCTTTGTGGGGCTCGGCGTGGGTCAGGCGGCCACAAAAGACATCAGTTTAAACGCGAACTGGAATCTAGTTAACACGCCCCTTCAGCCGGACAACCCGGCCGTTGACACCGTACTCAGCGGGTTGGACTACATTTCCGCCTGGAAGTGGCTGGGCACCGGCTGGGCCGTAAAACTGCAAGACGGCGACACCCAGTCCTATGCCGAGAGCAAGGGCTTTACGGTCCTTTCCAGCATCAATGCCGGAGAAGGCTTCTGGCTGAACATGAACGGCACCGGCTCCTTGACCGTCACCGGCAGCGCGCCTTCATCCAGTTTTCTGTATTACGATGAAGGCTGGAATCTCCTGGGGCTCAAGGAAAGCGGTTCCAAGGACATCAGCGACGTGTTCCCCGCACAGGGCCTCAGCGCCTGGGCCTGGGGCACAGACGGGTGGAAGGTCTATCTTCCCTCAGGACTTTCTGAATACGCGGAAGCCAAAGGGTTTGAGCTCTTGAGCACCGTCAGCGACACCGACGGCTTCTGGGTCAACACCGACGCTTCCGGGACCTATGAAGGCCCGGTGGAGACCCCGCCCCAGACCGGCAAGGTCTATAGCGCCGGTGAAAACAACGAGTACAACCCCCTGGCCAATGCCAAGGTCTATATCAATGGGACCTATGTGGGAATGACCGATGATCAGGGCAAATTCGACATTCCGGCCAATACCCCGGAGAGTGCCGTGATCACCATCAAGGCCGACGGCTACACCGTGGGTCAGGGCACGGTCCAGAACGGAGTGGTTTTTGTCCAGAAGCTGGATCCCCAGAAGACCGGTTTGGACGAAAACTATGATGAAAACGCCGGTGTCTTTGAAAAACCAACCCCCAAGGTGCTGTCCTCGAGCGACGGCAAGACCGTGGTGGTGGTTGGAGAAGACATGCAGCTCACCAAAGACATCACCGTGCAGATCACCACCTACCAGACCCCGGTCTCGGCCCCGGCCTACCAGGTTCTGGGAAAAAACAACATCAACTCCACTGAAGATCTGACCCCCTCCCTGGCGGTCCTGGGCGGGGCCAGCCTGGAAGTCTTTGACTCCGGAGGAATGCCCACCACCTTGAGCAGTGACGAATTCCAGGCCACCATCAAGGCCTCCACCACGCAGATCCTGGGCGGGCTCGGCGAGGCCCTGAACGCCTATACCAAACCCATGAACTCTGAAGTGGAAAATATCACGGCAGAGGCCTACACCAAGTTCCAGCAACAACTCAATACCGGAAAAATGGCTCTGTACACCATGGTCTACGACCCAAGCTCCGGGTCCTGGTCCAAGGCCGGGGCCGCCGTGGTCAAGCCTTACACCATCAGGAAAAAGGTCTTTGACGACCAGGGTAATTTCGTAGAGCTCAAAGAATACACCAAATACGCCCTGACCACGGGCGAGGGCGTGAGTCTGCCCACCTTTGCCCCCTTTGCCTTTGTGCTCCAGTACAAATCCCTGATCGGCCAGGTGAGCGCGAATGTGGTGGAAGGCGGCTACAAAATGTCCGACGGGAGCATTGTCAGCGCCCCGGACAGCCAGTCCCCGGACTTCAACTGGATCGGTGCTCCGGTGAACGGGGTCATGGGCGTCTGCGGTGAAAACCAGGCGGTCAATGCCGGCCTGACCGGACCGCCCCCCACGCCCGGACCGGATGTCTATGCCGATCTCAGCGGTGACGGCGCGGCCGATGTCAAGCTGAGCTTCATCTCCAAGGCCGTCGGGGCAACCGTGTACATCGAGTACAACAATCAGATCAAACAATACACCGTGCCCAGCTCCGACACCTCGGTGGACAATCCCTATGACTGGGCCGGGGCCGCCGTGGCGGGACAGACCGGTTCCTGGAGCCCGCCGGCCGGCTATACCCTCAACCCGAGCCTGGACATCCAGCCCCCGGAACAGCCGGTCAAGGTCTATGGGGATTACGCCCCGGGTTCCGGGACCATCACCCTGCAGTACAAGACCCCCTATATGTCCCCGGTGATCGATGTCATCTTCAAGAAAGAGGGCTATTTCGACACCACGCTGCAGATCAATGTCCTGGACTACTATCAGGAAGGCTTCCCCACGAAGACGGTCACAATGTACCGCCTCCCGGATACCGCCAGCATCGAAGGCTATGTCCGGGAAAAGATCTCCCAGGATCCCATCGGCGGGGCCCTGGTCTCTCTGATGAATCCGGATGTCCTGGACAGCATTGATACCGCGCAGGACGACGAGGCCGGCATGATCCTCTCGGTGGAGAAAAAGCCCAATGCCCAGTATGTCTGGGAATACCGCAAACAGAACGACGGGGAAAACGCCACCTGGATCAAGCTCGAACCCCAGGAAGCGAACAGCATCTCCAGCAGCCTGATCCGCACGACGGTCATCAACAACTGGGATCAGAACTCCACGGCCGATCCCAGCGGGGCCTACGACCTCCGGGTCAAGGTCACCCACGCCTATGACAACGACAATGACGGGGCCACCGACACCACCTATGTAGAAGAGGCCCTGGGCCATTTCGAACTGCTGGTGGACCAGAACAAACTCAAACAACTGGTTACCGGAACCCTGAGCGAATCCGTGAAATCCGAAAGTGCCATGTACGGCATCTACGGCGGCTCCTCCCTGGGTTGGTATCAATTTGCCGGGACCATTGCCAATGAGTACACCCTGAAGTGGACCACGACCATCCAGGCCCTGGCCAGTGAAGCCATGTTCAACGATCCTAACACCTATCCCAATGTATTCCAGGACGAACTCTTAACACAAAATGATCTATTCCCAGTTTATGTAAATGAAATCTTCAAATCCCAGCCCTATGAAGACGCCTTTTATCCTTATGCCTATGTGCTGGGCTATCTGAGCCAGAACTTCATGACCCTGCTGGAGGACGATCCGAACAATCCCGGAAAACCCTATTATGAAAGCGGATTCACCGTGAAGAATACGGCCACCTACACATACATAGACGGTGCCGGCAATGAGCAGGAGGTCATGGCGGCCTCCTACTTCGATCTCCCGGAAGACGCTTTGACTGAAGCGGAACAACTCCTGCTCGTTCCGGAGCTGAGCATTGTCCCCAACACCACCTTTGCCTATCTGCGGCAGATCTACTCCAAGGAGGACGGTTTCTACCGCTTCAACCTGGTGCCCTACGAGTACAATGAAAAGCTGGAAATCGCCGGGGAGAAGCAGGGCTACGCCCCGGACTACAAGTTCGTCAACGATCTGGCCAAAGGCCAGGTCAGCCATTATGATCTCTATTTAGAGGCCTTTGACGTCCCGGCCCAGGCAATCCTCTTCACCTATGAAGAAGACAAACAGGTCGAGGAAGGAACCTGGACCTCGGCGAATCCCGACAATGCGGTCAAGTGGCAGTACCTGAACAATCCGGAATCCGTGAGTGTTGATCCGGCTTTTGTGGACTACGCCGCCTATCCGGATGAAGTCACGGATTCGGAGGTATACACGGATTATCAGGCCCAGTTGAAAACCGATGCCAACGGAACCATTCTCTGGACCAACGAGTCCGCGAACACCGCCACGCTCATCGCCAACAGCCAGGAATACCCGGTGTATGCCTATCTTGACGGCGAGGGCAACGTGCAGCAGATCGACAGCGTCGACCCGAGCGACGGCGATGCCTGGATCGATGCCAACGGCAACCTCATGTTTACGGTGCTCAGCGGCGGAACCCCGACCGTGGCCTTGCTGCCCGCCTATGAAGGCAGCCGCAACCTCTGGTTCGGCAACACCGCCAATGGAGTCTTTAAAGAAGGAACCGGCACCTATGGACCGAGTTACCAGGACAGCATCGTCTCGCCCGTACTGGATCTGAGCAACTTCAGCTTTGCAGCCCTGGAGTTCAAGACCTGGTTTGAGGCGGAAAGTGTGGATATTGCCCAAAACCAGTATGACCAGATGCTCATTGAAGCCACTGTGGTCAATGATACCGGTGAAGATGTGACCATCAAGTCACCTTCCGGAAGCTATACCCTCACACCCGGCCAGTGGAAACAGGTGGGCACCATGAACCCAAGTACGGAACCGGGCTGGCAGAATCAGAGCGCGGTCCTGAACTACAGCAGCGGTGGCCCTGATGCCATGCCGATCTGGATCAACAAGGCCATCAACCTGCATCCCTTTGCCGGGCACAAGATTCAGCTCCGCTTCAGATTCCTGACCCAGGACGGCCTGTACAACTACTTCCGTGGTTGGGCGGTTGATTATCTGCAGATCCTGAATGAAGCCCAGATTGAAACACCGCCCCAGGTCGGCGAGATCAGTGAGTCGGATCAAAGTCTGGGACGGGTGAACCTCTAACCTTCAGCTTTGCTGAAGACTGCATTGTGGGGAGCGGCAGCCGCCGCTCCCCAATTTTTCATTGACTTTCTCATTGGTCAGGATATCCTGAGAGTTGTGAATGGCCTTTGCTTTGTAAAAAAACCATAACGCAAGCCTGAAGACGAATTCCCTTTGCCTTCAGGTCCAAAACCGATGATTGCAATCATGTTTGCCCGGTTCTCCAAGCACAGCATCAAAACGGTGATCGTCTGTCTATACGTCTGTTCTCTGCTCTGGAGCGCCTCAGACTTGCCGGCGGCAGACAGTTTTCAGATTGAGACACCGCCCATGCCCGGGCAGACCTATAGCCCCTCCCGGACCGTTTCGCCGGAGGATACCGGGACGCCACCCGGTCCAGGAGAGGGTCTGAATGCCCAGGACCGGCTTCCCCCTGAAGTCAGGCGGATTGATGAACAAATCCGGGAAAGCACCCGGGAGCTCTCCCGGGGATTTGACAGCGGACAAACCACGGCCCCAACGGCATCGGATTCTCAGACGGAATCCTATGGGGGCCGGCAGCCTGACGAACCATTTGAACCGGTAAACAGCGGGCAGACGGCCCCGGGTCGAGTCCAGAGCGAAGTTCGGTCCCAGCCTGACCCGAACCCGGATGCAGCAGCGGAGCCAAGCGATACCCGCAGTTCGACCCCTGCAAGCAAGCCGGAAACCGTGGGTGGCGCATCAGGTATGGAGCAGGCATCCCGGAATACGCAGAGGGAAAGTGCCAGGCAAGACCGTATTCAGGATGATGCTACAGATAAACACACGGTTCAGGCCTCTCCCATAGAAACGGAGCCTGAATCCAGTTCCTATATTCGCACCTTGATGATTCGCTCCGGCGTCCTGCTGGCGCTTATCGGTTCAGGCTTTCTTGTCGTTCGCAAGTTTCTTTTTTAATTCTTTACGCTGAAAGGGAGGAAATTATGTTCAGAAAACAAATATTCATTCTGGTCACCCTGCTTATGTATCTTCTGGTTGGGGCCGGAGCCGTGCTCGCTGCCGAGAAATGTGATACCTGGCCGGTATCCGAACCACAACCAGCCGGTGCTCCGGCGATTCCGAGCAATCTCCAGGCCACAGAGGGTGATGGCCAGGTCCAGCTCAGCTGGGATGCCGTGACCGGCGCCGACGGCTATCTTGTCGTTTGGACCGATTGTACGGCGAGCAAGCAATCCGACATCACAGATCTCGATAATCAACAAGTAACCACCAACTCCGCCACCGTCACCGGTTTGACCAACGGGCAGACCTATCAATTTGCGGTCAAATCTTACTCAGGAAGCGGGCTATCGATAAAACTTTCCACTGAATCCGGTGTGGTCGCAGCCACTCCATCCGGCACGAGCACCACGACCACAGTCGCGGTCAGCACAACCACCGGCGCGGTCACGACCACAACGACCGGTACGGGTACCACGACCACAGCCGCAGTCAGCACGACAACAGTGCCCAAAATTCCTGGAATAAATGATCTTTTGAACCTCAAGGGCAATTACGATGTCAATCAGGACGGCGAAGTCAATGCCATGGATGCGGCCACCATTATCCGAGCCCTCAAATTGGGTGTTGACGTGCAATAACTTGCGGGAAAGACAACATACGGAACAGGAAGGAGACCATTATGATACGACGAATCACGCTACTGATTCTTCCGCTGTTGATGTTGACCGTGCCTGCAAGTTTTGCCGCGGTGGATATCGCAGTGGATGATGTGACTGGAAAGGGGGCCGGCGATCAAATCACGATCCCTGTTCAGATAACCGGATATGAGAATTTTTTGGCGGCCGAGCTGGTGTTTGATTTTGATCTTCCTGGAAATTTTGAAGACTTGAGCATAATCAACGGCGATATGTACGGAAAGATCGTGGATTACGGGCAATTCGGTGACGATGCCCTGGAATCGGACTGGACAGGCCTCAACGGCTGGTACAGTGATTTCTCCAATGCCGCCGCGGTTGATTACCGGCAGGTCGGGTCCAAGCTCAAAATCTATCTCTATGCCCCGGAGCCGACGGCAAAGACCAATGGGACCCTTTTTTCGATCCAGGCCGGCGTCGGTCAAGACTCAAACCCCGGAATTCTCAGCCTTGGGGGCCGTTTTTTCAATTTCAGCCAATCGACCCGGGACCTGGCGGAGCCTGCCCTGACCTCATTTCTCTTTGATCAGGTCGCTGGAAGCTATTTGGGGGCCGCAGACAAACCCAAAGGGCTTGCCAATGCCACCCAGGCCGAACTCAAGGCCTTTCAGAATCCCCTGGATGTCGGCCCAAGCAACGGCGCCATTGATCAAGACGTGACCATGGTCGGAGAAGACGGAGCAACCCAGATCAAACTCCGTGCCAAACTCCAAAATGGGAGCAAGGCGTTTATCGACAAAGGACTGACCAAGCCTTTTACCGGGGTGCTCAAGCCGCCCAAGGTCATGTCCCCGGCTGAGCTTCAAGCCAGGAAACAGGATTTCAGTGGCGATTTCAAACAATGGCAGGACCAGGAAGACCTGGTCGGATTCAGGCTGGGCTCAGCCGAAAAGGTGTTCTTTGACAAGCCGGTGCTCACCGTGGTGGAACTCGTCAAAAAGAGTGCCGATTTTCAAATCTACTTCCTGCCGGTGAACGGTGGTCCTGTTCTGGCCGGCGTGGACTGGAGCGCCGCCTCCGGCCTGAACGGAACCGGGGCCCTGGTGCCCGAAGGCACGGGCTGGACGTCCAAAAACAAGACCAATGCCGACATCCAGCAGGGCGGGACCATTTTTGCCAGCCAGGAGGTCAATGCAACCCACAGCAAATACAGCGTGGCCCTGCTTCTGAGTCACATGTCCGATTATGTTGCGGCCTCCAGTGACACAGGCGGCGGGGACGAGCAAGGCGACTGTTTCATTGCCACAGCCGCCTTCGGGACTTTCCTGGATCCCCATGTGAAGGTCCTGCGGGATTTCCGGGACCAGTATTTGCTGACCAACACCCCGGGCCGGAAATTTGTTGAGCTCTATTATACTTATTCCCCGCCTGTGGCTGATTTCATCGCTGCACACGACAGCCTGCGCTTTCTGACCCGGCTCGGGCTGATGCCGCTGTTTGGGCTGGGTTATCTGCTTGTGCACACCAGTCTTGGCTGGGCCGGTGTTTTCCTCGGAATTGGAGTGCTCTGCTTGACGCCTCTGCTTTTCTGGAGAAGACGATCAGCAACCCCGGTATAAACTCACCTCCGTTACCTTTCTCAAAACAAAAGGCATTCGTGTTTTCTGACAGTGAATGCCTTTTGTTTTGTTCACATCAGGCAAAAGAGCGGCTTTTTCAATAGGCGTGCGGGATACAATGAAATCATTTCCATCGTCCGGACTCTGTTTTCGAATCTTCGGCCTCTTGTGCCTTTTTGCGGTCATTGTCTGGTCCCTGGTCCTCCATCGCCCTGTGCTTGAGCCAGGCTATTTGAATGCCGGAGATGATCATATTCATGTGGCCTTCAGCAACGAATTGAACCGAATTCTCGACGAATCCGGCCAGGTCTTCGGCTGGAGCCGACTTTACGGCCCAGGCGCTCCGATCTTTTTACTCCGCCCCCCGGGTTTGTATTTGGCGACCAACCTCACCGCAGTCATACCCGGTTTAACAATCGAGCAATCCCTGAAGATCGTCGTCATATTGGGGCTTTCCCTCTTTCCTCTCACGATTTTCATCGGAGGACGCCTGCTGGGAATGGGTGTCGGGGCTTCGGTTTGTTCCGGCATCCTCTCCCTTTTGCCCATCAGCTTATGGGGCCACACCTTTGATGCCTATCATTATCTGGGTGTCCATAAACAACTCCTGGCCATCCTCATCTTTCCAATCGCCGCCGGGGCCTTATGGCGCCTGCTGAAAGACGGGACCTGCGGTCTCCTCTTTGCTTTGTCATTTGCCTTTGTCTTTATTACCCATCCCTATATCGCCTACTGCCTTGCACTGCTCAGCCCTGGAATGCTCCTGGCCCTTATCATCGCCGAACCGGGCTGGAATTGGCAAAAAGGTTTGGGCTGGGGGCTTGTTTGGGCTGTTCCGGCCTTCCTGCTGATCTGTGTCTGGCTCATTCCATTCTATACTTCGCCTGAAATCCAGGTCATTGACCCCTATATGAGCCGGCGGAACGATTTTGACGTGGTGGTGTGCACCCTGGCGGAGACCATCCGCCAATTTTTCCTGGGCGGGATCTTGGATACCACTCGTTTCGCCGGTCCCTTCGGGGGGACGGAATGGACCCCGGGCAATGAATGGGGCTGGCTGGACAACAGTACTGCTTTTCGACTCCCGATCCTGACCTATTGTGCCTTTTTTGGTCTGCTCATAACCCTGATACGTCCTAAAAACGGCATGCGGGTCTTCCTCGCGGTCTCCTTTTTACTGGCGCTGATCCTCTTGACCGGGCCTGATGATTTTCCTTTTCTGGACCGGCTGCCCTTTGCCCAAAAATTTCAAAATATTCATGCTGTTTTTTTACTGGAATGGGTCGCGATCATGCTCGGAGGACTCTTTTGCAGCCGCTGTCTCCAATGGGGCTTCAAACGCAAAAAGCCACTGCTCCGCTGGTCGCTCTGCGTCCTGATCATTGCTCTTCTGGGCGGGGCCAGTTTCACCGCCTTTCAAGAACGGACCCGATTCTGTCAAAAGCAGATTGATGTTCGAAATATCTATACCCAAAACGGCAGACTGCATATCCAGCGTGATATTTTTCATCAATGGCGGCATTTCAACCAGGTCGTTCAGCGGCTCCGCCAGGAAAACGGGCCGGGCAATATCGCCGCCTTTCCCTTGAAGCATGAGGACAGTGTTTTGTATAATCTTCTGCCCCTTATGGTGGACAGATCTGTTTTTGTGTGTGGATTCGAACTGATCGGCGGCGTCTATGAACATCTGGTGCACCGTTTCCGGACGGCCCTCCGGGATAATTACCAACTGCAGCAGTTGTTCAATATCCGCTATGTGGTCAACAGCCCCTTCCACCGGGGAGTCGCTATGAACTGGCACGAACATACCCAAGCCATGTATCAGGGGAAATTTTGGGAACTCGTCAAAATCAAGGGTGATTTTGGAGCCTTGCAATCCCTGCCCCGCTCTCTGGTGGGCTTTGTGGGATCGGAACGAAGCTGGTCGGCCTTTATGGAACAATGGCTTCAAAAAGCACGCTCCGGGGACGAGGCCCTGCCCTGGGTGGTCAACCTGAGTTATGCCGGCCTGCAAACCCGGGATGTGCAGGCACTCCTGCCCTTTCTCGAGCTGATGATTCAGGCGGACGGCACTCCCATACCTCCGGCCGTATCGGTGGTGCCACTCATCTCCCTGGACTCCTTGCAGCCAAAGCCCATTCAGCAATTGAAAAAACACCTCGACAGCCTTGGGGTGCAGACCAGGTACAGGCCCCAGGAAAAACCGCTCCAGTTTACACAGATCCGATCCCACCGAGGCCGGGTACACTCCCGCGTGGTCAATCCCGGGAACACACACCCCATACTGTTCAAGCGTGCTTTTTACCGCGGCTGGACGGTCAGGCTCGACGAGCGTGAAGTCCCGATCTATCGCATCTCACCCGGTTTGCAGATGGTTCTTGTCCCACCAGGCAGACACGAACTTCAATGGCACTATGCCGGTCCCAATAGGCACACCTGGGCTTTTGGAGCCTTTTGGACAGGCCTGGCTTTGTGTGTGATCATTCCCCTCCTAAAGCCCTTTCCGGCTTTCGTCCGCAGGTTGAACACCAGAAAACACAATGTCCTTCAGGAGACCTGATGCGCCTCTCCAGAAAAGCTTATGGCGTTTCTCTACTCTGGATCTTTTTTGCACTTTTTTGCGCCTGGCAGGTAATGCAGGAAGCAGTGTTTCATATTCCTGTCCTCATTGCCCCTCAATCCGGAGAGCGAATCCAGGACAAACCCCTCCGTTTTGACTGGAATTATGTCACTGGAATCCCGGTCGCCCAACAACGCTTTCGTTTTGAAATCGATAGGACAAAGGACTTTCAGGCTCCGGTTTACCAGGTCACTGTATCTGAAAATTCTGTGCGGGGCATTGGGTCCGCCCTTCCGGAAAATGGCGCGTATTATTATCGCCTGTGCTTACAGGGCAAGGACCGCCCCTGCAACTGGACCAAGCCCATCCGCTTCCTCTGGCTCTATCACAAGGAATGAGCATGGCCGGCCTGATTTTGCACTCTGATGACCTGGGTCTGCATCCCGCCGTCAATCAGGCGATTTATGCGGCAGCTGCTGCCGGAAGTCTGACCAGTGCCAGCTTGCTGGTCAATGCCCCGGCCACTCAAGCGGCTTTGGACGGCTTGCCCCGCAAGCGCAGACTCGGAATCGGCTTGCATTTGAATATCCTCAGAGGGCGTCCTCTCTCCGATCCGGAATTGATTCCAACGCTCCTCGATGGGCAAGGCCGCTTTTGCAACTCCATATCGACCTTGCTCCGTCGCTCTCTGCTCAAGCACATCAAGCCTGAACATGTGTATACTGAATACCGTCAACAGCTCATTTTCATGTTGGATCACGGGCTCCGGCCTACGCATCTGGACGGGGAAAAGCACACCCATCTGTTACTGCCCGAGGCAGTCGAGGCTGTGAACCGCCTGGGACACGAATTCGGGATCTCCAAGGTGCGCACCATTCAGGAACGGGGTCTCCTCCGGGATCTCCGCCGGCAGGGGGAATCAATCCCCTGGAGTCCGGCCCAATGGTGCAAACTCCAACTCCTGGAATACCGGTCTGAACAGGCGCGAAAGCAATGGCGCCTGTTCAAAACGCCTCAAGCCTTTTTCGGGGTGCTGAGCAGCGGCAAAATGGATACGTCGGTTTGTCGTCCGATTTTGAAGCGCCTCCTGCAACAGGCTCGCAGCCGGACCCTTGAATGGATGTTTCATTTGAGTTATCCCTTTGAGGACGATGTCGCCGCTCTTGAAGAGCATTTCGGCTCATTTTTCCTGACCGGGGCCCGAAGCCGGGAAACACAGTTCCTCCTGGCGGCGGACACCATCAGGCTATTGCAGGATAACAGGCAATACATCTGCAGCTATCAGGATCTTGAAGCCTGAACTCAGGGCTCTTTACGGGACGCATACGTATGAGGAAATTTTCGGATCGGGGGTCCGGGATGACGTTGCTGAGCCGGGGTGACGAAGAAAGAAAAATGAGGTTTCATACGAGAGAATAACATCTTGATATAGCTTTATCTTTCTCCTCGCATGCAACTTCAGACGAATGCAGTCACAGTTCCAAGTCGAGATCAACGCTCGTCATTGCGAGCGAAGCGAAGCAATCTTTCAGAAAAGCCTCTTG
>CAZUMF010000041.1:0-22293 GCA_964621385.1 uncultured Desulfohalobiaceae bacterium
CTCTTATTCTTTGTCTTAACAATCGAAAATCGAAAATCCAAAATCTAAAATTCTACAGGACCATGGCTATGGGGTGCTGCTCTGTTACCCGTCAATCAGAGCCAGAACGGCATCGCCTTCCACGCTCTCGCCTTCCTTGGCCTTGATCTCCTGAATGGTCCCGGAACAGGGGGCACAGATGGGCATTTCCATTTTCATAGCCTCGATGATGATCACTTCGTCATCCTGATTGACCTGATCGCCGGCATTCATAAGGACCTGGGTCACTTTTCCGGGCATGGGGGCTTTCAATTCGGTTGCCATATCTCCTCCATAAAATTTTAAAAAATAAAGTTTTCCAAAAGGATTCATCTACACTCGTGGGTCATGGTTTTTCACCGATACATTTTGCCAACTTGCTTTTGAAAAATTTATATAAAAATTTTATGGGAAAAGGAATAGACCGATTTCAAACAGTCAGAATCCACTGTCCAGCAAGATGGCAGACAACCATGGAGAGTTTACACTATTTTTTTGTTCAAACAAAGTCATAGAATCGAGAATGCAGGCTGAAGGGGATTCCCCTTCAGCCTGCATTCTCGATTATCGATTGGCCTTGCGGATGCCGAGCTCATCCAGGGCGATGATCCATTTGCAGATATTGGCCGAGCCTTCCACCATGGGATAGGTGGGGGCGTCGCGGTAAAAGCGGGCCACCGGGTACTCGGTGGAGTAGCCGTAGGCCCCGAGGATGCGCATGGCGTAGTTGGAGGCCTTCATGACCACTTCCCCGGCCAGGTATTTGGCCTGGGCCACGTCCAGCCCGTTGTTCAGCTTGCCCTGGTCCTTGTTGTAGGCCGCCTTGTAGACCATCAGCCTGGCCGCTTCGATTTCACAGGAGAGCTGGGCGATCATGTCCTGGTTCATCTGAAACTCTCCGATGGACTTGCCGAACTGCTTGCGCTGCTTGCAGTACTTGACGATCTCGTCCAGGCAGGCCTGGGCCAGGCCCACAGCGCCGGCCGCTGCGGAAAGCCGGGTCTGGTTCAGGGAACTGAACACGATCTTGGTCCCGTCCCCGGGCTTGCCCAGGATGTTTTCCTTGGGAGCTTGCACCTTATCGCAGAAGACCTCGCCGGTGGGGGAGGAGTGGGATCCCATTTTTTCCAGGCCGCTGGTGCGGATGCCCTTGAAGTTCTTGGGCTCGATCACAAAGGCGGACAGGCCCTTGGAGCCCTTGGACTTGTCGGTGTAGGCGTAGTAAATGAGCACGTCGGCATAATTGGCGTTGGAGATCCAGGTCTTGGAGCCGTTCAGGAGCCAGTGGTCGCCCATGTCTTCGGCTGTGGAGGTCATGGCCATGACATCGGAACCGGCATCCGGCTCGGTGATGCCGAAACCGCCGATGTACTCGGCATTGACCAGCTTGGGGATGTATTTCTGCTTGACGTCTTCACTCTCGGAATAGCGGTAGATGGTGTAGGCGCAGCCCAGGGTCTGCATATTGACCTGGACCCGCAGGGAGCTGGAGGCCCGGGCGATCTCCTCGGTGATGATCATGGCCGCCACAAAGCCCATGTCATCTCCGTCGTATTCTTCCGGAATCACCGAACCGAAAAAGCCGAGTTCTCCCATGGGCTTCAAGGCCTCTTCATAGGGCAAATAATTGTTGGCATCCCATTCATCGGCATTGGGCGCGATTTTTTTGGTGGCAAACTCCCGGACGGCTTTCTGCAGCATTTTTTGTTCCTTGGTCAGTGAAAAATCCATACGTTCTCCTTGGGTTGTCTGATCGATATAGGCCGGCTAGGGGCAGGCGATTCTTTCCAGAATTCCGTGACGGTTCTGCAGCGCTCTCGGCACAGTCCTATCAAGGATCGATTCGAAAGGTCAAATGCAACCTGAACCGTGCACTGTGCTCTGCAAAAAACAAGCCAATCAAGTGTTATCTGCCCTGAACCCACAAATGACAGGCGGATTGCAGCATACCACCTGAGGGATGCAGCGTGGGAATATTGCATTTGTGCAGTAAAATGATGCAGAATTGCAATAAAGACAGTCGCCAGGTTCCAGGCAGCCGGAGTCGTGAGTTACGCTTGTCAAGCCTGTCGCCTGGCTTGACACAACATGCAATCCAGGAAAAATTTTACGTGTTCGATGGTTGGTGGTGGAGCCGTAAGCCGCACGAGAGAAAGCCGGACCAGGAAGGATTTGATATGACTGAAAAAGTTGGTTTTCGGAGTGTTGTAAGTATGGTGAACCCACAAAGCATTGGCTTGCAGCAGCTCGAACCGTTGCATATCGAGGCGCATGATGACTGTGATCAGCTGTTGACGGCCATGTCCCGAACCGGATCACTGGGGGGCTTATCCGGCTGCACCTGTTAGGAGGGCATTTCCTGAGGAAAATTCCTTAAAATGATTTCCGGGTTGCGACAGTTCAGGCCAGGCGACGTGAAAAAGAAAGGACCCGCTGTACAAAGTGCCGGGTTTCCCGGTAGGGGATTTCACCGTTGGATTCCTGGATCGTCCGGGGGCCGGCGTTATAGGCGGCCAGGGCCTGTTCAAGATCCCCGTTGAACAGGGTCAGCATTTTTTTGAGATACCTGGCCCCGGCGTCAATATTTTCCGAGATGTCAAACGGATTTTTGACACCGAGTTCCCTGGCGGTGGCCGGCATGAGCTGCATCAATCCCTGGGCCCCGGCCGGAGAAACGGCCCGGGGCTGGAAATCCGACTCCGCTTGAATCACGCCTCTGATCAAGTCCCGGGACAGGCCGTATTTGGCTGAGGCCCTGGAGACGGACCGCTCGATCAGGTGGTGGGCGTTCTTCTGCAGAGAAGGCTGGTCCGCGGGACGACTTGAGCCGGTAACCGGGAGGAGGGGGCTGTTCACAGCCGGGGGCTGTGATTCGTCCGTGTCCCAGACAATCTCCCGGGACTCTTGATTGTAAGCGATCCTGGTGCCTTCCGGGATGCGGGTGTAGGGCTTGTCTGAATTGACTTCGGAATGGATGATCTGCCAGCATCTGGAGGCGTATTCCGGGTGTTTGGCCAGAAGATGGGAGACCGTGGGCTGCTCCGACGTGACCGTGCCTAAGTCGATAAGCGGGGCTTTATCAGCGTCGTCCTGAACAATTTCTGATCCGGTATTCTGCGATGCCGTCCGGGCTTGAAAGGCCGAGCTCAGCTGATGTTCAAAGGCATTCGAACCCGCTGAACCGGCCTGCCTGTTCTCCGCGGAGTGTGATTCAATCACCGCTCCCGGAGGACTGCCTGCATGGTGAACCTGCATAATGCTTCCTCTGCAATCCTGATTGTTTTTCCTATCGGGTGCAACCGGTTCGATCTTTAATGCCTGTTCGATCGAAAGATCCACCCACCCATCGATCCTGCTGCAAACTTATTGCAAAATTCAGGCCAAATTGTGCTGGTCGAGGTTGCGTTTTTTGATTTTTTCCAAAAGGGTCGTGCGTTTCATATTCAGGAGCTTGGCCGCTTCTTTTTTGTTCCATTTCGTGCTGGACAAGGCCTGAAGGATGAGCCGGTTTTCAAAATCAACGGTGAGATTGTGGAAATCCAGTGATTCGTTGGCTGAAGATTCAGTCTCCGTGGGGGCGTGCACAGGTTCTGCCTGCAGGTCAAGGTCCTGTTTGAATTTTTCCGGCAAGGCGTCCACATCGACACGATTGCCGCCGTGCAGAATGCACAGCCTCTGAATCAGGTTTTGCAGCTCCCGGACATTGCCGGGCCAGTCGTAAGCCTTGAGCCTCTGCAGGGCCTCAGGGGTGAAATCCAGGATGGCATTCTGCCGTCCCCGGTTATACATGAGCAGGAATTTATTGATCAAATGCGGAATGTCGTCCAGCCGTTCCCGCAGGGGGGGGAGGCTGATGGGCACGACGCTCAGCCGATAATAGAGATCCTCTCGGAAGGCTCCGTTTTTGACCGCTGCTTCCAGATCGCAATTCGTGGCCGCAATCACCCGGATATCGATCTGAATGGACCTGACTGAGCCAATCGGTTCAAAAACCTGCTCCTGCAGGACCCTGAGCAGTTTGGACTGCAGTCCGGGCTTCATGTCCCCGATCTCATCCAGGAACAGACTTCCCTTGTCCGCGTGCTGCAGTCTGCCTTTTTTAAAGCGGTTGGCACCGGTGAAGGCGCCCTTTTCATACCCGAACAACTCACTTTCCAGCAGATCTTCCGGAATCGCCGCACAATTGACCGGAACGAAGTTGTACTGACTTCGCTCCGGGGTCATGTTGTGGACGGCCTTGGCCACAAGTTCTTTCCCGGTGCCGCTTTCTCCGACGATCAGGACATTGCCGTGCTCGTGCGCAGTGATACGCTCAATGGTCTGAAAGAGATTTTTCATGGGGCCGGATTCACCGATTATTCCGGCGAATCCATCACTTTTTCGAAGACTTGCCGTTTTGTTCAGGCTTTGATGCAGGAGTTTCTGATATTCAATCGCATTTTTGAGCACTTCCAGCATTTCCTGCTGTTCAACGGGCTTTCCCACATGAAAGAAAGCGCCGGCCTGGAATGCGTCCACAATGTGCCGGCGATTCCCGAAGGGAAGGCAGACAATAGCCACCAGCGCTGGATGTTTTCCGGCACTTTTTTGAATGAGCTGCAGGCCAGCTGTGTCAGTTGGAAAAAGGTCGGTGATAAGAATGTGTATGGAGTTGTTTTTGTTTAAAATATCCAAAGCTTCAGCCGGATCTTTGGCGTGATGAACCCGGGCCTTGGTCTGCTCTTTCAACAGGGCCAGCACGGAATTGTCCGCAGTCTGATCAGGCTCAACAAGCAGAATGGATGTGTTTTTGAACATAGGGTGTTTGATCTCCAGCTTGAGGTGCAAGTGTCAAAATACTGACTTTGGATGTTGATTGTCAAGGATGAATCCAGAACCGGAGGGCTCGCCTGAAAACCGACTGGGCGCAATGGGAGCGTTGCCAGACCTGAAGGGGCGGCGGCCGAACACAGCCTGCGCGACAGTGGTCTCGATTTTGCATGAAGTTGGGCCGGGAGATGATATGAGGAAACTGTGTGTTCTGCTTGTTCTTATCTGGGGAGTTGCCCTGGGTGCAGCCGATGCCTTCGGGATGCCGGGTGCTGCAGTGCTGGGCATGTCCAGCCAGAAAAACGGGAGTATGGGCCGGATCTCCTTTCTGTTCGACGACATTCCGGAGTTTGAGATCCAGGAGTCCGGTCAGCGGGTTCGCCTGCGTTTTTTACAGACCCGCTTTGGACAGTCATTTCAAAAGGCCAGTCCGGATGAAATCCTTGTCCAAACCAAAGTTCTGCAGGAGGCCGGTGACAGTATCGTTGAACTGTATCTGCATAATGTTCCTGTCCATGTTGATGTGACCAAGGATGCGCGATCCGCCAGAATGGATGTGAATATATTTTGGGACCGGAGGAAAATCGGGATTCGTCCGGCTATTCTTGACCAGCGGCTGGGGCGTTTGCAGCCGATCCAAGGCGGGATTGCGGCCCAGAAAGTGATCCGTTCAGACTATCAAGGACGATGGATCGACTTTTTTCAGGAGTTCGAATGGCCGCTCACGGTCTCAGTGCCTGTTCGATTCAGTTTTCCATCTTTTCCAAGTCCTTTGTTTCAGGAAAACGCGGATGATTTTCCCGACGGGTTTCTGCAGGCAGGCCGGAGAAAATTGTGGGGACAGGCCCTGCACAGCCTGAAAAGTGCCGGCAGCAAAGCCGAGAGTCCGTCCCGGAAGATTTTGTATACGCTCATGAGGGCTGAGTGCCATCTGCGGAACGAGTCTGCCAGAGAAGCGGTACACACCTTGAGAGAGATCGAAACAGCCGCACCCCTCGCGGGCGGCAAAGCCTGGAAAGCGTACTTTCGGGCCTATGCCCAGACCGTAAACGGAAAATGGTTTGTGGCGGCCCGTATTGCCGAGACTGGAGCCCAGGATGTCCAAAAGAACAGCTCCTTATGGCCATGGTACGCTCTGTTGCAGGCAGAGCTGGCCCTGATGACTGGTCAGCCTGCAAAGGCCCTTCGAATCCTGGATACAGAAGCAAGCATCCCGGGACGGCTGTCACGAGTCTATGTTCTTCGGCAAGCCGATGCCTTGCATGCCCTTCATCGTCTGGATTCCGCGTTTGAACGGTATCGTGAGGTGACGTCCAATTTAGCGCTTCTTCGTGAGAAACCCGCTTCCCTGTCAGTCTGGTCGGAATTGCTCTACCAGAAAACAGTGTATGCTGACGCGTATCGATATTTTTTCCTCTTATCCGAAGTCCTTCAGGAAGAATCACCGGAAAAAACCGCTCTGGCAGAGTACGGCTCAGCCATGGCCAGATTGAAAGAAGGCCGCAAAGACGAAGCCAAGCAAATGCTCCTTGATGTGCAGGACAATTTTCCTGCTACAGAAGGCGGCTTCCGGTCCCGGCTGAAACGGCTGGATCTGCAGGTCCTGCAGAAACAAAGGGAAGTTCCGGATGCGGTCTTGTCCAAGTACCGCGAAATTGCTGCCGGCGGTTCCACCCGCAACATCCGCGAGGAGGCGTTTTTCAAGCAGATTCTCGTCTGTCATCTTGCGGGACGGGATCTGCAGGCAGTCAAATTGCTGGGCCGTTTCTTCCGGGATTACTGGGCCGGTCCGTTGCAAGACGAGGCCCAGGCCTTGTTCATAGAGATTTTTCCTTCTGTTGTGGAAACCCTTGTTGATACAGGGGCCTCCTTTGAGGCCCTGAGCCTGGTTGCCAAACACAGGGACTTGCTGGCTCAGGCCAGGATTACCTACGATTTTCTCAACTATTTGGCCCAAAGTTACCTTCAGGTGGGATTTTATGATCAGGCGGTCGAGACCTATCTGTACCTTCTGGATTTTGAGAAAAACCCGTCTCGGAAGCAAAGCTGTTATGCCCCCCTTATCAAGGTGTATGCTCAGCAGCAGGCCTTTGAAAAGGTCCGGCATTACGCCCAACGGTACCTGGCACAATACCCCGAGGGATCTGAGAGGGCAACGATACTCTATTTCTATGCCAAATCCCTGTTGAAAAACAACAACCTGCCAAGCGCCCTGAAAACGTTGTTTGATAAAACCAGACCCGTATCCGTGGATCTTGACAGATTAAGCGCTGAGGTATTCTGGGATTTGCAGAAGTATGACTTGGTCGAGCACTATCTCTCCAGGGCGGCCAAGCATGCTCAGGGTCGGGAATTACGGGAAATCAACTGGCAACGAGCCGAAGCCATGTATCAGCGGCAGCAATGGAACAAGGCCGTCTCCCTGTATCGTTCGCTGCTCGAGCATGCTGATTTCAAAAACCAGGCGCAGTATCGTCTGGTGGAAGCCTATTTCAAATCGGGACAAAGGCAGCAGGCGCTTAAGTTTTATGAAAAAATGACCGAAGAGCAAGACACGTCCCACTGGCGTCAACTGGCTGCTGGAACTGTATTTCTTCACAATTCGGTCCGAAAGGAGAGAGGCGATGATGGACAATAAACTGTATGACACAACAATGCAGGCCCTGGGCAAGGTCTTGGATCTGCGCAGCCAGAAATTGCAGCTCATAGCCTCGAATATTGCCAATGCAGAAACACCGGGCTATGCGGCAAAGCGATTCGATTTCGAGCAGGATCTTCGCGAGGCGGTTTTCGGGACCACTGCGGGTCGTTCGGTCACGCATCCGAAGCACATTCCCATTGCCTCCGGCCAGGAGATCGAATCATTACAGGGCACTGTGTATGAAGAGCCGGGAACCGGACGAATCGGGGACGGCAACAGTGTGAGTGTGGATCAGGAGATGGTGGATCTTTCACAGAATCAGCTCAAGTATGAAGCCGCCGTCAAGGCCTTAAGCAAAAAAATGAGTATGTTGAAGCTTGTCATTCAAGAAAAGGTCTAAGGAGGGGTGTGATGGATATTTTCAAGGTCATGGATATTGGGTCATCGGCCTTAAAGGCCCAGACCACCAGAATGAATGTCATCAGTTCCAATTTAGCGAACATGGAAACCACACGAACTCCGGAAGGAGGGCCTTATAAAAAGAAAGCCGTGGTCTTCACCACTTCCAGACTCGATTTTGGTCTGGAACTGGAACAGTCCCTGCAGCAGCAGGACGGACAGGGGGTTCGAGTGGATCGCATCAATACGGATGATCGTGAGCCGAAAAAGGTCTACGACCCTGCACATCCTGATGCCGGTCCTGAGGGATATGTCCAAAAACCCAACATCAAACTGGCTGAAGAAATGACGGATATGATGAAGGCCAAAGGCAGTTACGAGGCTAATGTGGTGAGCATCAAGTCTGCCCAGCGCATGGCGGCCAAGGCTTTGGAAATCGGGAGGTAACGATGGTGATCCCTCTTTGTTTCCCACGGAGTAGGCAGTACCTGAAGCTGCCGGTGCGGTTTTTGGGACAACCCCCACAAGCGCAATCTCTGCTTCCCGGCAGGGGCAACCGTTTCAGAGGAGAGCGTGATGAGCAGTGAAATATTTCAAGCCGGGATGCGCCAGGCCGCGGTCCAGAATAACTCGGCATCCGAGTCCAGGCCTTCCCAGCCCGGCTTCAAGGAGACCTTTGGAAACCTGTTTGAAGAAACAGCGCAGGCCTTGCAGCAGGCGGATGAAACGGTCCTCAAGGGCAATACCGGCGGCGATGTGTCCCTGCACGAGATGATGATCGACTTGGAAAAAGCGGATACGTCCCTCCGGCTTCTGGTGCAGGTCCGAAACAAGACCGTGGATGCCTACAAAGAAATCATGCGCATGCAGGTCTAATAGAAAATTGGACCAAGAGGTCCAATTTTCTATATTAACTGGACGGACTGAATAAACCGAATCAACCGAATCAACCGTACGAACCGAAACAACCGGATGAGTGACCATGGCTGAATCATCTTTGAAAACCCTGCTTGCCAACATCAGAAGCTGGCCGCTTTCCAGAAAATTGGCCTTGGGCGGCGTCGCCTTTGTTTCTGTTCTGTTTTTTCTGCTTATCATCTTCCAGGCGCAGAAAGCCGAATACCGTCCCCTGTATACCGATCTCCCTCAGCAGGAAGCGGCCTCTGTGACCGCCTGGCTCAAAGAGCAAGGCATTCCCTATGAATTGAAGCAGAACGGCCGCTCCATATCCGTACCGGCCTCCCAAGTGTATGAGACCCGCCTGAATCTGGCCGGAGCCGGCTTGCCGAAGCAGGGCGGTGTCGGGTTTGAAATTTTTGATAAACAAAGTTTCGGTGTGACGAAATTTACCCAGAAGATTAATTATCAAAGGGCCTTGCAGGGTGAATTGGCCAGAACGATTTCGGCCCTGGACGCTGTGCAGTCTGCCAGAGTGCATCTGGTGATGCCTGAGGACAGTCTTCTCCAGAGCCGGCAGAAGGAGGCCAAAGCCTCGATTGTGGTTGAACTGGTGCAAGGCAGTGTGCTAGGTGCAGGACAAGCTCAGGGAATTGTGCATCTCGTGGCCGGCAGCATTGAGGGGCTGAAAAAGAATCAGGTCACCATTGTGGATACCAGTGGACGGACTTTGAATCAACGCAGTGGGGATGATTCGCATCTGGCCCTGCTGCCTGATAAACTGAAATTCAAAACCACTCTGGAAAACCGTCTGGAGGCCAACGCCCAGTCTCTCCTGGACCGGGCCCTGGGGGCGGGCAATTCTGTTGTGCGGGTGACGGCCCAGCTGGATTTCACCCAGGAAGCCGTCACCAAGGAGGAATACGATCCGGACAGCCTGGTTCCGAGAAGTGAGCAAGTCACGGAAAGCGCTTCCGGCTATAAACAGTCCGGTGGTGTGCCCGGTGTTGAATCCAACCTCGGCGACGGATCGGCAAGCGGACAAACTGTTCCATCCAGCAAGAGTTCGGAAGTGACCAATTATGAAATCAGCAAAACCGTCAAACAGATCAAAAGCCCGGTGGGCAAGATCGAGACTATTTCCGCCGCGGTCTTGGTGGCGGAAACCTTCAAGCCCGGGGCGGCTGACGGAGAAGGGACCTATGCCCCCATTTCCCCTGAAAAAATCGACTCCATCAAGCGGATGGTCACCAGCGCCATCGGCCTCAAACCAGATCGCGGGGATCGAATCGAAGTCGTGTCCATGCCCTTTCAAAAGACCATGCTCGAGGGCGCGGAGGCTGCGTCCAAGCCGTCCATCTATGCCTATATTCCATACATCAAGTACCTGCTCCTGCTCGTTAGTGCGGTTCTGCTCTATCTGATTCTGATCCGTCCCCTTTTGAAAACGCTTCGCAGCGAGTCTGTGCAGTACAATAAAACCGTGACCGAAGTGGAAGGCGAGCTCGATCAGGAACCAAAGGCCCTCGATCCTCCGGCCCGTCTACGGCAGGAATTGGCCCAGAGTTCAATCACGCCGACCCAAGTGATCAAGACTTGGCTGAAAGAAGGACAGGCGGGATGAAAAAGGATTTTACAAAATTGAGCGGTGTTGAAAAAGCGGCCTATCTTCTCTTGTGCCTTGGAGAAGAGACCACCACAGAGGTATTTCAGGAACTCAGGGACGATGAGGTCAAGTTGATCAGCGCCTGCATGAAAGACATCGAACATGTGCCGGCGGAATTGGCCAAACAGGCTGTGGCCCATTACCGCAAAACCCAGGAGGAATACGCCGGATTGTTTGTGGACGGGGGCGATTTCGTGAATAAGGCCTTGACCTCCACCGGGGACAACGAGCGGGCGGAATCCATCCTCGAGGATATCAATTCCGAATTCGGGGGCAAACCCTTGGAGACGATCTCCCTGATGGAGCCCCGGATGGTTGCGGGGCTGCTGCAAAACGAACATCCTCAGACCGTGGCCTTGATCTTGTCCACGCAAAAAGCCGAGCATACCGGTAATGTCCTGTTTTATATGCCTGAAGACCTGCGTTCAGATGTGGTGTACAGAATTGCCAGAATCGAAAAAGTCTCCCCAGAGGTGATCCATCAGATCGAGGACGCCCTGCAGCGGGAAATCGGGGGGTTTGTCAAGAAAGAACAACAGCATGTCGGAGGGGTTGATAAGGTTGTTGAGATCTTGACGCGAATGGAAAAAGGCCTGGAACAGGATATCCTGACCGGCATCGAGGAACTGGATGCTGAAACCGCGGAAACCATCCGCAATCAGCTGTTTACTTTTGATGATCTGGTGCTCATTGACAATATAGGCATGCAGAAGATTCTGCGTGAAATCAAGAACGAGACCCTGACCCTGGCCTTGAAGACAGCTCCGGACAACGTGAAGGGAAAAATATTTCAAAATATCAGCGAACGGGCTGCGGATATCATTGCCGAGGATCTGGAAGCCCTGGGTCCGGTCCGTTTGAGCGATGTGGAACAGGCCCAGCAGAGTATCGTCAAAACAGCCTTGAAATTGGAAGAAGACGGGCAGCTGGTCATGCCTGGGGGAGGTCAGGAAGCCCTTGTCTAAAATTATTCACTCCGGAAGCGGTGTCTCCTTTGCACCGATCAGTTTTCTGGACCTGGGTTCCAAAAAAAACAAGCGTGAAGACTTTGTGCCTTCAGCAGTGAAGAACGAAGCAAAAGACGCACCTGTCCAGGAGCAAGACAAGCCGAAGCCCAAGCCCAAAAAACAGCCCAAGCCACCGCCGCCTCAACCGGAGGTTGATCTGGAAAGCCTGAAACAGGAGCACTTTGCAAAAGGGGAAAAAGCGGGCCGGAAAGCGGCTGAGCAGGAAGTACAGACAACCGCTCAAGCCCTGACTGCCGGCCTGGAAGAACTCGACGGGCTGCGGGAATCAGTCCTCACGAAAAGCAAAGAGGATATGGTTCGGCTGATCATGGCTGTGGCGGAACGAATTGTTCAGGCAGAAGTCCGGGAGAAAGAAGACCTCGTCCTGCACACTGTGGAACGGGCCTTGAGTGCGGCTGTACAATGCGAAGAATACACCCTCAAGGTGCATCCTGAGGATCTGGACGTGGTGAAACGGAACAAGCCTCTTTTTATGGCCAGGATAAAAGGTCTGGAACGGGTTCATGTCCAGGCGGACGCATCCGTTTCCAAGGGCGGATGTTTGGCGGAATCCAGGCTGGGGGATGTTGATGCCAGCCTGGAGACCCAGTTGCAGGAGATGGCCCAGCAGCTTCAAGAGGAGGTCCTCTCGTGAGTCTGCTTCCCTGCTCTTTGCCAGACAGCAATCCAATCCGCGTCCGGGGAAAGATCACCAAAATCGTTGGGCTCATTCTGGAGGGGTCCTGCCCCGAAGCGACTTTGGGGTCGTTGTGCGAGGTCACGCCCCTGCGAAATGGTCCGCCTGTGTTGGCCGAAGTTGTCGGATTCCGGGACAATACAGCCCTGCTCATGCCTTTGGGGGAACTGCATGGTCTTGGGGTGGGGAGCAGGATCAGGGTCCTGCACATGGATGTCAGCATTGGCGTCGGTCCCGGCCTGCTGGGACGGGTCCTCGATGCCATGGGCCGGCCGGTGGACGATCTGGGAGCCACCGGCTGCACTGCACGGCAGCCCTTGTATCAGTCTCCCCCAGGCCCCATGGATCGGAGTCAGATTACCGACATCCTGGATCTGGGGGTTCGTTCGGTCAATGCCCTTTTGACCTGCGGTCGCGGACAGAGGATGGGCATCATGGCCGGATCCGGGGTGGGAAAGAGTGTCCTGCTGGGCATGATGGCCAGAAATACGCAGGCCGATGTCAATGTCATCGCCCTCATTGGTGAACGGGGAAGAGAGGTCAGAGAATTCATTGAAGACGATCTCGGGGAAAAGGGGCTGGCCCGTTCCGTGATCGTTGCCGCCACTTCTGATCAGTCCCCTTTGCTTCGAATGCGCGGTGCCTTCACGGCCATGTCCATGGCTGAATACTTCTGTGCTCAGGGCAAGAATGTTTTGCTGATGATGGATTCCGTGACCAGATTCGCCATGGCCATGCGGGAGATCGGTCTGGCTGTGGGTGAGCCTCCGACCACCAAAGGGTATACACCGTCGGTGTTTTCCACGCTGCCGAAACTTTTGGAGCGGGCCGGCAACTTTAGCGGCAAAGGGAGTATCACCGGCCTGTTTACTGTTTTGGTGGATGGCGATGACATGAATGAACCGGTTGCCGACGCGGTACGATCCATTCTGGACGGACATGTGGTGCTTTCAAGATCCCTTGCCGCCAAGGGCCATTATCCGGCCATTGATGTCCTGCAATCCGTCAGCCGCTTGATGCAGCGGCTCGTTGATGCAGATCATCTTCAGTTGAGCCGGCGAATCAGGGAGATTTTGACTGTGTATACCGAGCAGGAAGATCTCATCAATATCGGGGCTTATCAAAAGGGAAGCAATCAAAAAATCGATACAGCGCTGCGCTATATCAATCCTGTCCACGATTTTCTGCGGCAGGACCTGGCGGAGTCCTCTTCATTGGCCCAGACAGGTGAAGCCATGCGGGCCATATTTGGAGGCGGGGCAGCATGAAACCCTTTCGTTTACAAACGGTTCTTGAGTATCGGAAGCGGCGAGAGGATGAAGTGCAAAAGCGACTGATGATTGCCCGTGAGCAACTCCGGCAGCTGCTGGCCGAGCGTGAAGCAATGGAGCTGGATGTCAGCAGATTGTGCCAGGAGTGCGCACAAGCCAAGCTTGATTCCCTCCAGCTTCCGGAGATCATACTCTATGAGCAGTGCATCGCCTTCAAGAAACAGCAGATCCTGACCTCGAATCAACGTATTGATGAACAGGAGACACGCGTTCATGAAGAGCAAAAAGAGCTGGTCCGGGCTCGCCAGGAAAAGCGTATTCTGGAGAAGTTGAAGGAAAAGAGGCGTGCGGCAGAATCTTTCAGATTGCAGCAGGAGGAGAAAAAGGTCCTGGATGAGATCGCGGTCCTGTATTGCGGAGGGAACTATGATCATCCGGAATAATCTGACCTGGGCGATTCTTTGGCTGAGCCTGGTTTGCTTGGCCGCTTGTCCCGGAAACGTCTGGGGGGGGCAAAATGCAAGCGTGGTTTTTGATTGCGGGGACATTGGTCTTGAGGCCAGGCGGGTGCTGAGCAATCTTCAGAAGGAGCGACTCCAGTTTCAAAAGCAGAAAAAGGAGTTGGAAAAGCGGGAACAGGAGTTAAAGATTCTGCAGGAGGAAGTCGATACACAAATCAAGCAGCTCCAGGAGCTCAAGCAGCAGCTAGCAGCGATACTCGCTGAAAAAGATGAAATTGAAAAGGAAAAAGTGAAAAAATTGAGCAAGATTTATCAAAAACGAGAACCGGCTGGTGCGGCCCGGACCCTGGCCTCCATGGACAAAGAGCTTGCCGTCTCTGTTTTGTCCGGGATGCGTGATAAGTATGCCGGTGAAATCCTTGACAATATGGATGCAGAAACAGCCCGGGAATACAGCACGGCTCTGGGACGCCTCCAGAATTGAGATAAAATGTGGACCTCTGTAAAGGAGACTGCTGAAGGGATGACGCAATGATGATTTCGATACAAGATCTTTTCAATGTTCAAGGGCAGTTAAAAAAAACCGACCTGTCCAGTCCCGCTTCAGGCGATACAACGAGTCCGGCTTTGCTGGGAAACAACGCGAAGACTGATACCCCTTTTCAGAAAATGGTGGACCATGCAGCCGGAGTCCATGGGCCTAAGGCTCAAGCGCAGCCTACCGGGCAGCAGGAAACACAGCTTCAGGATTCGTGTGAAGCAGCCTTCAAGGACTCCCCCGGGGTCTCCCTTCTTCAAGAGATGGGGTTTTCAGAACAAGAGATCGAAGACCTCCTTGAACAATTCAATGCGCAGGCGCTTGCAGGACTCTTTGTAACAGCAGTCGTGGACCGGCAGTCAGGGGCAGACACGGTCTTCTCGGGAGGCGCTTTGTCCGGGCATCGTGGTGGGTCGGGGCAGGGCGGCTCCAGCGCGGGTCTGGAACAGTTGGTCCAGCAGCTCAGCAGGCCAGTCGGTTTCTGGGATGGGGTCACCAACGGGCCTGTTGAGATGCCCGCATCATCCCAACAGCCCCAAGGACAGGCCCGAACCCGCTGGGGAATCCAGCCGACGATAGAGGACATTCAAAAAGCATTGTCCGCAGGGAGAGCTGAAAACAGTCCGGGAAACCGCGAGCTGCAGGCGGTTTTGAAAGGCTTGATGCAGCAAGCAGCCCACAACAGCGATTCTGCTCATCTCACAGACTCGGGTTCATCGCCTTTTGAAAGTGCGGAATTCCCCAACGGTAAGGATGAGTTGCTGGCGCTTTTGTCCCGAGAACTCCAGGTGGGTTTGAAAGGTTCAGTACGACGAGCTGTTCAACACAGCGAACCCGGCCGTGCCTCTTCTCTCACGGGCTCAAACCCATCGCCTCTTGAAACTGTGGCCCCCCCCAACGGTAAGGAGGAGTTGCTCACGCTTTTGAGCCGCCTCAGAAACCGGGCGGAGGGTCAGGTCCCTGAAAATCAGGGGAAGCCGTCCCAGATGGCAGGAGGGGCAGCGACCAGGGAAGGCCTGGGACACGGTCTTGAGAATATGAAACACGTTGGCCCAACTGGGGGGCAATGGCCGGGTGCCGTTTCGGATAGCAAGGGATTGACCTCGGGAACAGCGCCGTCAAGCGAACTGCAGTTCCTGCAGCAGGTTCAAACCAACGAAGCAGGACCGGACCGGGCTCAGCTGCTAAACCGTCCCGGCTTGGAGGCAGTCAGGCCGGCAGGGAAAGGGACCGGAAACAACTTTGGACATATCATTGATGGGGCCGCCACCCCGGGATATGCACAAACCCAGCAAGGGGTCCAGGATGCCGGCCAGGCCCTTTTCCAGGCCAAACAGGCCGCCGCCCCTTCTCCGCAGCAGCCTTCGTCTGAAAGCAATGTAGTGAACCAGGTCTTTGTGCGTCTGGCTGCCGGGTTGCAGCAGGGCTCGAGGAACATGATCATCAATATGCACCCCCCTGAGCTGGGTCGGGTCAAAGTGAATTTGGTTTCGGACAACGGGCGTTTGAGTGCGGTGCTGCATACCGAGAATCAACAGGTTCAAGGCATACTGGACCGCAATCTTCCTCAGCTGCGCCAGTCTCTGCAGGAGCAGGGGCTCTCCATTGAAGATCTTGGAGTCAGTCTGGATTCCGGGGGCCAGGAGGGAGGATCGGCATTTGAAGAGGAACAAGCGGGTACATTCCCGGGGCAGCCACTCGGATCTGCAGATCAGCAGATGGAAGACCCGGGGGCGGTTCAACAGGAGATCTCCTCGGATCATCTCAGCCAGGAGCAGGGTTTGAATATTCGCGTCTAAGCCGCATAAGGCATGAACAGCCGCGATTTGGTTATTGAAATGCAAACAGCCACGGGGGGACACTATGAACACGATCTCTTCGATATCCAATGAATATGCAAATGCATTGAGTGATGAAAAAGGAGCAAAGACCGCAACACTTGGCAAAGATGATTTCCTGAAACTCCTTGTGGCGCAGATGGAAAATCAGGATCCCTTGAACCCAACAGATCCGACTGAATTTACATCCCAGTTGTCACAATTTTCTTCCTTGGAGCAGTTGTATAACGTGAATGCCAATCTTGGCGACCTGCAAACCGGCATAGAATCTTCCACTGAAATGGCGAGTTTGGGTCTGATCGGAAAGCGAGTGATGAGCGATTCGAATACGTTCCGGTTTGAAGGGGAAACTGTCCAGCTTGGATATGGGTTTGCAAATGAGATAGATAGCGCGATTCTGAAAATTCAAAATGATTCCGGCAAAACCGTGACCAGTCTTGAACTCGGAGCAGACAATTCAGAGGACAATATCATTGAGTGGGATGGTACGGATTGGTTTGGCAATGCGCTCCCGCATGGACGATATTCTTTTTCGGTCATCGGATATCAGGGTCAAGAATCGATCGCCAGTGATACAACCCTTGTCCAAAGTGAAATCACAGGGGTTGACCTCAGTGATCCAAAGCAGACTCGTCTGATCACAGCGAATGGGGAGGTGAACCTCGCTGATGTGGAGAGGATTGTGAGTAACTGAAAACTCCTATGAAACGGTATTCATCAAACCGGCTGTCCTGGATATCAAGAACAGCCGCCGAAGAGCGTAGGCGTGTATTCTATTCAATAACATTACCATTTATCTCAGTCCTGCCAGGGGCAGGGCTGAGATAAACACTTCAATACCATGAGGATTGAGGAGGGAGAACAATGGCATTATCTTCAGCAATGAACAGTGGGGTGTCAGGACTCCGAATTTTTGGAGACGCAATGAGTGTCATTGGGAATAACCTGGCAAATTCAAACACTACCGGATATAAATCCAGCCGGACCTTGTTTTCTGAATTGCTTCCCGAGACCACATCCGGTTCAGCCGGGACCACCCAAATCGGACGAGGGGCCAATATCTCGACTGTGGAACGGGTTTTTGGCCAAGGGTCCATTGAGGCCTCTGAATCATCAACAGATCTGGCCATTGAGGGGTCCGGTTTTTTTATGGTGAAAGATCCGGAAACCGGAGTGAAATATTTTACGCGGGATGGTTCGTTCAAATTGAACTCTTCCGGAGATTTTATCAATACTGAAGGCTATAAGGTGCAAGGGTATCCTTTGAATGAAGACGGAAATATCGTTGGGGTGGTGCAGAATATCCACGTGGACGGGAATTCCATGTCCCCGGCAAAAATGAGCTCTGAAGCCTCCATTGACACGAATCTCAGTTCGAATTCGAAAGTCATAGGGTCCTGGTCTGATCCAAAAATCGAAGGGCTGGAAGATCCTGCTTCTTCTTCCAATTTTTCCACTTCAATGGAGGTCTATGATTCTCTGGGCTCAACCCATTTGTTGACCCTCTATTTCAATAAGACCTCTGATGCAGCCAATGAATGGGAATATCATTACACTGTCTCCAGTGATCAACTGGCCAATGCTGAGTCAAACCCAACAGATGCCGATGGCAAAGTTGTGGAAATTGCCCAAGGGAGTCTGTCATTTGATACAACAGGGGAGTTGCAGCAAATTACGACACGCGATTGGGATGGAAGCGCCTGGAATGATGATGTCATCAAGAATATTGACAAAAATGATCCAAATTATGATCCTTACTTCCCGAAAATTACGATTGCTGCAAATGATATTGATTGGAATAATGGCTCGAACTCCGGGGCGATTGATTTTGATCTGAATTTTTCTCAATATTCCTCGTCTTCAGAGGTTGTGCAAGAGTCGGTTGACGGATATTCTGCGGGCAGTTTGAATAATATTTCCGTCAATGCGGATGGCGTGGTCACCGCCATTTACACCAATGGATATACCGAAATGGTCTCGCAACTGGCATTGGCCAATTTTTCCGATACCACCGGACTGGTCCAGGTGGCCAACGGCCTTTATAACAGTTCAGAAAAGTCAGGAACTCCTATGGTAGGAACAGTAGGCTCAGGCGTAGGTACTATTTATGCCAATGCTTTGGAAGGCTCCACCGTGGATATCGCCGGGGAGTTCTCCAACATGATCCTAGTACAGCGTTCCTTCCAAGCCAACTCCAAGACCATTACCACCACTGATGAGATGCTCAATGAAGTGATCAACATGAAACGTTAGCCCTTGCTTTGATACCCTGTCAAAAAAACAACTGCCAGGTCTAGCACACCCCGCCTGAGGTCAAAAAAATGACTTAAAAAACCGGTCGCCAGCGATCGGTTTTTTTTATGGCGACACGGCGGCTTGTGAATCACAGGCCACAGTGGCCTCTCGATTTGAAATACGCGGTCTTTTGAAAGGAAAAATGGAAACCAAACCTGCTTGCCTGACAAGCAGGTTTGGTTTGGTATGCTGTTTGCATAACCTGGAGAAAGAGGAGGAACCGGCAATGGATTTATCAACCTTTCTTGGAATTGTGTGCGCCTTTGGCTTGATGATTCTGGCGATCATGAACGGCAGCGGTTTGATGGTGTTTATTGAGCCGCAATCGCTCTTGATCGTTGGCGGGGGGACAATCGGGGCCTTGTTGGTGCATTATCCCTTTAAAGAAGTCTTTCGAGCCCTGTCAGTGGCCCAGAAGACCTTTTTCTTTCAGGATCAGCCGCCCACGCAACTTATAGGGCAACTGACTGAATTCGCAGGAAAAGCGAGAAAGGAAGGCTTGCTCTCCTTACAGAGTATGGCCAAGGAAGTGGAGGATCCATTTCTGGTGAAAGGTTTGCAGATGGCAGCGGACGGCCATGAACCGGAGGCCCTGGAACAGATGTTGATTCGGGAGATTGACTACATCAGGGAGCGACATGAGAGCGGAGCGGATATTTTTGCCGCTTTGGGAACCTATGCCCCGGCCATTGGCATGGTCGGGACTTTGATTGGTCTCGTACAGATGCTCCAGAACATGAACGATCCGTCAAGCATCGGTCCGGCCATGGCCATTGCCTTGCTGACGACGTTTTATGGCGCCGTGGCCGCGAATGTCCTCTTTCTTCCCATGTCCGGAAAGCTCAAAACCAGATCCCAGTCAGAGCTATTGAAAAAAGAACTCATTGTCGAGGGGATGAATTCCATTCTGGCCGGCGAAAATCCACGGGTCATGGAGCAGAAGCTCCATGCCTATCTCCAGCCCAAGGAACGGCAGAGTGTCTTTAAAAAATAATGCTTCGATATTCATGAACTTCGGGTGATTGCAGATGGCGCTGCGGAAAAAAAACACATCCAAGAAAGAAAAGCGGGGCGCACCGCTCTGGATGGTCACCTACAGCGACATGGTCACCCTGCTGTTGACCTTTTTTGTGCTCATGCTGTCCATGGCTGAAATGGATAAGATCAAGTTTAAGAAGGCTGCAGGATCTTTGAAAGGGGCTTTCGGCGTCATGCGCAGTGAGCCCGATGTCGAACCCGAGTCGGAAAAGATCGTTCCGGAACTGGGGGTTATCCCCTATGATATGATGCAGCGGGTCTATAAACAGGTGGACATGAACATCAAGCGCTTGGAACTCGATCGAGATATTGAATTGGTCAAGGATCGAGGCGCCATTGTGCTTCGCATCAAGGAAAAGGTTCTCTTCCCGCCTGGATCCACCAAGCTGAAAAGACAGGCGGCTCCGGTTCTCCAGAAAGTGGGAGAGCTTGTCCGGCCGCTGCCTTTTCATATGCGAATCGAGGGGCATGCGGATTCCACGCCGACTGGTGATCCTGCAGTAACAAATTGGGATTTGTCCGTTTTGCGCGCCATAGCTGTCTTGAAATATTTTTCCAAACACGAACTCATGTCCCTGGACCGCCTCTCAGCGTCAGGTTTTGGTGATCAGCGTCCTTTGGTCCCCAACGATTCCGTTGCAAACAGATCACTCAATCGGCGCGTTGAGTTTGTCCTGGAAACGAGCGGCGATTATCGGGAAGCCCTGCCCTATCTGATAGATTCCAGCGAACAGTTGCCCTTTTGAGCTTTACACTGCTTCTGTGCTGATCGGCATACAGAACACAGCCCGCCTCACCTGGGGAAGAAACACGGTTTTCAAACAAGGAGAGAAAGCAATGGCCAAAGAGAAAGAGCCTCAGGCAGAACCGAAAAAATCAAAGAACAAGATTTTCCTTGTCGGCATTCCGCTTTTGCTGCTCTTGATTCTTGGCGGTGGAGCCGGAGCCTATTATCTCGGTGTCTTCAATGGGAACTCTTCGCAGGCATCTGGAACGTCTGAAAAGGCTTCTGCAGAGGAACAACCCCTGGGTCCCCTCGTTGCGATGGAGGATTTTGTGGTGAATATCATGCACAAGGACTCCACACGATTTCTCAAGATCGGCATCACCCTGGAGGTTGAGGATAAAAAGAGTACCGAGGCCCTGAAGAAACGCATGCCGCAGGTGGCGGATGCTGTCCTGCTGCTGGCGGGCAATAAACGCTATCAAGAAATCAAGGACCTGCAGGGCAAGATGCAGCTCAAGGCTGATCTGCTGGCCAAGATTCAAGGCCTGACCGGGCAGGGAACGGTCACGAATCTGTATTTCACCGATTTTGTGGTTCAATAACAGGAGTCAACTGTGGAACGTTTACTGAGTCAGGGAGAAATCGATGAATTGTTGATGGCCTTTGACAATGGCACCATTGAAAATCGTCTCCAGACCGAAGACGAGTATGAAAAGGCCCCATCACTTGCTGTTTCAAAAACGGTTTCTCCAATTGATCTGACCCGCGGTCAGAATTACAGTAAATGGCGGATAGCCAATTTAGACATTGTTTTCAATGCCTTTGCTAGGTACTTTTCCATCTCTTTGTCCAACAGCGTTCAGATGAGCGTTTCACTCCAGAAGAAGGATATTGCCTCCAAGTTCTTTGAACAGTTTTTGAATGAACTTCAGGATGCAGGACTCTTGGGGGTGATCTCCCTTGAACCGCTCAAAGGAGACGGACTTTTGGTCTTTGACAAAAATCTGTGCTTCGGATTGGTGGAGATGATGCTCGGGGTGTCGGCCGAGAGCGGTTTGGTGATTCCCAACAGAGAAGTCTCATCCATTGAAGCCAATATTATTCGCTCCATCATGTCCGAAGGCTGCAAGGTCCTGAACCGGGCCTTTGCTTCGCTGCATGAACTCAAATCGAAAATCACCAGAGTGGAGACCAATTGGAAGATGCTCAATATTCTGACGCCGGAGACGGAAATGATCCAAGTCGTTTTTCATCTCCAGGCCGGGGAATTGCAGGGCGAGCTTGGACTGATGATTCCGTATTTTTCACTGGAACCTCTGAAAGACAAACTCAGGGATGAGTGGGTGCAGTTTGCGGAGAGGGATCAGCAAGCCAACTGGGCGCAATTTCTCGGAAATGCCTTGGAAGATATGGAGATCCCGCTTTCGGCGGCTTGGGGGCATTTAAGCCTGACCATCCAGGAGATACTCAGTCTTGGCGAAGGCGACATCATTGCTGTTGATTATGATGAAGACAGTCCCATTACGGTCTTCGCGGCGCAACAGCCGAAATTGAAGGCCATGCCAGGGGTGCGGAACGGGAAAAAGGCGGTTCAGATCGTCGGTTGAGCCCTGGCGGAGTGGACCACCCTGTTGGTGCGGACAGTGCGGCTGCAGGGGATTTGAACAAACAGCGAACCGGGAAAGGAGAGAGCCGATGGATGACACCACAAAAAATGCCCAGAATGAAACGCTCGATACCACAGGGGGAAAGTCCAAAAAGCAGGAGGGGCCTGCAGCGGTCTCCACGGATGGATCGAATTCCGAAAAACAAGGAAATCAAAGGCATCAGGGCATCGATTTTCTTTTGGATGTTCCCTTGCAGGTCTCGGTGGGGGTCGGCCGAACCAGGATGCTGATCAAGGATTTTTTGCAAATGAAAGAAGGAGGGGTCATTGGGCTGGACAAACTGGCGGATGAACCGCTCGACCTGTATGTCAATTCACAACTCAT
>CAZUMF010000042.1:0-22267 GCA_964621385.1 uncultured Desulfohalobiaceae bacterium
GACATTTTGTGATATTACTTGCCTCTTTTTCAGGTTTCAGGTTTCAGGTGTCGGGAGTCAGAGGTTAACACCTTGATATAGCTTTATCTTTCTTTTTCTGACACCAGAAACCTGACACCAGAAACCAAAAGAATGTCCAATTTTAAGGACATTTTAAATATTATCAATTATTTTAAATTTTTAAGGTTCAAAGACGTGATGTAGGTACGAAGTCTGAACATATATTCTTGTTTTCTATGACAGCGATGGACCGATACCTCAACCCTTCTCTTGAAAAAAGCTGTGCATGATGCGTTTGAAGGTCCGGCCGTTTTCCGGCCGGGAAGGCTTGGTCTCAGGAGCGGTGAGGATTTCAGGCGGCAGAAAGGGGAGAAAATCGGACACAGCCGGCATGAGCACTCGGACTACCGGAAACCCGAGTACAGGATGGGTCTGGTCCAGGATGATGCAGTCCGTGTGCATGCCATGGCAGACCACCTTGAGCGCTTCGATTTCCGAGGCGAGGTCCGGGGCCTGTCCGGGGCTGTAAGGCTGCAGTTTGCCGTTGCGCAGGAAAGAGATGTCTTTGGGCGACAAGCCGCAGCGCATGAGCAGGTAATAGTTGGTCACCTGCGCTTCAGGCTGGACCTGTTTGTTGAACTGCGGCCTGGGTGTGGCCAGGGTCTCCCGCCCCTGGATGCCTTCGGTGAAACATCGGCTCAAAGCCTCCAGGGTGTTGAAGGAGGCCCCGGAGATGAGCATGGTGTGTTCCAGCAGACCCGGCTTGAGATTGTGATTGATGTACAGGACGCCGATGACCGGCAGCAAGCCGCCGAAGGAGAGATCCTTGATCAGGGCTTCAACCTTGTTGGCGGCGTAGAAATCGATCATGTCCTGGACGAAGGGATCGTCGATGCTCTGTCTGTCAATCGTGGGCTGGATACGTTCCGGCTTGATGGTCTGGATCTGGGCCCAGCGTTCAAAGACTTCGCAGGCTGCCTGGATGAGGGCCTCTTCCAGGGTGTTGCCGGCGGCCATGCCGTTGGATCCATGGATGTAGGCCGCGAGATTGACGGGGACTTTGACGGTCTGTTCCCGGAGCAGGGAATAGCCGTCCACCCAGTGCCCGGCCAGGGGGCTGTCTTTGATCTCCTGGAGATCAGCGGGCGTCAAGCTGGTCTGGCGCCGGAGCAGGTCTTCGATGCGAACCGGGTTCTCCAGATCGTCCTGATGGGCCTGGACATAGCCCTGCATCCAGGCGAAATCCAGGAACCCTCTGGTGTCCCGGGTGTGCAGGGCCGGGAGGTGGTGGCGGACCTGCTCTTCAAAAACCGGATAAAAGAGTCCTGCGCTGAAGCGCTCCGCCAACTCGGCATAGGCGCTCGCTTCGGACAGTTTGGCTGAAGTCCCTTTGCCTTCGCAAACAATCTGCAGGTCGTCGATCCAGATTCGGCTCCAGTAGAGTTTTTCCGAGGCCTGGACGCTGTGATACTCCGCTTTGAGATCCAGGGCCTGCAGGCCCTTCTGGATCCTGCCCACGGTATTTTCAGGCAGATCGCATTTGCCGTATTCGTTCCTATCCCGATTTTTCAACTGCATGCCGCACATGGCTCCTGCTGCTGACAGCCTCGCAGGATGTATCATTTTTTGGCCCCTGCAAGGGCATTTTATCGATGACCTGATCGTCCTTGATCAAAAAGATGCGTCGGACCTGTTTTGCGCTTTTCTGATGTTCATTGCTGATGCGGATCGCCGCCTTGACCAGGTGGCCGTAGTTGATTTTCCCTCAGGAATAGAAGATGTGTCCGGGGTAGGGTGGTTCCAGCCATTGATAGTCTGCGGACTCGAAATCCGAGAGGAAGCCTTCGTAGTAGTCTTTAATGATCTGCTGATAGTCGGTGGGTGCAGGACCGTACTTGGCCAGGGCCAGCTTGTCGGCAGAGGGTTCGGAAGCGCAGGCGCTCAAGGCAAACAGGAACAGGATGCTCAGGCCGATGAGGTGGTTTCTGCTCATAATGACTCCTTTGTTACCAGTGGTGGATGGGGTGTGCAGAGAGTCCTATACTGATCCAATTTTGGTTTTTGAAACAAAGACTGATTGTCCTTTGATTTCAACGACAGAATCCGGAAAAAGGTACGTTGGAGAAGTATAGCAAAAGACTCGGGAAAAATCCAGCAGCCTTTCAGGATCCGGAAGACTCCGTTTCAGGGGCAACGAACCAATCCTTTTTGCGATAGACAAGATTCTGGCTTCTGGCGATGACCGCACCGCTCTCAGCATTGCTGACCACAATATCGTAGACTGGGGTGGGGCCTTGGGCATGGACCTCTCTGGCCTCGGCCAGGAGTCGATCCCCGGGCCGGCTGGCCTGGAGAAAATTGATGGCCACGTTCAGGGCCACAGCGGTCTGGCCCGAAGAATTGCTGGCCGCGGCAAAGGCGATATCGCTCAGAGAAAAGATCAGGCCGCCGTGGGTCAGACCGTGAAAATTGGCCATAGCAGCGGAGACGGTCAGTGTGACCCGGCTCTGTCCCGGAGCCGGGATTTCCACTTTTGCCCCCAGATGGTTGGCAAAGGGATCGGACTGGATATGTTCGGCAATGGCCTGGTGTCGCGCTGCGGTTCTGTCTGGTGTCATACACAGCTCCTCGTCATGTATTAGGGATGTTCCGGGATCTCAAAGAAAACGCTGACCACAGATTTGCCGCCATCTTTCTGAAAGCCAGAAATCTCCCACGCGGGTCCAGAGGGCAGGACACTGAATTCCAGTTCATCCCAGGCAAAGATTTCGGAGTGATAGGTGACCTGGAAGCTGCTCAGGCGTGGACGGCCCTGCCGTCGGCAGAGGGTATCATAGGCCCAGCGGAGATATTCGGTGTTGTTCACATGACCGTTGATGTCCAGGGCGCTGGCCGGGACCAGGACGCTGAAATCGGTCCAGGGGTGATCCTTGGGTTTGATGCGGCGCAAAGGACTTTGAAGCGCTCGTTTTGCTGTGACGGGAAAAGGAGTGTTTACCTGCAGGAGGTTATGCGGACGGCCTCTCTTCCGGTTGAGGACCATCCAGCTGGAACTGGCCGCAAACAGCTGCATGCCGTTCAGGTCCGTCCCGAGGAATTCACGGGAGGCCTGGAGCCGGTTCAGACCGCTGGGCCAGGTGCTCAATATAATGGAAGTTCCGAATCGAGGCCAGTGGGTGATTTCCACCCGGATAACGGAGAGCACCCAAAACAGCCCCCTGGGCTCCAGATCGGCAAAGCCCCAGCCGAGCCGGTCGGCATGGTTCGAGGCTACTTCCTGCATCTGCCGCAGGAGATCGTGGGGATAGATAGTCCCGTCCGGACCGCATTCATAGGTCCTGACGCTGACGGTTTCCTGGTGGATGTTTTCCATATCCAACACGAACGATCAAAATTTTAAACACATTCGAATTTCGACATTCGGAATTCGGATTTACAAAATAAAAGCCGCCTCAATATTTCGATTGACCTCAGAGAGAATACATCACCGAACTTACGAATCAGAGCACTTAGCGCATTCCATGGCCTCGGCCGTAGCCGTGAGAAAACCCCGGACATCGTCTTCCGTGCTGTCATAGCTGGTCACCAGCCGGACTTCAGAGTCCTGCGGGTCGAAGACATAAAAGAGATAGTCCTCCTGGATGCGCGGGATGGACTCGGCAGGCAGCCGGCAGTAGACCATGTTGGACTGGACCTCCCGGCTGAGGCTCACCCCGGGGATTTTTTCCAACCCCTCGGCCAGCATCCGGGCCATGCGGTTGGCCTGCCGGGCGTTGTGCAGCCAGAGTTCCCCTCCGAACAAGGCCTCCAGCTGGACCGCCAGAAAGCGCATCTTGCTGGCCAGCTGCATGCCCTGCTTGCGGATATACAGGAAATCCTCGGCCAGTTCAGGGTTGAAAAAAAGCACGGCCTCGGCCCCGAGCAGGCCGTTCTTGGTTCCCCCGAGGGAGCAGACATCCAGGCCGGTGTCCGCGGTCATCTGCTTGAGGGAGACGTCCAGGGCGGCGCAGGCATTGGACAGCCTGGCCCCGTCCATGTGCACATACATCTCGTTTTCGTGGGCAAAATCACAGATCTCCCGGACTTCTTCCAGGGTATAGCAGAGGCCGAAATCCGTGGTCTGGGTCAAGGAGATCACCTTGGGCTGGGCGTGGTGCTGATCGCCGCGATGGTCGAAAAAACGTTCGATGTCAGGAATGGAGATTTTTCCGGTGTGGGTGGGCACGCCAAAGAGCTTGACCCGTCCGATCTGCTCGGGGGCGGCGCATTCCGGGCCGTTCAAATGGGATTCTTCGGCGCAGATGACGGCGTGGTGGGAACGGGTCAGGGCGGCCAGGCTGAGCACATTGGCCCCGGTGCCGGTGAAGACAAAAAAGGGCTCGCAGCTTTCTCCAAAGACCTGCTTGAGCTTCTTCACGGCCCGGTCCGTAAAGTAATCTGATCCGTAGGCCAGGGCATGGCCTTGGTTGGCCTTGATGATGGCCTCCATGACCTGCGGGTGGGCCGGCGCATTGTTGTCGCTGGCAAAATGATGCCTGGGTTCACTGCTGAGCTTCAGCCCGGGGATTTCCATTGCTCCTCCGATATAGAAAGGGTTACACGTTTTTGGATATTCCTCCGCTGATACTTTAGAAAAAATAGATGGTTGTCCACGAATGCTCACGAATGGTCACGAATTGGTTTTCGTTTTTGCCTGCCAGCAATAATCCCAGTGAAATCCTGCTATGCAGGGAACTCCGTTAATTTCAAGGGACATAGAGGCAGCAGGCAAAGGCCATCGCCTTGCGGCATGGCAGAAAGACAATGAAGCTCTTATTCCGCGACAACGGGATGAAACTTTGCTGCCTGCGATCAGCAGGCTGGAAAATCACATTCTTCATTCGTGCCTATTCGGTGCGCATTCGTGGACCAAATTCTTCTTATCATAGGCTTAATTCCTGTAACAAAAAACAAAGTATAAGCGGATGAGCACCAACGCACAAGGAACACCCAGAAAAATAGGGCGGGTGTTTTGCTTTTGTCAAGAAAGGGTGGGCTCATGGCACTTGACAAAATAGTTTTTGCCGGTTATACCGGCAAATATCATGATATTTGCCGACAGAGTTGGCGTTATGGAGGAAAGCCATGTATATTCAGAGAAAACTTGATCTTGCGTCAATTCTTTCTCAGAAATCCTGTTTTTTGTTCGGGCCGCGCCAAACAGGAAAAACATCCTTGATTCAAAATACCTTGAGTGTGTATCGCTGTTACAATCTGCTCCGGACAGATGTCTATCTCAGACTCAGTCGAGCACCCGAACGGCTCCGCCAGGAAATAAGCCAGAATGAACGAATTGTGATCATTGATGAAATACAGAAGCTGCCGATTCTTTTGGATGAGGTTCATTCTCTGATCGAAGAAAGACACATTCATTTTCTCCTGACCGGTTCCAGCGCCAGAAAGTTACGGCAGAAAGGGGTCAATCTCTTGGGTGGGCGAGCCAGGACGAGACGGATGCATCCTTTTATCTTTCTGGAATTAAAAAATGATTTTCAGTTGGTCAGCGCCCTGGATGTCGGCTTGATTCCTTCAATATACTTTTCCGATTCGCCATATGAAGATCTTGAGGCTTATACCGGGAGTTATCTGAAGGAAGAAATAGCAGCGGAAGCCATTGTTAGAAATGTTCCTGCATTCAGCAGGTTTCTTACAATAGCCGGATTGTGTAACGGCCAAATGATCAATTATACCAAAATAGCCAATGACGCACAGGTTCCGAGATCAACGGTCCAGGAATATTTTCAGATACTTCGTGACACATTGCTTGCGAGTGATCTCCCTGCATGGAAACAATCCCGAAAACGAAAACCGGTTTCCACATCAAAATTTTATTTTTTTGATATAGGGATTGCACGTTATTTGCAGGGTCGTCGTGGTCTTTCAATGAAATCTCCTGAATTTGGGGAAGCTTTTGAAGCCTATATTTTTCATGAACTCAGTACGTACTGCGACTATAGAGGCGGTTGCGATCTCAGTTATTGGCGATCTACCTCCGGTTTTGAGGTGGATTTTATCTTGAATCAAGACATCGCGATTGAAGTCAAAGGGAAAACGATTATCACGGAGAAAGATTGCTCCGGATTGAAGGCTCTTCAAGAGGAAGCCATTTTCAAATGGTACATTGTGGTGAGCCTCGAAGAAACTCCAAGAAAAATTGGAAAAATACACATTTTACCCTGGAAGGACTTCTTGGAGCGCTTGTTTGAAGACGTTTATCTCTAAAAAATCCAGTTTGAATCCCAGGGAGTTTGCTACCTGGGGTTCATAGCTGGATTGCATTCAAATAACACCACAGAAGCACCGCCGAGGCCAGTCCAATGTATCACAGCAGTTTTTTGGTGCCGGCCAGGCTGGCAATATAGCGGCCCCTATCATATCGTTTGTTGTAGCGGAAGATGGTATCTACCAGGCCCATGTGCAGCCTGCCGAAATGAAGGGCGTAGCGCTTGCTCAACCAGCGGAAATATTTTTCCATGCTCTTCATGCTTTGAGGAAAACAGATTTGAACGAGCTCATCAATATAGTGGTCGGCCCGTTCATCAAAATACTCTTTCAGCTGCGGCTCTGGTCCGCCGGGAATTGGCTGATATTCCTGGACAAAGACATAGGCTCCGGGCAGAGAACGGAGGAAGCGAAAGCGTTCAAGATCCTCGGCCAGGGTGGTGTTGTAGCCGTACATGCAGATAAATTCCACGTTTTCTTTGGCGCCGAAATGGAAAAGCGCGTATTTTTGTCTGAGTTCTTCCAGATTTCTGGTGTCATTTAGGCTGAAATGATAAACGGTCCTGGTAAACTTGACGTTGGAGCAGGGAATGGCCCGGATGAGACGGGCTTTTTCCTCATCAACCAGATGCAGGTCCAGGGTTTGATTGAAATTGACCTGGAGTTTTTTGCTGGTCATTTCCTGCAGGAACGTGTTGCAGTCCGGATGGGCCAGGATGTTGTCGTCAAGGAGGATGAGCTTTTTCTTTTCCCCGCCCCTGGTCAGAGAGTCGATATCACAGACTTGACGGGGCGGTCCTTCTTTGAGCGGTACGATGCAAAACCCGCAGTGAAAGGGGCAGCCCCGGGTCAGAAAGCCAAGGGCACGATCGCCCAATCCAGGATAGAGCTCACAATCCGGTTCTGCTGCCTCTACTTCAGGAGGCAGACGGGTCTGGATATCAAAACCTGACCCTCCACATTTGAGGGAATCACCGTAATAGGCCCCCATCTTCTGCAGTCGTTGACCAGAAGCCGGAACGGAAAAGATGCTGCTGGCAAAGACCGCCTCGGCTCGTGGTTCGTAAGCCTCTTGTTTCATCAGTCTGCAGCAGCGCCCCTGTGCTTTATAAAAACCAGCCAGTTTCATCAGGGCCAGGTTGGGCAGCCGGCCGTCCACATCAACCAGGAGGATGGACTTGGGAGGCAGGCGCCCCATTTTTTTAGGCGAGACCTGCACCGGTGATGCTGCCAGGATCTTTTTAGAAGGTCGCAGGATTCTGGAGCACAGTTTTTCTGCGGGAAAGTGATCGTTTCCTGTGCTCTCGAGACTCAGCAGACACTGCATGGCTGGGAACAGTTGGTCGAGCAAGTCTATCCAGTCCGAAAACATATCCGGGGGGCAAAAGTCATCCGGTTTGTCAAGAAGCAGCACCCCGGGAAAATGCAATGGGTTCGGATAGCTGGGGAGGGCATCGTGCAGATGGCGGGCGGCATCTATAAATGGCAGGAGCATACGCTGGTAGACAGGAGGGATGCACTCCCACTGTTTTGAGATATCCGTTTCCTTGGCCATCCACGAAGAGGTGTCGAGAGCCAGATGCCTTTGGATGGCCTGTTGCAGGTTTTGCAGAATTTGAGCCGGCATATAGCGCTGATGCCGGATAGCCCGATAATGAAGATTGCTGAGAAAGGCTTTTGGGTCGGTGAGAGGCGCCTTTGGGTGAAACAGGGAATGGATGCGTTTCAGTTGGTAAAAGGGATCGCTGAAATTAAAATCATCGCTGCCGTCGTGGGCGTTCAAACCTGATCCATAGGCGAAAACCAAGTGCCTGGCCGGGGGGCTCCATTTGCTGAAAGAAACATAGGCCAGAGGCGAAGAATGCCGGAGGTCCTTTTGCAGTAAACGTCTGCCGGCGCCGCTGGGGGTGATTTCCAGAGCGCTGAGCCTGGCGGGACTTTCCACTATGCCTTTGCGGGCCGTATGTTCGACCCAGACCAATTCCAACTGCAGTGGCTGTCCTTGGTCCCGCAGCAGATCCTGGAGATGACACGGCAGATGATGCAGGTATTCGACACAGCCGCTGCCGGCCAGAGCCAGAATTTTCAAAAGCTCCGAATCTTTTTCTGCATCAGGGGACTGAAGGATGTGCCATTTCTTGAGCCCCCGGTTGATTTTTCGAAAGCCGATGACTCCGCTGTCATTGGCGGCGGCATTGTAAAATCTGAGTTCAGAGACGTACACTGACAATGCTCTCCAGGTTGACCGTGGGTGCAGGAATCAGATACCATGGCCTGTGAGTTTCAGCAAATGGATGTCTTTACATCTCTGGAGTTGATGCTATCCATATCTCATGCGAACAACGCCTTCTCTCGATGATCATATACTGAAATGGTTTAATCCTCTGTCTGTGTGAACAATACAACGAGGCCGACTCGATATGGTCAATGAAATCGCTCGGCTTGCCCAGGTGTATGCGCTGGAGTCTGTCTATGCCTTCGGCAGCCGGGCCAGGGAAATTTTGGCCCTGTTCAATGGCGACATCGGCGTTCTGCCTGATTCCCAGTCTGATGTGGACATTGGAATCAAGCCGGAATACGGAAGGTATTTGAGCGTTTCGGAAAAAGTGGACATCGCTCAGGGCATCGAAGATCTCCTGAATGTATCCCGGGTCGATCTCCTGGTCATCCCTGAAGTGGATCCCTTTATAGCGGCAAACATCATCCGCGGGGAACGGCTCTATTGCCGGGATGCATACCTGGCAGACGAATACGAGCTGTTCATTCTCCGCCGGGCAGGGGACCTCCTGCCTCTGGAACGGGAGCGCCTGGCTTTGATCATGGAGGATGGAACATGACCCCCGGGACCATTGTCTACCGAATCGTGGCTGATCGGTTGAGCTGGATTGAAAGCATGATTTCGGATATTCAGGTCCTGCCACTGCAGGATTTTGAAGAGTTTGCAAAGGACAAGCGGAATATCGGCTCGGCAGAATCCTGAAAAAATGGATTAAGGCCAATCCGGAAAAGGTGGACAAATCCTTATGAATCCATTTTCAGCTCTTGAAAAATTCAAGAGCTGAAAATGGATTTTTGAAATCATCGGTTTCATGAGCTCAAAGTTGTCCAGAACTTCGGAAAGATTTCGCGCGAAGGTTTTATCCGCTCCCATGACTCTTTTTTCAAAATAGACAATAATCACTATTCAATAGTCAATCAATCATCCCCCATCCGCCAGATAATGGGCGGCTCTTTGCGGGGCGGCATGCGCTGGTAGCGGAATTTGGGGTAGCCGACCATCATCGCCCCCAGGCTCTTGTGCCCTTCAGGCAGGGGCAGGGCCTCCTGCAGGGGTGGATAATAGGTGGCTGCGGTGTTGAAATACCCGGCCCAGCAGCAGCCGAGCCCCAGGCTCGGGGCGGCCAGTTCCAGGGTGGTCAGGGCGATGGTGCAGGTAGTCGGGGCCACGGGATCGTCCTTATGGGCATGGGCCACGATCAGGTCCGGGGCCCCGCGGAGAAAAACGTCATACCCGGTCTTCCAGAAGGCCAGGGTTCGTTCCATGTGCATCATAGCTGCGATGTCCGGTTTGTTCTCGATCATCCAGCCCATCCAGTCCGCCACCAGTGCGGACAGGCGATTCAACTCCTCTCGGTTGCCCAGCACCAGCCACTGGGCCCCCTGGGTGTTGTGCCCTGATGGGGCGTACCTGGCGATGTCGATCAGCCTGGCCAGCGTGTTCTGTTCCACGGGCGTGTCTTTGTAATTCCGGATGGATCGGCGGGAACGTACGAACTGTTCGCACTGCTCCAGGCTGAGCGCAAGATCTTTCCGGATCGGCGGGCCGTGCTCGGGATGAATGTCCTGGTGCACGAGACTGGCCGTGGGGCAGACCGCTACGCAGTGCCCGCACCGGATGCAGAGTTCGTCGGCTTCGGCGATGGGCCGGGGATAGCCGTTGGTTCCGAATTCGATGAGCCCGGCCGGGCAGGCCTTGATGCACAGTCCGTCTTGGGTGCAGGTGTCCTGATCGATGTTCAGCAGGGTCATGGTGTTCTCCTTACTTCTGCCGCCAGAGTTTGGCTCGCTTGAGACGTTCGACAAAGGCCTTGCGTCGCTGATGGGCGGTCATGAATTCGTTCAATTTAAGCTCGAAACTTTTGGATCTGCCAACAAGGGTATAGGCCTCGGACAGGTCGAGCAAGGCCTGGCAGGCCTCGTCATAGGCCAGACCGGAGCCTCTGTTTAAGGTGTATTGAATCTGATCCCAGGCTCTGGGGAAATTCTTGGAGAGATCTTTGAGGTAGGCCTCTCGTTTCTGACGGCGCTTTGCCTCCTGCTCTTCACGCTTGAGCTTTTCCTTTTGAAGTCGTTTCTTTTGGGCAATATCGAGGTTCTCCCGGATTTCACCCAGGCTGCGGAGGGGAGTCGTGTTCTCGGGTCCTTTTTGATCCCTTTGCCAGGCCGTAAATTGATTCTTGAAGGTCCTCTCGGCCTTTTGCCCTTCGCCTTCCAGAAGCAATTTCAATACGGCCGCCACTTCATCCCGGGGCAGGGACTCGATCCAGGCATCTTTGTCCTGCTCCGTCGGCCCTTGATCTTGAATATCTAAACTCCCGAGTGCAGCTGCAGCTATGAGGTCGGGATCAATTTCGATGAATTCCGCCAAGGCCTGCTGGGCCGGAGTCAATGTTCCCAAGCAGCTCACGCTCACGGGCTCCAGTTCGTCGTCATCCATCTCTTCTGAATCCGCCAGCCAGCCGAGATACAGACTGCGGAGATCCCCGCGCAGCAGCTCGTCTCTGATTGGAGCCAGGCGGGCCATCCAGCCTTCTCCGTCTTCCATCTCGAAACGGCTGTAGTTCTCGGAATCATGGAGGCTCCAAGTGATTATGCAGTGGGTTTCCATGTTCGTATATTCGAGCACATCGCCTTCCGATTCTTCCAAAAGGTCTTCTGCTTCTTGGGACAGTGCCTCAATGGGTATACGCAGCTTGAAAAAAGCCGTCATCCAGTTGGCCGTATAAACATGGGCGTCGAAGTATTGCTGCATCAGCTTATCCGGATCGCCCTTGAAATCGCCGAAGTTGTAGAAGTTGCTCAAACTGACGGGCGTGATCTGAGCCCGACTCGAAATCAAGCGGAGATCGGACATCTCCTCCGAGGTCAGGGGCCTGTCGATGGCCAGGAATTCATAGTACTGGTATTCGCTCATTGGGTCTCTTCTTGTGTTGGGCAGGGATATTCGGTCGTCTTCCGTTGATACTTTGAAAATGAAAGAAAGCAGATTATTGCCCACGGATCACACGGATTAACACGGATAGGTTTTTTTTGCCTGCCAGCAATAAGAGGCTGGCAGACAAATGCCATCGCCATGCGGCATGGCAAAAATTTTTTTTTTCATTATCCGTGTCAATCCGGTGATCTGTGGGCTGATTTCTTCTTTTCATGTGCATGATTTGTATCCCAATGATAAGCAAAGTATAAGCGGATGAGCACCGGATATTCAACCGCATTGTATTCGTTTTCAGAAATTTTTAGGCTGTTTTCTCATTGACCTCATCAATGAGAAACCGCACACATATGCTATCCGAGGGATACAGCCAGAGCATTCGATGGAAAATGCGTTTGGCCTCGTCATAGCGACCAAGTCTACAAAGACATCGACCATAGCCGTGCATGCAGTTCAGAAAAGGGCGGTTATTGAAATAAACCCACGGCAAGACTCCATCAAAGTTGTCTCCCAGGGACAACTCGCCGATGCGCAGACCGACTTCATAATGCCGGATGGCATCCTGGGGACTGTAGTCAAAGGCAAGATTGCCCAGAAGTGAATGGGCATGGAGGCAGCGCAGGTCTGCCTGGCAGAGTTCCATCAGGGCCTGCAAGGCCTCTGCCCGCTCGGCTGCATCCCTGAGATCATTGGACTGAAAAATAGGATCAGGAAAGGGATCGTCTGGGTCGGCACCTGGCAGCACCAGTTCCATTTCATACATGGGGCGAGGGCCATAGGCGATGATCGGCCTGGCCCATTCTTCGATGGGTTCGGACAATGGTGCGCAAACAATCACTATTTTGGGAATTTTTTGATGATATAATTCAGTCATAATAGGTACACCAACTTGTTGTCTGCTCAATCATCTGCATTCAATTCATTAAAACCAAATAAATAAACAGCTATATTCATTCGTGAATCAGTCCTTGAGCATATCAACAGCAAAGTCAACATGCACCCGCTGAATAGTTGGTTTCATTTAACTTTTATACAAAAAAACCTTCCCCTCTTGCTTCCATAAAGCTTGTTCCGGTGATCGGGCTTGGGGAATCACGCATGAATCCGGCTAAAAGCTGATTCCTCCGGACCGGCTGACAACCGGCATACAGGGCTTCTTCGGTCAAGAATCTTCTCTTCAGCGCCTCAAAGCAATAGCAAAGTATCCTCGTATGCGGACCGGATTTTGGCTGACTCAAAATTTGTTTCAAAAAATTGACAATGTCTCCATTTTGTCCTAAATCCATCCTATGAAAACGTTTCAATGGAATTCGGAAAAAAACGAAACTCTTGCCAGAGATAGAGGGATCACCTTTGAAGAAATCGTACAGAAGATTGAAGCAGGGGCCAGAGTTATTGAAACCGAACATCCCAATCCTACAAAGTATCCCAATCAGAAAATATTGATTGTCGACGTCGATGGGTATGCATACTTGGTCCCTTTTGTTGTAGATTCTGAGGGACTTTTTCTGAAGACGATCATCCCGAGCCGGAAGGCAACCCGAAAATATCTTGGAGGCAAACATGGCTGAAAAACAGAACAAAATATTGCTTGATGACTATGAACAGGAAATTCTGGAGGCCTATGAAGAGAGCAGGCTCAAACCCGCGCCGTCTGATACGGATTACCAAACAGTGGCCAGAAATACCATGAAAAAGAACAAAAAAATCAATATCCGCATCTCGGAAAACGATCTCAGCGCCTTGCAGCGCAAAGCGGCGAGAGAGGGCATTCCCTATCAAACCCTGATCGGCAGTGTCCTGCACAAGTATGCCAGCGGGTTTCTCAAAGAGGTGCCTTGAAAGGATTTGTGACCGTCAACTCCTCAAGGCAAAAGCCATCTTGCATGTCCTCTGTAAAAAGCTGTGAGCATCCTGCGACCATTGCAGATTGAAGAATCAACGCATCCCAAAAGGATAGGGCATATTGCCGGTGGAGATGGATGGCTGCCAGAACCAGATGAAAATCCGGCTGCACTATCTCAAGAATGGAAACATGATGCATGAATTCAATGGCATCCTGGGTTGAAAGAAAGGTCTGGATTTTATGAGTGGCAGTCTGATAGAATTCCTGGAGGACCTGGATGCTGATTACACCATTTTCGTCACGAATATGCCTTTTGAGGGTCTTCCTGGCTATCTCCCGCTTTTGGTTTTCTCCTGGGGAGGCATCGATGGCATAGACCAGGATGTTTGTATCCAAAAAGCATTTATCGCTCATGGAGTTCGTCTCTGGTCCAGGTTTTCGGACCGACTCTGGCTTGACTGCGGAGGAAAAAGGCATCAAGACCCCTGAGACTGGCTTCGCGATTCTGGTCATTGGAAACAAAGCGTTCCAGTGTTTCCCGGATGATGGCATTAATGGACGTCTTTTTTTGGGAAGCCAGATTTCTGGCGTTTTCCAAGAGATGGTCATCAATTTTCAGGGTGATGTTTGCCATTTCGGAACTCCTTTTTGGAATTTCGGAACTCCTTTTTGGAAATGCAATGATCAACAATTAGCACATAAACTGTGCCAGGTCAAGAAAGTTTTTGTGGTGCATCCGATCTCCAAAACTTTACTGAGGAAAATTCGCTTGACAAGTTTTAATTAAGTATACATAATTAACAGAAATGTTAATTTAGTGTAGCTGATGAAGCTGAATCAACTCCTTCAAATCCAAAAGCTCTATTTCGGGCATGAAGAGCTGGCCAGGGCTCTGGGCATCACCCGCGATTCAGCCAGGGTTACTGCCAGTCGGTACGTCAAACAGGGCCTGCTGGTGCGTATCAGGAACAATCTGTATATGTTGCGAGAAAAATGGAAATATATGGACAGGGAGGATGCCTTTCAAATCGCCAATCTGGGGCAGGTCCCTTCATACATTTCCCTGACAACCGCTTTGGATTACTTCGGCCTCACGACCCAGTTGCAGAGAGATTTTTTTGAATCCATAGCTCTGAAGCGGACAAAGGAAATCAAGGTCGAATCAACCATCTTTACTTATAGAACACTATCCCCATATCTCTATTTTGGCTTTCAAAAAAAACAGAATTTTTTTATCGCCGATCCTGAAAAAGCCCTCCTGGACGCCTTGTATTTGATGTCCCTGAGTCGGTATTCGCTGGATCTATCAGCCATCGAGCCTCACAAACTGGATCAAAAGCTGTTGGCAAACATGAGCACCTTTTTTCCATTACGAACTCGGAAACTCCTCCATAGCCATGAATATCTTCCAGCAGCATGAACGGTTTGAAATCGAGGTTCTGGATCTGCTGCAACGATCAAAGATACTTAACCCTCTGGTTTTTGGCGGAGGCACCATGCTCCGTCTCTGCCATGAGCTGAACCGGTATTCGGTTGATCTGGATTTCTGGTTTCTGAAAGACGTACAGGAGAATGATTTCCTACAGCTTTTGCAGCAATCTCTTCAAAACCACTATGAAATAACTGATGCCCATCTCAAATATTCTACACTCATCTGTGAGGTCAGGACCAGTTACTTTCCAAAGCGTCTGAAGATTGAAGTACGTCGTGCACATAGAGATCTTGACTACCAGGAAAAAATAGCTTTTTCCAGGTTCAGTACCCTACAGGTGCTGGTCAAAGCTCTCACTCTTGAGCAAAGCATGCACAACAAGGTTGCTGCGTTTCTTGACCGGGGAGAAATCAGGGATTGCTTTGATATTGAATTCTTATTGCGTCGCGGGGTTCAACTCCCTGCACTGGACAAGGCCGCCCTGGAAAAATTCAAAAAGATGCTTCAAGATTTTAAGCCGAATGATTTTAAAGTCAAGCTCGGTTCAATTGTTGAAGAAGATATCCGGCGATATTATATTTCGCATGGGATGGCCTATTTACAGGAAAAAATTCAAGCGCAGCTGAGTTTTTAAAGGCTTGCGATGACTCAATCTGATCAGTAGGCTCAGATGGACAGCTTCACGATTGGCTTCGGCGGACGCCAAGGATTTTTCAGGGCCGGAAAATCGCTATGACCGAGTATTTCATTCGTCTGGCCCGGCTGAACGGGTGGAATGACCCCGAGTGAGTCACGCCCTGGTTCAGGCCAGGGATGGGCGTTGATTCCCCCCGGAAGTGGTGGGGCGATCATGGAGCGCGGCAAAGCGTGCACGAGGGGCTGGATGTCGGTTTTCTGCAAGGATCTGGCGGCAGCATCCACCCTGTGGGATCTGGCTTTAAGGTCCCGCCGGTCCAACCCGGAACTGTGGTCCGGATCTGCAGGGATTTTCTGGGATGGACCGTGATCCTCAGTCACAAACGGACGGGTCCAGAATCCAGAGAACTCCTCAGTCTGTATGCCCATCTTGAAATGGATCAGGCCCTAAGCACCGGAGATTGGGCCTCGGCTGAGGATATTCTTGGAAAAACCGTTCAATCCCATGCCCTGCCCGCGGATATGCTGCCCCACCTGCACATCTCCCTGGCCTGGAATGAGCGGCCTTTTGCCTACGATCACCTGGAATGGCCGCAACTGAGCCGGAGACAAGGGGTCCGGTTCCTCGACCCACTGTCCTGGATCGATAGTCTTTAAAAGAATGATTTTGGGGCTGCCTGTTGTAACGTCTTGATTTTCTTATATTCAGCACTATTCTATTTTCAATTCTCAATTCTCGAGAGAGCAAGGTGGCTGAACCTTCAACTTCTACAGGCACAGACCATGATGCAAACACACGACCCTCAGACCCAAACATTTTCGAAAAAGCGTTTTAGCGGTTTTCAGGTTCTGCTCATCATCCTGGGCGTGATCCTGGCCACCTTTGTTCTGACTCTGTTCTCGGTCAGACATTTCCTCTTTGCCAAGCCCTTCGAACCGGTGGAGCTCAGTGATGGGGAGGCCCAGCGTCTGGACCACAAGCTGGACCGCCTGGAGCGCTCCAGCGGAATCGCCCTGCAGGGCTTGGCCGGGGGAGACGGATCAGCGCAGGACGACTTCACCGCCGAGGGCCGTTTGAAACCCGAACCCTATTCCGAGGCAGGAGCCGATCGGGAAGTGCATTTCAGCGAGCGCGAGGTCAACGCCCTCCTGGCCCACAACACGGACCTGGCCAGGCGTGTGGCCGTCGACCTCAGTGATGATCTGGTCAGCGCCAGGGTGCTCATCCCCTTTGATCCGGATTTTCCCTTTCTCGGAGGCAAGACCCTCCGGGTCAAGGCCGGACTTGAACTCGCCTATCTGAACATGAAACCCGTGGTCAAGTTGAAAGGGGTCAGCCTGATGGGGGTGCCGTTGCCCAAAGCCTGGCTCGGCGGCCTGAAGGGGCTCGATCTTGTCGAGACTTACGGCAGTGAGGGCGGCTTCTGGCAGGCCTTTGCCCAAGGGGTCGCAGCAATGAAAGTCAGCGAGGGTGAACTGGTGGTCCGGCTGGAAGAGTGAGACCGAATGCGGCCGAGGCGGCCGCATTCGGTCTGGGGCCTTTCGAGGCAAGAACTCAGACCACTCCGAAGGCCAGAGCGATCTTGATGAGCTCATGCCGACCCGAGATCTCCAGTTTTTTGTAAATGTTCTGGTCTCAGGCAAAGAGGAGGTCCGGCGTGGTGATGGTGATGGACCTGGCGTAGAGATTGTGAATCCTTTTTTTCTGCGCCTCGATCTTAGAGAGAGGCCTCCAGCCTGTCCAGCCCCTGGGCCATGTCGGCCCGCCCGAATCCGATCCGAAAGCAGTTGTGAGGGTCGTTGTAAAGGCTTCCCGGCAAGAGGAGCACCCCGGCCTCCCGGCGCAGCTCTTCGCAGAAATCATCCACTGCTCCGCCCAGGTAGCGGGGGAAGGCGATAGGTCCGGCCTTGGGCGGCTTCCAGTCAAACAAATCCAGATGCCCGGCGAAAAAGGCATTGAGCAGCTTGAGATTGTTTTTGATGATGTCCAGATTGCGCCTGGCCAGGCGCCCCTGGTGGCGCAGGGCCAGACCGGCCAGGTATTCGTTGGGGGCGCTGTTGCAGATGGTGGTGTAGTCCTTGAAGCTGGCCAGGGCCTCATAGAGTTCCCTGTTGCGGGTCGCGGCCCAGCCGATGCGCAGTCCGGCAAGGCCGTACGTCTTGGACATGACCCCCAGGGAAACCCCGCGCTCGTTGACGTCCGCGAAGCAGGGCAGGCGGTCCGAGGGATCGTACTCCAACCCACGATAGACTTCGTCGCACAACACGAGAAAGCCGTGTTGGTCAGAAAGCCTGGACAAAGCCTGGAGGAACTCGGGTTCGGGCAGAAAACCGGTCGGATTATGAGGAAAATTGACCACAACGGCCCTGGTCCTGTCACTCACCTGATCCTGGAGAAAATTCAGATCCAGCTCCCAGTTCCGTCCAGGATCGGCCGGCCAGGCAATGACCTTGGCCCCGATGCTCCGGGCCACCTCCCCTAAAGACTGGTAGCAGGGGGTCTGGACGATAATCTCGTCGCCGGCCTCAAGGGCGACATTCATGAAATTGAAGATCGCTTCTTCGGCGCCGGCGTGGACCAGGATCTGCTCCGGATGGAGCGTCTTGTAGAGGGAGGCGATCTGTTCTCGGAGTTCCGGGCTGCCCTGGGATTCGGTGTAGCCAAGCCAGAGCGAGGCGAGGCCCTCCCTGGCGCCGGATTCCAACTGGAGCAGATCCTCCACCGCGAGGCTTTCGCAGTCTGAGGTGCACAGCAGATGCGGCGTCGTGAATTCGTGCCGGGCAAAATAACGTTCGAGCCGAAAAGGGGCGAGTCTCATGTCCTACCTCGGATATGGTTTTTTGGTATTGGTCACCGTGGGGGCGAACCTTATGTTCGCCCCTCTGCTTATCCCTGGAAGGGAATACTGAATTGAATGTAGTTGTATCCGCTGATGCGGTCGTGGCGAACGGATTCGGCGATCTTGTTGAGCAGAATGAGTCCCAGCCCCCTGCCGGCGATCAGCTCATCATGGGAGGTTGATTCCCGAGCGCTGAGTTCATCCACATCCTCGATGCTCGAGCGGTCCCGGACTTCGACCAGGACCAGATGTTCCTCCGCGGTGAAGGTGAAGGTGATGCGCCTGGAGGCTTCGCTGTCCTGGAGCAGGAGGGCGAAGAGTTCTTCACACGCCAGATGGAGCCTGAAGGTTGCCTGCTCACCGAGGGAAAAGGCTTCACAGACTTCGTCCACGGTCTGTTTGAGCACAGGAAACTGGTCCATGTCTGCCGGGAGGATCAGGGAACGCGTCTTTTTGGGACGAAAACGGAAATAGGTGCTCAGCCCGATGGCGGTGAGTGCTCCCGTACTCAGGGCATTGTTGAAAAAGGTCAGGGAAGAAGACGGCAGAAAGGCGCCAAAAAGGGACTGTTCAGCCGATACCAGGCCGATGCTGATGGATATTCCGGCCAGCAGGTACTTTTCTGTGGGGTTGCTCGAATCCTCGGCAATGGTTTTCAGGCCGATGCCCGCCAACAGGGCCATTATGGCCAGACCTGAGCCCCCGAGGACCGGATCCGGGACCGTGGTGATGAAATAGGCCAGGCGGGGCAGAAAGGCAAAAGCGGCCAAGAGTCCTACGAAACAGAAGGCGACCCGGCGGGAGGCGACCCGGGTGATTTCAATGACCGGGATGTTGTTGGAGTAGCTCGTATTGGAAACGGTTCCCGTGAGCCCTCCGAGCAGGCTGCCCACGGCGTCGGAATACAGGCAGCCCTGGAGGCGATCGTAATCGATTTTTTTCCGACTCGGCTCCGAGACCTTCTGGGTGGCTACATAATCGCCGACCGTTTCCAGCATGCTGCTCAAGGTGGCCACGGCAAAGGCGATGAACAAGGGAAGGTGTTCAAGGCCCAGCCGCCACTCCAGACCCGGCCAGCTTCCTCTGGGCAGAGCGACCAGGGGGGCCGCCGCCAGGGGGGAAAAATCGAGCATGCCAAACCAGGCCGCGGCGGCTATGCCGGCGCACAGACCCAGCAACGGCCCCCAGAGTCGGAACACTTGGATACGGCTCATGGCAAAGGCCAGGGTGAGGACCGCGGTGAGAGCCGCGGTGATCAGCCGTGATGGCTTTGCATATTCTTGCGCCTCATTTCCGGTGATCATGGGAATCAGCAGAGGGATCACCAGAATGGCCACGAGAACGACAACGGTTCCGCCCACAGCCGGGGTGATGATTGTCCGAATGTGGCGCAGGAACGCAGCTCCGGCGACCTCAACCAGGGCGGACAGGGCTGTGAGGGTGGCCAGCAGGGAAAGGCCCCCGACATCAACCGCGGCCAGGCTGCATCCGATGAAAGCTCCGCTCGGGCCCATGACCACGAAATACCCGCTGCCGACGCGGCCGATCCGGAGCACTTGAATAAGTGTAGAGACCGCGGCGACGAGCAGCAGGGAAAAGAGAATATACTCGGTTGGTCCGGGCCCCAGCCCCATGTGCCGGGAGATGAGAATGCCCGGCAGCAGGATGCTCGGGAGGTTGAGGAAAAGGTATTGAAGACCTAAAAACACCGAGAGGATGAACGTCGGGGAATCGTTCACTCCGTAGAATGTCGGTGTATCGGGCTTCATCTTTGTTCCACAAACTCCAAAATCCGGTCCAGTTCCTTATCCGGGACGTCAAAGACCGTTCCCAGTTCAGGGAGCTCCCGCTCGGTGAAGGCCTCGTTGAACCGATTGTCGAGTTTGGTGAAACCGGCCCGGGCATTGAAGTCGTGTTCCAGGCGTATCATGTCCTGGTACATGGTGTTCAGCCAGTCCAGGTCCTTATCCCAGCCAAACCGTGCATTGATGAGCTCCAGGATCAGGGTCGGGTGGGGGGCCAGAGCCCCGATGCAGAACATGCAGAGTCCGGTGCAGTCGAACATGGACACCAGTTTCTGCATCTTCAGGGACAGATCGGCCTGATCCCGGGCTGTGGTATGGTCCACCTCTCCTCTGGCCGTGGGACCGCAGGTGTGGTCGGCGCCCATGGCCGTGGTGGTGTAGGTCACCCCCATGCCCTTGAGGGCCCTGGGGTCGTAGCCCGGCATGCCCTGATTCTTGACTACGGGCACATTGCGCACCCCGAAGACTTCAGCGGTGATGCCGGAGCCGTTGCCCAGGACCCGTCCCAGCGGGGTTCCCTGCCGGACGTCTTCGAGCAGATCCAGAGCGGCTTTGCCGTCGCCGAATGAGGCCAGCCCGGCTTCCATGGCCACACCCAGGGCGCAGCCCATTTCGATGGTGTCCACCCCGATATCGTTACAGTGCCAGTTCAACCTGGCGACACCGTCCATATCCCCGATTCCCAGATTGGCTCCGAGCAGGGCCAGGTTTTCGTATTCCAGCGGGGAAACGATGGTTTTTCCATCCCGGTCGGCATAGACATTGGAGCACCGGATGATGCAGCCTGGCATGCAGGCATGGGACTGACGGGACTGTCCACCGCGTTCGGTGATGTGTTTCACCAGAGTCCGGGCATTGATCTGTTCGGCCTGTTCAAAGACTCCCTGGCTGAAGTTCCGGGTGGGAAGGCCCTTGAGGCCGTTGACCCGGTCCAGCATGGCCGCCGTGCCGAAATCACGATAGGCCTGGGTGCTGGGCGCCTCCTTGATGGTCTGCGTGTAGCGCTTCAGGGCGTCCTTGAAGGCCTCCTCCCGGGCCACGGGGACCTTGCCTTTCTCCGGGATGATCACCCCTTTGAGGCCCTTGGCGCCCATGACCGCCCCGAGTCCGCCGCGACCGCAGTAGCGGCTGGGGCAGCCATCGGTGTCCGTGACCGCCACCCCGGCAGCGTTGTACAGGCGCTCGCCCGCCGGTCCGATGCAGGCCAGGGAAGCCCCTGGATATTCCTGCAGCATGGCCTGGGCAAAAGCATAGACTCCCATTTCTTGATGTTCACCGGCCGGGATAAGCCGGCTTCCCTGGGGTTCGATGATCAGGATACACGGGGTGGCGTCCTCGGGCAGTCCCTCCAGGATGAGGGCCTTGATCTGCATCTGGGCCAGGCGGGCGGCCAGGGTTCCCCCGGAATTGCTCTCCTTGATGCCCTTGGTCAAGGGACTCTTGCCTCCAAGGGACAGCCGTCCGGAGCTGGAGACCGGGGTTCCGGCCAGCAGGCCCGTGGCGAAGACGAGTTTGTTGTGTGGCCCCAGGGGGTCGCAGGCAGGGTTGATTTCGTCGGACAGGATCCTGGCGGTGAGGAGGCGCCCCCCAAGGTCCTGGTAGGCTTCGGGGACGGGATCATAGCGGATGTTTCGGGTGCTCATATTGACGCGGACGAGGTATTGCATAGCTTCTCCCTTGATTGTCATGGGCATGGACTGTTCAGCAAACAACAGATACGTAGTTTAGCATGGGCTGTTGCATTTGTGAAGATGCTCCAACGGCCCCTGATTCACTGCAACCGGCATTCGGTCCTTCCCGGGGCGTCACTGGGAGCGCTGCCGGAAGAGCAGCGCTGCACAAGGCAGGGTCACCGCCGCCATGATCAGCAGGGGCCAGATCTGGGGCCAGACCGTGGTCAGATCGGCGCCTTCCAGGAAGATCCGGCGCAGAGCAACGATGATGTAGCGGACCGGGTTGCAGGCGGTCCCGGCCTGCAGCCAGGGGGGCATATCCTTGATGGGGGTGGTGAAACCGGCCAGGATCACGGCCGGCATCATGAAGACAAAGGAGCCGAGCAGGGCCTGCTGCATGGTTTTGGACAGGGAGGAAACCAGCAGTCCCACCCCGACCATGGTGATGATGAAACAGATCAAGGAACACAACAGGGCGGGCAGGGTGCCGTGAAAGGGAACTTTGAACCAGAAAACCGCCCCCAGGGAAAAGAGGAGGGCATCGCCCAGACCGAAGACTATT
>CAZUMF010000043.1:0-21925 GCA_964621385.1 uncultured Desulfohalobiaceae bacterium
TACTCCGCGACAAATCCCGCCTTCTGCATCAAGCGGAGCAAAGAGCCGCAAATGCTTTCCTCGTCGTCACAGATCAATATCCTGGCCGAACTTTGAGACATGTTGCTTCGCCTCCAAAGGGAAACCCTTTGTGATTTCATCGATCTTTCATGGAAAGCGCACAGCTCGGGTCTTTCACGGGCGGTCCCCTTGCCTGGCAGTCAGGTGGCGCATGAGTTCCTGCAGCTGATCAAATTCCGAGGACTTGTCGAAAAAGTAGTCCGCTCCCGCGGCCAGGTACCGCTCCCGGTACCCGGGATAGGGGGCATTGCTCAGGATGATGACGATGGGTGACAGGTCCATGTTTTTGATGGACTCCAGAGCAATCATCACCTTTCCAGCAGGCATCCGGAGATCGAGAATCACCACCTCCGGCTGCGCCCGGACAATGCCCTGAATCGTTTCGGAAAGAGTCCCGGCCCGCCCGGAAATCTCAAGATCTTTGATATCCAAAAGCCATTCCTGGAGCCTGTCGCCCACGGCAGGGGATTCGTCGGCAATAAAGACTTTCATGAAATCCCCTTTGCTGCAGATGCGTCATGCCGACTTGATGCCTGCACTTATGGTTACTAAAGGATATCGCATCATACATGGGGGATGTCTGTCAGGGTTTGCTGTTTGTGGTGTCAAGTTTTGGATAGACTTGGGGTAAGCATTGACCAGGGCAGCCTGTAGGGACTTCCTGACCGCGCGGACCCAGGAAGGGATTTTGGAAAATGCTGCTAATCGATCAGGCCATGTTTGAGGGTGTATCGCGTCAATTCGGCATTGCTTTTGAGCCCCATTTTCCTGAGTATGCGGGAGCGGTAGGTGCTGACGGTTTTTTCACTGAGCAGGTGCTCCCTGGCGATGTCCCGCAGCTTGGCGCCTTGGGCAATCAGGAGCATCACCGTGAATTCCCGGTCCGAGAGCATCTGGTGCGGGTCGGATTCGGAGCCGGTTTCAAGCGCATCCGCCATTTTCTCGGAGAGTTCGGTCCCGATGTATCTGCCGCCTCTGTTGACCTTGCGGATGGCGGCGATCAATTCATCCGGCGCGCTTTCTTTGTTCAAATAGCCTGCGGCCCCGGCCTTGATGCACCGGATGGCGTAGTGTTCTTCCGGATGCATGCTCAGCATCAAAACCGGAAGATCAGGGTGCCCGCTCTTCATGGACTGCAGTATTTCCAGCCCGTTCATTCCGGGCATGGCGATATCCAGCAGCAGCACATCGTATTCGCTTTTCCGGAGCAGGCCCAGCACTTCGCCTCCGCTGGAAGCCTCGCCCGTTACCTGGAGATCGCTTTCCCCCTGGACGATCTGTTTCAGTCCCTTGCGGACAATGGCATGGTCATCAACGATGAGAATGCGGATCATGACAAGATTTTCATCCGGAGTTCCACGGTTGTTCCTTGGCCCTCGACCCCCTCGACCGTCAATTCACCTCCCAGGCGGCGGGCCCGTTCCTGCATTCCCAGGATGCCGAAGGAATTTGGATGACCAAGCGCTTCCTGGCTGATGCCCCGGCCATTGTCACGAACAGTCAAAACCAGCCGGGCCTTATCCAGAGCGATCCCGACATGCACTTCAGTCGCCCCGGCATGGCGGGAGACATTGGTCAGGGCCTCCTGAAATATCCGGAACACGGAGGTGGCGCTCTCTTGATCCAAATGCAGCCCTTCGGATTCTTCATTTGCAGTGACCTGGCAGGGGATACTGCTCCGGCCTGTAAACTCTTCGGCCTGCCACTCGACGGCTGCCAGGAGGCCGAAGTCATCCAGTATCCCCGGCCGTAACCTCGAGACAAGAGTCTTGGTCATTTGGATCTGGCCGTCCACCAGTTCCTTCATGGCCTGGATCCTGTCCTGGAACACGGTGGCTTGCAGAGGATAATTCCGGGCCAGCTGGACGAGGTCCATTTTCAGCGCGGTCAAGGACTGCCCGAGTTCGTCATGGATGTCCCGGGCAATGCTCATCCGCTCCTGCTCCCTGACCGACTGGAGGTATCCGGAAAGGTTGCGCATCTGCTCCCGGGATTGCTGCAGTTCCCTTTTTGTTGCAATGAGCTCGGTTATATCGGTCATGACGCCGATCAGACCGGCCGGGTCTCCTTGCTCATCAGTGTGGGCAGCCTGGTTGAAAAGGAAATCGCGGGTCTCTCCATCTGCGCATTGCACCTGGTGCCGGAAGATCCGGCTGCCACCGCTCCGCAGCAGGACCTGGTCCTGTTCATGGAAGAGGTCGGCCAGGGCTTTGGGGATGTGCTCCGGCAGGTCATAGACGGTGCAGCCCAGGGTCCGCTCCAGGGGCAAACCGATGACCTTCTCGCACCAGGCCCGGTTGCCACCCTGGTAGCGTTCCCGGAGGTCTTTGAAAAAGACCGGGCTGGGGATGGCGTCTATTAGGGTCTGTCGAAACTCCAGCTGCCGGAAAAGGGAGACTTCCTGGATGTCTTGAAACATCCCCTCCCCGCGGGCGGAGCCTGATTTTTCCGTTTTTTTTTGCTGGGTAAAAGCGAACAGTTTTCGCTCCATTTGCAAGATCTGTCCCCGGGCCTCCACCAGTTCGGCCCGCAGTCGGGTTATGGTCTTTTCCTGATCGACTGCCATTGCTTTTTCTCTCCTGCGACGCCCGGCCTCCAACAGCTAAGCAGAATCAGGCCCTCTTGACTCTCTCAGGCCCCGAGCACCGCCCTGAGCCTGCGGGCCAGACCCTCCGGGGAAAAGGGCTTCTGGAGATACGTTGCCCACTTTTCCAAAACGCCGTGAAGCACCACGCCAGTATCTGTATACCCGGACATATACAGAACTTTCAGATTCGGAGCCTGCTTTTTGAGTGCCCTGGCCAGTTCATTTCCCTTCATTCCAGGCAAGATGACATCCGTGAGCACAATATCGATGCTTTCCTGCTTATCTGCAAAGAGACGCAGGGCCTCCTCTCCTCCCGAGGCCTCCAGGACGGTATAGCCGTATCTGCTGAGTATCTTGCGGACTGTTTTCCTGACCACAGCCTCGTCCTCCACCAGGAGCACGGTTTCTTGGCCCTGGAGATCTTCCGGTTCTTCCTGATTATCTTCGCTTGATGAGTCCGGTTTGTCAATCCGTGGCAGATACATTGTGAAGGTGCTTCCCGCTCCGGGTTTGCTGGAGCACCAGATGTAGCCCTTGCTCTGCTTGACGATCCCGTAGACCATGGACAGCCCCAGCCCGGTGCCGACACCCTTTTCCTTGGTCGTATAGAAGGGCTCAAAGATCTGGTCAAGGATCTCGGGAGGCATGCCTGTCCCGGTATCGCTCACCGCGAGCATCACATAGGGGCCGGGTTGGAACTCGACGCCATGGGTCCGGACATAGGTCTCATCCAATCTCACCTCGCTTATCTCCAGGGTCAGTTTGCCACCTTCGGGCATGGCGTCTTTGGCATTGACCACCAGGTTCATGATCACCTGCTCCATCTGCCCGGGATCAGCCTTGACCGTGCCGATCTCCGGGGACAAGACAGTCTTCAGTTCGATATGCTCGCCGATAGTCCGCTTGAACATCTTGTGCATGTCCTGCAGGATGTCGTTTAGATCCAGGACCTCAGGCTGGAGGATCTGCTTCCGGCTGAAGGCCAGGAGCTGCCTGGTCAGACGGGCGGCCCGCTCGCCCACCGTCTTGATCTCTTCGATCAGTTCATGGAGCGGGTCTGCTTTGTCCAGGTCCATGAGGGCCATTTCCGAGTTTCCGGTGACCGTGGTCAAGAGATTGTTGAAATCGTGGGCTATGCCTCCAGCTAAACGTCCGACTGATTCCATTTTCTGGGCCTGTCGAACTTGTGTCTCCAATAGTCTCTGTTGGGTTATATCCCGTAAAAAATTCAATGTGGCGGGTCGATCTTCCCAGGTTACAAATACAGCGCTGAGTTCAACGACACGCTCCTTGCCAGCCTTGTTCAGAACCCTGAAAGAATAGGTCGTTGGAACATCTTGTCCGGACAATCGCTTGTGATGATTGTCAAGCACCATGGCCCTGTCCTCGGGATGGATCAGGTCGGAAAAGGGAGTTGCTTCGAGTTCGGCTTCGGAATAGCCAACCAACTCCTTGGTCCTGAAGTTGGGAAACTTGATCACTCCATCCTGGGCAATACAAATGGCATCATTGGCGTTTTCGATCAACAGCCGATACTTCTCCTCGCTCTCCTGCAGCGCTTTCTCGGCCTTTTTCTGGTCGGTGATATCGATATGGGAGCCAAGCATTCGAATGGAATGTCCGTTTTCATCCTGGAGGATGGAGGCCTGGGCCAAAATCCAACGATACGTTCCATCCCGATGGCAAAAGCGAAATTCAACCTTATGGCGTTGACTGCCCTCAGCAATGCTTTGATTGATCGTCTCCAGGGTCGGTTCCAGATCATCGGGATGAACCCGGCTTCTCCACTCTTCAAAGTCATCACTGATATCGTGTTCCGCATAGCCGATCTGCCGTTTCCACTCAGCCGAATAACTGACCGTGTTTGCTTCAAGGTCCCAGTCCCAGAGCCCTACGTTCGCCGCCCGCACAATCTCTTCCTGACGCAGCAAGGCTTCCCGCAAGGCCGCTTCAGTTTGCTTCAGGCTGGTGATATCCGGAAAAACCACGATCCCGGCAATAATTTCACCTTTTGCATCATGGACCGGTGCGGCACTGGCCCAGACGATGCGATCCCCTTCTTCGCTGCGGATGATAAATTGTTCTTCGCAGGTCTCGTTGTTGCGAATGGCCCGGGCTAAGGGAACCTCCTCCTCTTTGTAGGGAGTTCCGTCAAAATGCAGGAGGTTCCAGGTGCCGACATAGTGTTCAATACCGACATTCTTGACCACTTCAGTGGGGCCGCGTCCCCGTATGGCCAGTCCCGCCTGGTTGACATAGCGCAATCTGCCATCTGGGGTATCGGCAATGGCGATCCCGGCGGTACTGCAGTCCATGGCGGTCTGCAAAATGGCGGCGGTCTCATGCAGTTCCTTGTCTGTCTGGACCTGTTCAGTGATATCCTGAAGGGTCGCAAAGACCCTGGGAGAAGTTCCGGATGTACGATCAATGATTCCTGTTGTGCGGACATATAAAATGTTTCCATCTTTTCGGATAACCCGATACTCTTTGGGAGGAAGGGTGCTTTGCCCGGATTGAACGGTTTCCGTAAGCCATTGGTTAATCTTTTCCACATCATCCGGATGATGGATGGATTCATTGACTTTTTGAAAATCAATCGGTTCTGATCGGTCATACCCCAAAAGATCGAACAATGTCTCGGACCAGGTGACCGCCCCTGACTGGACATCCCAGGTAAAATCTCCCATTCCGGCCAGGCGTTGCGCGGCCACCAGACGCTTTTCGCTTTCTTGAAGCGTCGACAGAGTTCGTTTCGCCTCAATCTGGTCGGACAAAATCTTACCGGTCAGGATCGTTGCCAAGGGATAGAACAGGATCACGGGGAGACCGATTTGTCTGATAACTGAAAACCCGGCTCCTTCCGGAAGCGTGAGCATCATGGCCAGCATGGCGATATGGACGGCCAGCCCAAAGACATAGAGTGTTTTCGTTGAAAGCGCTTCAATATCCGGCTCATATCGCCTTCTGGCCAGCAGGCCGATAACGGCGGAAGAAAGGATCACCAGAGATCCGGTCAATGTTCCCGCTCCCCCTAGCGCCAAACGACAGGCAATGGTCATGACGACAGCGATCGCACTTGCCACGTGCCCGAAGAACAAGGCACATAAACTGACCATGATGGAGCGCCCGTCGAAAATGAGGCCGGGGCCGAGATGTAAGGGCTTGAGCATGCCTACGACAGCGACCCCGCCAAAGAGGACTCCCTGCAGGAATAATCCGGGCCGGGTGTTCCGGGGCCAACGCTCTTCAATAAATCCGGAAACAATACTGAGCGCAACCAGCAAGGAGAGATTGAAAATCAAATCAAGGGTAATCATTCGGTGTGACACCTCTTGTCATTTGGTCATTCGATTTGTGGATTCATCGCGCTGCCAGCTGCCACAGGTTTCATTCAGGGCATCAAAATTGAGTTCTAAACCGATCTTCTGCAAATATTCAAGGATCTTGCATCAGTGTCGAAAAAATCGTATCCATCAATAGTCAATTCCTTTCGTCACCTCTTCCCTCTGCACAAGTCACTATTCAATATTCAATAGTCAATCCCTTCCGTCACGTCTTCATCCTACAGCCCATTGAAAGCCGTCTTCTTCGAAAAGCTCCAGGCAGGCCTCGACTGCCTCGGGATCGAAAAAACGGCCTTTGTTTGTCCTGATCTCCTCCAGGGCCTTCTCGATGCCCAGGCCGGCCCGGTAGGGGCGGTGGGAGGCCATGGCCTCCACCACATCCGCCACGGTCAAGATCCTGGACTCCTGCAGGATTTCATCGCCTGAACAGCCGTTGGGGTAGCCGCTGCCGTCGAGCTTTTCGTGATGCTGCAGCACCATCCGGGCCAGGGGCCATTGAAATTCAATCCCGGACAAGATATCATGGCCCATCTGGGAATGGTTCTTGATCAAGCCGAATTCGATCTCGCTCAAGCGGGTGGGTTTGGAAAGGACCTCGGCCGGGATGGCGATCTTGCCCAGATCATGGATGGTTCCAGCCATGGTGATTCCTTGGATTGTATCCTCGTTCAGGCCCATTCTCCCGGCAATGGCTGCGGCGAGTTCCGCCACCCGCTGCTGGTGCCCGGCCGTATAGGGATCGCGGGCTTCCACGGTCCGGGCCACCACCTGGATGACGCCTTCCAGAGCCTCCTGGAGTTTTTCCGTGCGCTCGGCCACAGTACGTTCCAGGTTCTCTTCGTGAGCCCGTTGTTTGGCCTCCAGCTGACGCCGACGCAAGGCGCTGGAGATGTTGATGAGCACTTCACTAACCTTGAAGGGCTTGACTATGTAGCCATAGGCCCCCAGCTCCAGGGCCTCCTCCACCACCTCGGGATCATCCACGCCGGTGATCATGATCACTGCCAGTTCGGGATCATGGCTCACGGCCTCCCGGACGAAATCAAGGCCCGACTCCCCGGGTAACCGGATGTCACTCAGGATGAGCTCATAGGATTCTTTCTGGAGAAGCCCTTTCGCCTCTTCAGCGCTGTGCACCACATCGTACTCCCGGCCGATTTTATGGACGAGACGGCCCAGAGTGCGGCAGACCGAGGCCTCATCGTCTAAAATGAGTATTTTTTTATGTTTCTCGCTCATTTGTAGAACCCACCTCCTGTTTTGTCGTCCTGAAGTTCGGGGTACAGGGTCTGTTCGCATTCAGGGCAGAGTCCATGGGAAAACTCGGTCTCGGAACGTTCTCCGATATAGGACTCCACCTGTTTCCAATAGCCCTGGTCGTCCCGGATTTTTTTGCAATTGGCGCAAATCGGGAGCAGGCCTTTCAGGGTCTTGACCTGGCCCAAGGCCTTCTGCAGCCGGTTCCGTTCACCGATCAGGGCCTGGGTGTCTTCGATCTTGCGCAGGCCAAAGGCCAGATCGTCAGCCAGTTGATCGAACAGGGTCTGCTCTTCGGTGTCCCCTCCCTCTCCTGCCGGCAGGTAGACCAGGATAACACCGTAGATACGGTTTTCCATCTCCAGGCGGCGAGCCTGGATGGACAGGTCAGCATGATGCCCGGCCAGGGGACAATCAGTGCATGATGCGGCTAAAGCCCATACTGCGGCAGGCCTTTCCTGCCCCAGGCACTGACGCATGCATGTCGGAAAAACTCCCTGCCGAAGGCGTGTTTCCAGATCTTGGAAGGCTCCCTTGAAGCCCGCAGAAGAAGTTCCAGTCACCGTGCCGCTGTTATCCAGGAGCGCGATCCAGGCGGGGGAATTGAGGGTGGCGTTCAGCTCGAGGCAGGCCAGCTGTATGAGACGAGCAGGATCGGACTCGTGGGCAATGAGCCGATTGCAATTGCGCACGGCAGACAGGACCTTTTTGATATAGGCGTCACGGGCCTCTGCCTCAGCCAGACGGACCACCAGGGTCTTGTCCTGGCCCAGAATGGTATCCACCTGGCCCTTCCGGAGCGCCTCAAGCGCGGATTCAGCTTTTTCAAGACGCTGTTTCAACTCATGCAGCGGGAGTTCAATGGATGCGGTCATTGCTGTGCTCCGTCTGAAAACAGGCCCATCACCGCCTCCAGGTTGCTCAAGTTTCCGAAAATCAACTGTCCTGGTGCATTCGGCCCCAGGATCTGCAGGGCCGGGGTGACGTAGACCCCGTGCTCCAGGGCCGTCTCTGGATTCTGAAGGACGTCCACGATTTCGACACTGAAGCGATAGGCGGGCAGGGCCTCCTGCAGGTTGTGGAGATTTTGCCTGGCGATGAGAGAATTCGAGGCATTGCCGGTGACATACAATCGCAGCAGGTAATCCGTTCCTGGATCGGTATCCTGGGTTGTGGCTTTGCTGCTCATCACGACTGCTCCTTTGGTTCGATCCGGATGCCCTGGGGTGTGATCCGAAAGTCGTGGATGTACTCCGAATGTCCCCGACCCCTGGACTTGAAGACCAGCAATTTCCTCCTGAAACGATCCGTGCCTTCGATATTGCGCAGGAGAATCACGGTATCGATGACCGAAGAAAGATCCATCCCCGTGATTTCCTGTCCCCTGGCTGCGTCAGGTGCGGTCAGGTTGGTCAAGAGAGTGGTGATGCCTTGCTTTTTACAGAAATCGATCAGGCGCAGCAAGTAGTCGAAAGCGGCATGACTGGAGCCCATGCGACGGCAGGCGGAAATCGCGTCCACCACCAGATGCTTTGGCCCGACGTCTTCAATGATCCGGAAGGCCTGGATCAGATGCTCCTCCACCCCCTGGGATTCGGGCATACTGGAGAAAAAATGGAGTCTTCCGGCGTCAAAGGGCTGCTGGAGATCTAGGCCGACACCCTGCATGCAGGAGAGCAGGGCCTCCCAGGATTCCTCGAAATCCAGGTAGACGACCCGTTCCCCCAGCGAGGTCGCGGCCAGGGCAAAAGAGCAGGCAAGCGTGGTTTTTCCGGTTCCCGAGCCGCCGGTGATCAAGGTGCAGGAATTGCGGCGGTATCCCCCGCCCAGGAGCCTGTCAAAACCTTCGATGCCGCTGGACAGGCTCTCCCCCAGGGGGCGGTGATCCAGGCTGGCCTGGGTCACGGGGATGGTCCACAGGCCCTGATCGGTAATGGCAAAGGGGTATTCATTCCGGCCGTAGGTCGAACCGCGGTATTTGATGACCCGCAGGCGCCGGGTGGCAATCTGTTCGGACACACTCTGATCGAGATGGATGACGCATTCGGCCATGTAGTCCAGAAATTCGTAATAGGAAGAAAAGCCGGCCTTCTTTTCTCTCTTGGCGGTGAGGATGCAGGTCAGTCCAGTGGAGCGCAGCCATTCATACAAAGACTGCAGTTCGCCCCGTTCCTTGGCGATGTCCTCCAAAAGCCGCAGGAAGACATCCGGGGCATCAATAACGATTTGCCTGGCTCCCAAGGCCTGTGCCTTCTGCTGGGCGATCCCCAGGATGCCCCGCAGATCGAAATCTCCGGAAATGATGCTGTCCGGCTGCAGGCGGGCGCTGACAATGGCCAGGGCCTGTTGCGCCTCGAGCGCTGGAAGATCCCAGCCAAAGCCAAAGGCATAGTTGACCAGATCCGCTTCCCGTTCTTCAAATGTCAGCAGAATGCCGGGGCGGCCGGCCTGGACGCCCCGCACCAGAAATTCCAGGCCAAGCATGGTCTTGCCCGAACCCGGGCCTCCGCTGAGCAGGGTCAGGGCCCCTTCAGGAATGCCGCCGTGCAGGACCTCGTCCAGGCCCATGATCCCGGTGGGCACCTTGGCGATGGCATGGGGAAGATCTGCTTTTTCATTTTTGTTTGCGAAATTTTGAGGCATGTCAGTGTCCTCCACCTCATTTAAGGTTTCATACGAGAGGATTTTGCCTTTCCTGAAACCCGCCGCTTCTGCTCCAACTTTAAGCACTTTAGCTCACTTACAAACTTTAGTCACTTCTTCCATCTGTTTCCAGCACCTCCCGGACCTTTCGGACCAGTCCTTCCGGGGTGAAGGGTTTCTGAAGAAAAGGCGCCTGTTTCGAAAGGGAACCGTTGCGGACCACGGCCAAATCCGTATACCCGGACATGTAGAGCACTTTCAGATCCGGCTTCTGCTCCCTGAGTATCCCGGCCAGCTCCTGGCCGTTCATCCCGGGCATGACCACATCCGTGAGCAGGAGATGAATCTCACCCTGGCGTTCGGCAAACACGCTCTGGGCCTTCTCTGCATTCGGGGCATCCAGAACGGTGTATCCGAATCGATCGAGTACTTTACGGGCTGTTCGTCGGACAGAGAGCTCGTCCTCCACCAGAAGCACGGTTTCCCAGCCCTGGAGTTCTTCGGTTTCATCCGCAAGCACTTCATGGTCAGGCTGAGCCTCATCGCTTAAGGGCAGATAGATCTTGAAAGTGGTCCCCTGGCCGGGTTCGCTGTAGCACCAGATAAAGCCGCTGCTCTGCTTGACGATCCCATAGACCATGGACAGGCCCAGTCCGGTCCCGGCTCCCTTCTCCTTGGTGGTAAAAAAGGGCTCGAAGGCCTGGGCCCGAACCTCCGGGGTCATGCCCGTCCCGGTATCGCTCACCGCAAGCATCACGTAGGAGCCGGGCTGGATTTCGACGCCATGCGCCCGGGCATAGGCCTCATCCACTGTCACTTCGCTTGTCTCCATAGTCAGCCAGCCGCCTTCGGGCATGGCGTCTTTGGCATTGACCACCAGGTTCATGATCACCTGCTCCATCTGCCCGGGATCAGCCTTGACCGTGCCGATCTCCGGGGACAAGACAGTCTTCAGTTCGATATGCTCGCCGATAGTCCGCTTGAACATCTTGTGCATGTCCTGCAGGATGTCGTTTAGATCCAGGACCTCAGGCTGGAGGATCTGCTTCCGGCTGAAGGCCAGGAGCTGCCTGGTCAGACGGGCGGCCCGCTCGCCCACCGTCTTGATCTCTTCGATCAGTTCATGGAGCGGGTCTGCTTTGTCCAGGTCCATGAGGGCCATTTCCGAGTTTCCGGTGACCGTGGTCAAGAGATTGTTGAAGTCATGGGCCACGCCCCCGGCCAGCCGGCCCACGGACTCCAGACGCTGGGCCTGGTAGAGCTGCTGTTCCAGTTTCTCCTTTTCCGCCTCGTGTTGCTTGCGTTGGGACACATCCCGGATCACTCCGATAAATCCAGTAATCGTATTTTCTGCATTTCTGAGATAGAAGACGTTGGTCTCGCCTGGGAAAGACTCGCCTGTTTTTTTCTGGTAGTGGATGGTATAGACAAATTGTTGCTGATCCTTCTGTTTTTTCAGTTCTTGTCCCATGCGCTCGAACTCGTCCTGATCGGCATACACGGCATGGGTCTTCCTGCCTTTGATTTCCGCCGGGGAATAGCCGAAGAGCTCGCAAAAGGCCTTGTTGCAGTCGATGATGTTCCGCTCGGTATCCGCAACCAGGATGGCGTCGCGGATACTGTTAAAGAGTTCCCGGTATCTGGTTTCGCTTGCCTGCAAGTTTGCATGGGCTTGTTTTTCAGCTGTGACATCCAGGGCCGCGCCAAAAACTTTTTCAACCCTGCCCCCTGCATTGTGCCTGATGTCGCCAAAGACACGGATGTGCTTGACCTCGCCAGTATCCTGGCTGACAATTCGATGTTCGAGGGCATAGGGCTCCCCTTTGGAAACGGCGTTCTGCAGGGCCTGCTGCACCTGCTCCCTGTCCTCGGGATGGGCGATGGGCAGCAGCTCGGCTGTGGTGAGCCGTTGTTTGGAACAACCGTGAATCTGCCGCCAGTTCTCGGTCACGGACCAGACATCCCTTTGAACATCCCATTCCCAGCCTCCGAGTCCGGCCACCTTTTCAGCCTCGGCAAGGATCAATCGATGCTTTTCAAATTCAGCTTCTGCTTTTTTCCGTTCGGTGATGTCCACTGCGAATCCAATGTTTGCTACACGATCCTCCCACTGGGTGAGGGCTCCCCTGGTTTCCACCCATTTGATCTCACCCCTGGTATCGATGATGCGGTGCTCCACAGAATCTTGAACCGGTTCTCCAGCGTAGCGTAATTCGATGCGTTTGCTGAGCCAGTCCCTGTCTTCCGGATGGACATGTTCGAGCACTTTGCTGCCGACAAGCTCCTCCCGGGAGCAGGCGAACAAGCGGAGCCCGTATGCGTTGGCATATTTGTACTGCCCGTCCTGCATGATGAAGATGCCTTCATTGGCGTTTTCCACCACGAGCCGGTATTTTCGCTCGCTCTCGCGCAGGGAAGCCTCGGCCTGTTTGTTTCTGTCCTGCAAATCGAGATCATACAAAGCGAATCCAAGATCATCGGCCACTTCCTGGAGCAGGAGCTGTTCCTCCTTGGATTCCGCCAACTCTCTGGAAATGGAGACAGTCAGGACCCCGTAGACATATCCTTTATACCTCAGGGGGGCCGATACTGCCGACCTGCCTCTGTAATAGTGCCGCAGCGGACATTCCGGACATACAGTGGATGGATCAGGAATGACCAGGACCTCTGTTTGTGCTTTGTCCTGGCGCCCGCATTCCGGCAGGCCATTGTCCTTAACCCAATTGAGCAAGGATTGAAATTCCTCCTCCAGGCCGACTTGGGCCGAAGCCGTAATTTCACCGGTATCCTGACACAGCAAGATCCAGGCATTGAAGTAGCTGCGGCTCTCGATGAGTATGTCGCAGGTGCTTTGGATCAGGCGCTGCCGGTCCTTTTCCCGGACGATGAGCTGATTCACGTTACGGATGGCCATCAGGACCTTGTTCAGATGTTCGACCTTTTTCCGGGCCTTTTTCCGCTCCAATCGGAGATCCCGCTGCTTCAGTACGCTCTGCACCGCCGGACCGAGCCGTTTGACATGCTCTTTGATCACGTAATCCCAGGCCCCGGCCTTCATGCACTCCACAGCGGTTTCTTCGTTCATGGACCCGGTCAGAATGATAAAGGGCACATCCGGAACCTGGTCCAGGGCGATCAACAGGGCGGACATGCCGTCAAAGGCGGGCATCATGTAGTCCGAGACAATAATCTCGGGCTGAAAATTTTTGAGGGCTTGTTCATAGTCCTCCCGGGTCTCCACTCGCAGGAACTCGCAAGGTCCAAGTTCCTTTTCAATTTCCCGCTGGGCCAGATCCGCGTCCGTGGGCAGGTCTTCGACCAGTAAAATACGCATGGATGTTCCTGTGGTTTTCTTCATAAACGTGAATGCGAAATCGCTTTCGACTTGTCAGACTTTGGGTCCCTGGTTCACCAGGAGCCAATACAGCCCCACCTGGCTCATGGCCTCGGCAAAAGCCTTGAATTCCACGGGCTTGACCACGTAACTGTTGGCCCCCAGGTTGTAAGCTTCCTTGATGTCCGGATCTTCCCGGGAAGAGGTCACGATGACCACCGGAATGAAACGAGTCCGTTCATCCTGTTTCATATCCCGCAGCACCTCCAGGCCATTGGCCTTTGGGAGTTTCAAATCCAGAAGCACTACCTTGGGTCCGTTGACCATTTGCCGGGTTTCATACGTCCCCCGGCAGAAGAGAAAATCCAGGGCCTCGGCCCCGTCTTCCACGGTATGGATCGCGTTGACCAGGTTCTGTTTCTTCAAGGCCCGGATTGTCAGTTCTGCATCCCGGGGATTGTCCTCCACCAGGAGGACATCAACGACATTGTTCGGATTCATTGCTTCCCTCCGTGTTTTCGGTTTCTATCGTAAAATTGCGGTCATGAGCTGATACGTGTTTCTTGTTCTGTCTTTGGAAGGCTGAAAGAAAAAACAGCCCCTTTTCCGACCTTGCCTTCGGCCCAGACCCGGCCCTTGTGCCGCAATACCGCCCGCTGGACATTGGCCAGGCCCACACCGGTTCCGGCAAACTCCTTGGTGCTGTGCAGTCGTTGAAAGACCCCGAAGAGCTTGTCCGCATACTGCATGTCAAAACCGGCTCCATTGTCCTGAACCGAATAGACGAACTCGTCTTCCAGCTCTTCTCCGCTGACCCTGATCCGGGGAGAATCCTGCTTGGTAGAATACTTCACCGCGTTGGCAATGAGATTTGTCCAGACCTGGCGGATAAGGGAGGGGTCCCCTGTGGACGGGGGCAGGTCCTCGGCCTGGAATGCAATACGTTCACGGTCTTCGGGCGTCGTCAGCTCATGAAAGACCGAGTGGGCCAGAGTAGCCATGTCGATGCGGGACAGGTGAATCTCGGTTCGCCCCAGCCGGGAATAGGTCAGCAAAGCGTCAATGAGAGTACCCAGCCTGGCGGCTTCGCTGCAGATCACCCCGAGGAGCCGACGTCCTTCTTCATCAAGCACCGGTTCGTAGTCCTCTTCCAGGATGCGGGCGTAGCCGTCGATGGCCCGAAGCGGCGCGCGCAGGTCATGAGAAACGGAATAGGCAAAGGACTCCAGCTCCTGGTTCGCAGCCTTGAGCTGGATTGTTTGCTGATCCAGGGCTTGTTCTTTCTCTCGAAGCTGCCTGGTCATAGTATCAAACGCCCGTGATAACTCTCCGATTTCATCTTGAGAGTTCGATCCAATCCGGAAGGTACGATTGCCCCGGGCGATCTCCCGGGTCCCGTTGATAAGCGCATGCACCGGCCTGGAAAGGCTGCGAGCAAGGAAAAAACCCACAATTCCAGCCACTGCAATCACCCCCATGGTGATCCAGAATATGGTCCAAGCCATTTGATGGATGGGAGCAAAGGCAACCTCCTGGTCGATCTCAGTCAGAATGCCTAATTGATGCTCCTCTATCCACTGATAGGCCCCCAGTACCGGCACGCCGCGATAATCCTTGTACAATCCGACTCCGTTTTCTCCGGAGAGGCAGGCTGCGACCCCCAGAGTATGCACAGTTTTCTTCAGGGCATAGTTTTGGCCGAAACGGGGTTCGGTCACGAAGAAATGAGAAGCATTCACCAGGTATGTATCTTCCGTAGGCCGAAGTGATTGGCCTTGTTCCATGATGCGTGTCAGTTCTTCAAAATCGAAGTGCCCGGCTAATACGCCGAGCAGCTTTCCCTGCTTGTCCAGGATCGGAGAGCCTGCAACCATGATCGGCTGCTCGGCAACTGCTGAATAATAGACATTTTGAACATAGGTGCGGACACGTCCCTGAAGAAAATACGGCTGATCATCCCGGTATTTGCCTTCCTGGAGTTTATTGGTGGAAGCCAGAATGATCCCGTGTTTCGGGCAGAGTAGGGACAATTCTGTAAATCGTCCGTATTTCAAACCAGGAAGAAGATGATCCTCGATGAGCCGGGTCTTGGTTGCTGTGTATTCCGCGCTTTCCATCCGATGATTGGATAACAAAGCGGCATATCTCCTGACCAGGGGGCGCTGGGCCAACTCCTCCACGCTCAACCTGGAATTGTCCACCCATCTATTGAGTTCACTTTTTTTGAGAATATTCGTGGCTTTCAGATGGTTCAAGGTCTCCTGTTCAAGGACCTGCCGTCCTTTGAGAAAACCGAGAAAAGCCACCACAATCAAAGGCACAATGGCCAGTAAAATCAAGAGAAGGGTCAGTTTGGTCCTGATTTTCATGATTGAAGTTCCGGACAGATCTTTCGCAGAAACTCCAGAGTGTAGGCCTTTTCTACGGGAAAAGCGTGTTTCAAAAGCCCCTGGTCCAACAATATGGAATACATATCATTCCAAATACTTGGCTTCATGAAGCCCAAAGGGGTCCTGCCGGTATGAACCAGGGGCAGCATGGTTTCGAGCATGGTCTGCTGCAGCCTGGTCTCTTTGACGAAGCTTGGTGATCCCCCCGGTATAATAGGCCGGGGTCACCAGAACCCTGCCTTGAAGAAAACTTGTATATTCCGGATCATACGGAGCAATCTCGACCTCAGCGGCATCGAGTCCGAGTTTGTGCATCTGGACGTCGCGGTCGCCTTCCAGAAATTCAACTTCAAGGTCCTCTCCGGCTTAAAGACCGTGTTCCCGGGCCAGGTAATAGCCGGCGAACTGGACCTGGTGATGCCATTTCAACTGCAGCACAACCTTCTCCAAAGACTCGGGCGGTTCGGATGATTGGCAGCCGGTGAGCATGAATGCCATCAACACCAACCACCACTTGGCCTTAAACGGTTTTCGCATTGGCACCTCCTGAGCGGCTTCACAACTCACCATCATGATGAAGATGGGAGACGTATATCGAGTTGTTCAAAGCCAAGTGAACCGCCTGAACGAACTGATTCCGATCAATCGGTTTCGCGAGAAGGGTAAAGGGACCGTATTTCATGGCCTCCTGCATGAGACTGCTCTCCGGATACCCGGTGATGATTACTACAGGAATCACTCCATGCTCTTTTCGGAATTGGTCAAGAAAATCCGGACCACTCATCTCCGGTATTTTCAAATCCAAAACAATCAGATCAATGGATTCTCGATCCAGGCATTCCAAGCCCTGAGTTCCGTTAGAGGCGAGGCGGACCTGATAGCCCTCCGATTCGAGAATACGCTTTATGACCCGGCGCACTCCGGCATCATCATCCACGACCAGCACACAGGGAGGTGAGCAACGCTGGTGATGGGATTCAGCCCATTCCATGAGGGCCCCTTTTCGAAACCGCCAATCTTTTCCAATCTTGTAGGCCGGGAGTTTTCCTTTTCTTGCCAATCGACGAATTGATTCCACATGGGCACCAAGGAATTCAGCGGCCTCATGGGCATTCAATATTTCAGCGTTTTGGATCATCTAAAATCTCGATTGAAGTTTAAGTAACGATTCATGCGACAAGCCGGCAGCAAATCAACTCTCGAATCAAATCGGGGAGGTTTACGAATGAATAAAACACGCATGGCATACTTCGAGAAGGATGACGTTCTTCATCTTGCCATATCGGATGAACCTGAGGCGGGCAGTATAGAAATTAGTCCAAACATTACGGCGGAACTCAATGCCAAAGGAGAGTTGATTGGATTTGAGATCCTTAGCGCGAGCATATTCATTCGAGACTCCGTGCTCGAAAGTGTCCAAGCCAAAGTCCTTAACCTCGCGGAGGCTAAAACGGCCTGATAAAGCAATCGAACACTGGGTAAACAAGGGCATCAGATCAACAGGATTCGGACTGAGACAAAAAGTTCAGTACTCTTTACAGGACGGATTTTTTGGACATTTTGTGATATTTCATGCCTCATTTTGGGGTTTCAGGTGTCTGGATTCAGGTTTCAGTTTGCGGATTTTGCCTTTCCAGACACCCGACACCCCTCCGGGCCGGAGGCTGAAACTCTCCGAGGCGTAGGCTCTACGAGCCGGAGGCCAGAAACCAAAAGAATGTCCAATTTTAACTACATTTCAAATATTGCTAATTATTTTATGATCTTAAAGTTCAAAGCCGTAATGTCGGTACGAAGTCTGTGATCAGGTCTCCGAGGCGGTTTTCGCCTCCTGATCGTACCCGATCTTGCTGAAGATCCGTTCCTTGATTTTCGTATCATAGGCCTGCCACTTCACCTTCTGATACTCCTGACCCTCGCCTCCGGACAAAAATCCGATGGACATCTGGAAGCCGCCGGCAGTATGTTTGCCACCGCCGAAATACTGGCCCTGACTGTCCTTGCCGAAGACCTCCTTGATAAACTCATCCGGATCCAGGGTGATCTTGGTGGTCCGTAGCGACCCCACCAGAAATTCCTCCTGATCCTTTCCCCGGACAATCCCGTAGACAATGGCCGTGTGCACGTTCTCCTCCGAGACCAGGAAATCGGCCGCCTGGGGAATGGCGTCCCGGTCCTCGGTCTTGAGATAGCCGATGCCGGAGATGGAAATGTTCTCGGCCACCTGACGATGGACCAGTGACTTGGAAATAATTTCCATGGTCTTTTTAGAACGTTCCTGGCTCATGACATGCTCCAGGATCTCAACATCGTGATAGCGGCACAAAAAACCGGCCGCCTGAAAATCTTCCGGGCCGGCCAGAAGAAATCCGCTGGTATCGGTCAAAATCCCGTGCATCAGGGCCGTGGCCAGCTTCATCTGCTCCTCGTTTCCAGACTGCATCCGGAGCAGTCCGGATTCGATATACTGCGAATACATGGTGGCTGTCGCCCCGATTCTCCTGATGTCTGAAAATTCAGCCTGGAGAATGTCCTGGACTTCATGGTGGTCAATGATCATCAAGACCGGCACCGTGTGCTTCTTCAGGACCTTGACCAATTCCCGGGCCGTACTGCCCTGATTGTCCACAAAAATCGCTCCGTCATACACCGTAAAATCATGTTCCTGTGAAAAGGGAATCAACTCGATCTTGAGCAGGTTGACCAAGGCTCTGTTCTGCTGATGGCTGATGGCGCCGGAATACAGAATGTCCACCTCAATGCCGTACTCCTGGCTGATGAGCTGATGGGCAAAGGCCGAGGCAATGGCGTCCGGATCCGGATATTCCTGCAGGACCACCGCATGGCGTTCCTGTTGATGGGCCTCGAGAAAGCCTTGAAAAGCGGCGGCAGGGGACGTGGTCTCCTTGGATTTCCTGGTGCGTGTCTTCTTCTGATCACCCATGCCGATTCTCCTTGATGGTTACTGGTTCATGTCGAAAAGTCCCGTGCCGTAAGCCCCGCTAAATCGCCTGGCCTGGTTGTACAGTTTTTCGGCCCGCTCCCGACCGTGCCACTGAATCAGTTTCTTCCTGGTTGCATTGTCGAGTTCGGCGATGGTGTAGCAGACAAACCGGTTCTCCTGCCCCCTGGTCCGCATAGGCCAATTCGATTCCCTCGTGAGACAGATAATTCATAGGTGCTTCCTGTTTCCTTTTCCTGGTATCTTGAAGAGCAATGCATTCATCCGCCGGGAAAGTCAACCCGGTCCACGAACAATTGCCAGTCTCCGGGTCTTCTGCTAACCTGATGCTCTATCGCGACTTCCCAAAACGAGCACCGCACGCCACCCAAAGGTTCCGGGTTCATTTCGGATATCGAAATTCGAAATTTGATGAGGCTTGAGTGAACAATCTGCATTGCTGCATTCTTTTCTTGCCAATTTCCAATTTCAAATTTCCACTTTCTTGGTTGAAATATCAAGCATGAATTGCAGTCCGTCGCCGTGGATACCCAAAACAGCCCTGCCGGCCACTCCGGTGGCCATTTTGTCCGTCGTCTGCATCGGAAGCCTCTGGGGGCTGTACTGGATCCCTCTCAGAGCGCTTCAGACCCTGGTGGCGGGAGGTCCCTGGATCACCTTCAGTGTTGTGTCTCTCGCCTGCCTGGGCTTGGCCCCTTTCGCCTGGAAAGGCCGGGAGCGGGTGGCCATCTCCAGCAACCGGGCCTTGATGAGCATTGCCCTGGGCGGGGCCTCCTTTGTGCTCTATTCCGACGGTCTTCTCTACGGCCAGGTCGCGGTGGTGATTCTGTTCTTCTACCTGACTCCGGTCTGGAGCACGCTGATTGTCCGTTTCTGGCTGCAATGGCCCGTTTCCCCATGGCGGTACGCGGCCATCGTCACCGGACTCCTGGGGATTGCCCTGGTCCTGCAGGCCAATCATCCTCAAGGCCTTCCCCTTCCCAAGAGCCTTGGCGACCTGTTTGGACTGGCTTCGGGCCTGCTCTGGTCCATCGCCTCCACCGGCATGTATGTCCATTCCCGCACCCAGCCGGCGGAAACCAATTTCATCTTCTGTTTCGGGGGCATGATCATGGCCGCCGTCCTGGCTTTGATGCTGGCCCCGTTGCCCCGGGAGATTTCCTGTGCAAAGGTTCCGGCGGTCGCAGGCTGGGCCATCCTCCTCGGTCTTGGCTGGTGGGCCCTGTCCCTGACCGCCTTTATGTGGGCCACCCGCAATCTGGAGCCCCCCAGAATCGGCATTCTCCTGATGAGCGAAGTGATCGTGGGGGCGGCTTCCGCAGCCCTTTTGTCGAATGAGCCTTTCACGCCGGTCATGGGGGCCGGAGCTGTCCTGGTCATCGCTGCAGGATGCCTGGAATCCTTGAGCGGGCTGAAACGAAAAACCACAGTACACAGCAAAGGAGAGGCGAATGGAGAGGCTTCTCAGGGAAGCACCCGCCCGTTTTTTTGAACTGGTGCTCAATGCCTTTGAAAACGGCGTCTTTATCGTGGACCGCACCGGGATCGTCGTGTTTTCCAATCAGGCGGCCCGGCAGATCCTGGCTTTGGATGCCTCCCGTCTGGACGACACGCACCTGGCCAACATCAGCGCCAAGGCCTGGAAGGATTTCCAGAAAATCATGCATTCAGGCCGACCCCAGATCGGGATCCGCTACCAGATCAACAACCAGGCTCTGTATGTCAACCGGTCTCCGGTGGTCCAAGCCGGACAGGTCATCGGTGTGGTCAGCGTCTTTCAGAAATATACCGATCTGGAAAAAGTCGTTTTTGAGATGGAGGCCTACAAGCGGACGGTCAAGGAGCTGAACACGATTATTCAGTCCACGTATGACGGTTTGTACATCACGGACGGTCAGGGGATCACCACCCGGGTCAACCCGGCCTGGGAGCGGATCACCGGCCTCAAGCCCGAAGACGTTCTGGGCAAAAGCACCCGGGATCTGGAAAAGGAGGGCTATGTCTCCAGATTCGTCACCCCCATGATCCTCAAAGAAAAGAAGCCCGTCTCCCTCCAGGCCAAAACCCACAGCAAGCGTGATGTCCTGGTCTCCGGGAACCCGGTTTTCGACGATCAGGGCGAGGTGAGCATGGTGGTGACCACGGTCCGGGATCTGACCGAAATCCGTTCCCTGTCCCGGCAGCTCCAGCAGGCCAAAAAACTGACGGCCGAGTATCAGGAAAAGCTCGACCGGCTGAACCGCCAATTCTTCCAGGATGAATCCATCATTGCCGAATCCGGCGCCATGCACAAGGTCCTGGATCTGGCCGCACACATCGCACCGGTCTCCACCCCGATTCTGATTACCGGAGAGACCGGCGTGGGCAAGGAGGTCGTGGCCAGGTTCATCCACCAGCGCAGTCATGATTGTGCACAGGGTCCATTCCTCAAGATCAACTGCGGGGCCATTCCGGACAATCTGCTGGAGGCGGAGCTTTTCGGCTATGAGCCCGGGGCCTTTACCGGGGCCAGTCCCAGGGGCAAGGCCGGCTTGTTTGAAGCGGCCGAAGGCGGGAGCCTGGTCCTGGACGAAATCGGAGAATTATCCCTGCCTTTGCAAAGCAAACTCTTGACCGTGCTTCAGGACTATGAGCTGACCCGGGTCGGGGGGGTGAAAAAAAAGGCCATCAATGTCCGCTTCATCTTTATCACCAACAAGAACCTGGAGAACATGGTGCAGCAGAGCACCTTCCGGGAGGATCTCTATTACCGGCTGAACGTCGTCCCCCTGCACCTGCCCCCGCTCAAGGCTCGCAAAGAGGATATTCCTGGTCTGCTGACCCATTTTCTGGAGCAGTTCAACGGCAAGTACAAACGCTCGGTTCGCCTGTCCCCGGCTGTGATGGATCGTCTCTGCGACTACCCCTGGCCGGGCAATGTCCGGGAGTTGAAGCACCTGATTGAACGACTGGTGGTCCTGGGCCAGGATGAGGAGCTCAGCCTCACAGACCTGCCTGCCCAGTTTCATCCGGCTTCGCTGCAGGAGAACACCCAGGAGCAGCAGTCCCTGAAGCAGGCCGTCACCCTGTTTGAAAACCAGCTCATCACCAAAACCATCACCAGACTGGGAAGCATTCAAAAAGCGGCCGAACAGCTCCGGGTCAACCCGGCCACCTTGTATCGCAAACTGCAGCGCTCGGTTCGGTGATTGACAGGGGCAGGACTTCCTGCTACAGTTCTGGTTTGGCGGGGAACATCGTTTCAGGCCTTCTCGTGGAAGCGTGAAGCGGTTCACTCTTGCGCCGTCCAGACAGGAGAGGTGGCCGAGCTGGCTGAAGGCGCGCGCCTGCTAAGCGCGTAAGGGGCTA
>CAZUMF010000044.1:0-21722 GCA_964621385.1 uncultured Desulfohalobiaceae bacterium
GAAGTCCTTGTTCAAGAAATTGGAAATTGGAAATTGGAAATTTGATGAGGCGTAAGAGAATACTCTGCTTTCTGCGTTCTTTTCTTGCCAATTTCAAATTTCGAATTTCAAATTTCGAACTCAACTTAGAACCGTTGGATTGCGGGCGAAACCAACGATAATACTTTGATTCGTCAGTTCAGCAACGTCTTCGCAATCAACCCAATCGAAATAGAAGGAGACAACAGTGTCCCCATCCACTGACCGGGCGGCAGAGGGGCTCTTCCAGGAACTGTCGGCCCTCTCGAGCACCATCATCAGCGACGCCCTGGGCCGGAGCGGCGGCATGGATCATGCGATCCGCCCCATGTATCCCGGGGCCAGATGCTGCGGCCCGGCCTACACCGTTAAAAATGCGGCCAAGGACAACCTCATGTCCCACTACGCCCTGAAGCACAGCCGGCCCGGGGATGTCCTCGTACTCGACTGCTCCTGCGGCCGGCACGGCTCGGGCTGGGGGGAACTCATGTCCCTGGCCGCCAAACACAAGGGCCTGGGCGGGATCGTCATCGGCGGCACCGTGCGGGACATCCACCAGCTTCCCGGGATCGGATTTCCGGTTTTCGCCCGCGGGGTCCAGGCCGAGGGCACGGTCAAGAACACCCCCGGGGAGGTCGAGTGTCCGGTCAGCTGCGGCGGGGTGACCGTGCTGCCCGGGGATGTGGTGCTCGGCGATGAAAACGGGGTGGTGGTCGTTCCCAGGGACCGGGCCGAGGCGGTCCTGGAAGCCGCCCGGCACCTGCAGGCCAAGGAAGAGGGCCTCCGGCGCCGAATCCTTGAGGGCGAGACCCTCTACGACATCCTGGGCCTGAACTCGATTTTTCCCGAGTCCTCTGAAGAATGAAGAGGGGCACCTGAATTCATTGAAAGGTCTGAGAGCGTTTCAAAAAAATGACAACCGGGAGCGCCTATTTCCCAAATGGACACTTAGGAAAGGTGCATGATTTACAGTTCAGGCAGAAGCCTCCCTCGGCCATCCGGGCAAGATCGGTTCTGGTGATGGGAACGTCGGCCAGGAGCTGCGGCAAAAAGAGGTCCAGGCTGGTGGTTTTGAAAAACAGGGCGCAGGCCGGAACGCCAAGGACGGATACGGAAGCGATGTGACCCAAAAGGGTCATGGCCCCGGGAAGAAGCGGAGCGCCGTAAAGGATGTCAGTCAATCCGGCATCAAGGAGCCCCTGCCGGGTGACATCGTCAGGGTCCACGGAAAGACCGGCGGTGGTAATCAGCAGTTCAACCCCGCGTTCAAGCATGTTCCGAACGCTTGCCGCGATCAAGGAACGTTCATCCGGGACGATATCCGTGCTCACCACAGAACAGCCGAAATTTTCGACCTTTTCCCGGATGATGGGTTGAAACCTGTCCTGAATCAGACCTTGAAAAACCTCTGTTCCCGTGACCAGAATCCCCACCTTGGCTCTTTTCAACTCTCGAATGCGAAACAGAGGCTTGTTGTCCAGGACAGAGAGGGCGCTATGCATTCGCTCTCTGGAAAGATAGAGGGGAATGGCCCGGCATCCAGCGAAAGGTTTCCCTTGCTGGACATAAATACGATTCTGGCGGCTGGCGCACATCACATCCGGAATCATGTTGAACTGTTGAAGGGTTGGAACATCGTACACGAGCAGGCCGTCCATTGTCGCGTTCAAGTTGATTTTGCCTTCTTCCGGCGGCGTCCGGAAGCTGACCCCAGGGCCGGCCATGCGCCGGGCAAAAGAAAGAACGGCATCATTTTCATGGACCCATTCGTTAGAGACGGGCTGTTCTTCTGTTTGGACATAGACTGAGGTCCGTCCCATGTGCTGCAGCCGGCAGACATCGCCGACCGTAATCTCCTGACCGGCTTTTTTGGCGGTTCCTTTGGAGCGGCCCGGGATGATCTCCGTCATGTCATGGAGAGCCCGCTGGCCCACCGCCTCCTCAACAGGCACAGAACGCAAACGGACAGCGGTTTCGCCGGAGATCGAAAGATAGGGCGTTTCTCCCTGACATCCGCGGCAGAGGGCCCCGTCCTCCTGGGGATAGGCTTCACCACACACAGCACACACTCCGATTTCAGCCATATGTTTCTTCCCCAGGTATTTCGGAGCGAGGCAAACCGGCTGAATCTTCAGATAGCTGTTCCCGGCCTGCTCAATCTCAGCAAAAAGACGAGCCGTATCCTGTTCCGGCTTTGGCTTGAGCTTGAGAAACCAGGCCCTGATCTCAGGCCAGTCTCGAAGCGCTTCAAGGTCAAGGCTGATCCGGTACCCCTGACCGGTGTATTTATCATACAAGGACAGGGCATAGCGCCCCAGATGGAGAACTTTCATCCAGTTGTTTCCGGTGCTGCAGAGCGTCAGGAGCTGGACAGCGTCAGGGAGGCACTTGCCGGTTTCCACCAGGGCTTCAAACAAGGTGTCGGCTGGAAGTCTGGATTTGGCCGCTTCCACCATGTAGCCGCCGATCAAAATGCCTGGTGCGGGATAGCCGTGGAAGCCGGCGGCGGCATCTTTAAACTCTTGAAAGGTATACGCGCCAATATTCATGCTCGACTCGCGGGGGTTGTGATTTCAAAAAAAGACACCCGGGCAGCGTGTTCCGGTTGATCTTTCAGTGCTCAGCGGCCTTGAGCTTCTCTGCATCAATTCCATACTGTTTCATCCGTTTCCAAAGCGTGACCCGGCTGATTCCGAGCAAACCGGCAGCCCGGGTTCTGTTGCAGCCGGATTGTTTCAGGGCCTGAATCAGTCTTTCTCTCTCCCGTAGTTGCCCTGTATCGGAACCGGGTGCCGGTGAACGGGAGGTTGCATTTTTCCGGCTTTTGTCAACGAGAACCTTTTCCGGAAAATCATGCAACTCAAGACCGTCGCCCTGGGCCAGGACAAAGGCGTATTCGATCACATTTCTCAGTTCCCGGACGTTCCCGGGCCAGGGATAGGCCATCAAACGCTGCATGGCTTCCTGGCTGATACCCTTGATCTGTTTGCCGGTTCGTTTATTGTTGATTTCGATCAGGTTCCGGATGAGCAGGGGGATGTCCTCGATCCGCTCGTACAGCGAGGGGCAATGGATGGGAAAGACGCTTATTCTGAAAAACAAATCTTCCCTGAATTCGCCTTCAGCCATCATCTTCTCCAAATCGCGGTTGGTTGCCGTGATCACCCGAACGTCAACAGGTATGGATTTCTGATCGCCGACCTTTTCGATCCGCTTTTCCTCAAGGACCCGAAGCAGTTTGACCTGCGTGCTCAAGGGCAGATCGCCGATTTCATCCAGAAAGATGCTCCCATGGTTGGCGGCCTCGAATCTGCCGATTCTGTCCCGGTCCGCTCCTGTGTAGGCCCCTTTGATGTGGCCGAAGAGTTCGCTTTCCAAAAGGTTTTGGTTCAAGGCGGCGCAGTTGATTTTAATGAACGGTTCATCTCGTCTCGGTCCGGCCTCGTGCAGGGCTCTGGCCACCAGTTCCTTGCCGGTCCCGCTCTCTCCGAGAATCATGACCGGTGTGTCGGATTGGGAGGCGTTTTCAACCAATTCAATCAGATTTTGAATAACCGGTGTCGTCCCCAGAATACCGTGATAACCGGTATCGAGCTGAAAGGTCCGGCGCAAAGTCGAGAGTTCATTTTTGTAGCGGATATTCTCGGAAATGTCGGTCAGGGTTTCCACTGCACCGATAATGGCCCCGTTGTCATCACGAATGACAGAGGCGCTTTTGATGACATCCACCTGCCGTTGATGCTTATTGGTGATCATACAGCGTTTTCCCCGGACATTCCCCCTGACGAACAGATTGCACCAGTTGATTCCCCGTCCCTTGGCGGTGATCTTGCAGCCGGTGCAGTTCAGGATACGGCAGGACTTGCCGATTAATTCATCAGAGGTGTATCCGGTCATGATTTCGGCCGAACGGTTCGCGGCAACAATCATCCCGCCAGGATCGACCACCAGCAGTCCGTCCTGAAGACAATCCACCAGAGTCTTCCAGTGTTTTCCCAAATCCATAACGAATCAGTCCTTATTGTTAAATGTAAACAAAAAATGTTTACAAAATTAACAAAAATGTTAAATTACTGTTTATATCAAAAATTAACATCCGTCAAGAAAAAAAATATTTCGTAAAAACAGGATGTTTTTAAAATCACGCCATTGGCACACATTTTGCTATGTGGAGTGTCCTGATTTGAATCATTGACACCTATCGGAGGACACTATGAACAATTGCACATTTTCACAGCGCACACAGGTTGCCTTTATCGCCAGCCTGCTGTTCGGGCTGCTGCTCGGCACTGCCCCAGTGTATGGAAAGTCCACGGCTGACCTGGCCTTTGAACCCGAGGACTGGATGTTTCATTCCCTGGTTGACGTGGATTTTGTAGCCCGTCATGTCACAATTCCGGTGCCGGACGATGTGATGATCATCGATGCCAGACCTTACAAGCCCAAATACATCAAAGGGCACATCCCCGGTGCCGTGAGCATGCCCAACACCACGTTCGATGATCATCTCGACCGCCTGCCCGAAGACAAGGACACCCTGCTCATCTTCTACTGCGGAGGTCTGAAATGTAAGTTGAGCCACAAGGCGGCCAGAAAGGCCGAAGAACTCGGATACACCAATATCAAGGTCTTTGCCGAGGGATTCCCCAGATGGATGAAGGTATCCGGACATTACGCGTCGGTTTCGGCCGAATACGTTGCGGATCAAATGGCTGAGAATACGGTCATGGTGTTTGATGCCAGGCCGTTCAGACCGAAATATGTCAAAGGGCACATTCCAGGGGCCGCCAGCCTCCCCCACTCGCAGTTCGATGCTTTGAAGGCCAAACTGCCCAGAGCAAATGATTTTCCGATCATCTTCTACTGCGGCGGACTCGAGTGCCGCCTGAGCCATAAGGCGGCCAAGGCAGCCATGGAACTCGGCTACACCGATGTCAAGGTCTTTTCCAAAGGCTATCCGGAATGGAAAACCGTGTACGGAGCCGATTCCAACACGGCAGTCGCCGTCAAGGCCGGCGAAGTGGAAGGCAGCATCGATATCGAGCAGTTTCGGGATATTCTCGAAAACAAACCCGATTCGATCTATCTCATCGATGTCCGGGATGCGGATGAGTTCGCGGAACATTCCATCGAGGGTTCGATCAATATCCCGGTTGACGAGCTGGAGAAACAGGTCCAGGACCTGCCTGACGACAAGCCCATCGTGTTTGTCTGCCCCACCGGAGCCAGGGCCGGTGAGTCGTTCTACATGCTCCAGGATTTGCGCCCGTCGCTCAAGGACGTCTACTATCTTGAGGGAGGCCTTGTTTTTGAGGAAGACGGCTCCTATGAAATCAAACCCACTGAATAGGTTTTTCTGAAGATTGTTTGCGACAAAACAGGACATACCGCGAACGGATTTTTTGAATATGTCCCTGTTTGGCAGAATTGATTTTCTTATACATCGGAAATTTAAACGTAGTAACCTTTGTCTCAGAAGAGTAGCATGAACAAAACAAGAAAAAATGGAGGTACACGCATGTCTCGGAAAAAACTTTTTTGGACTGGAGTCTGTGTTGTCGCCCTAATCGGCAGTCTTTTTGGCGCAGCCATGGCCGGTTCCGAATTCACGAACGACGGCAATGGACGCAAAGGAAAGTACTTATATCGAAAGAACTGCCGGACCTGCCACGACGGGGGCTCTGCTGCTGAACTTTCCCCGAATACCAAGACCCAGGCCCAGTGGCAGCGAACCTTCAACACCTACGAACGGCTGGAGTGTGCCGCAGAATGGCAGAACATGGATCAAGGCGACCTGACCGACATCTTCACCTATCTCTTTGATCATGCCTACGATTCAGCGCAGCCAGCCACGTGTGGATAGCGGCCCGTCCCAACGCAAGGAGGAGATTATGAAAGTCTTGTCAGAAGGCGGAAATCTGCAATATTGGACTGCAGTTGTTGTTCTGTCTTTTCTGCTCTTGTTTCAGGGTCCGGCCCCGGCCAACAGCGAGAGCCTGCAGCAGGAGACCCGGGCCATAAAGCAGCAGCTTCAGCAGATGCAGGAGCAGATGAAACTCCTGCAGGAGAAACTGGAACAAACCGAGCAAAAGCTGGAAAAAGCCAAAAAAGAGCAAGACTGGAATTCGGAAGATATCGAAAACCTTAACGAACGGGTTGCGACGACCGAGAAACACACTTCAGCCGATAAAGTGGAATTTGGCATTGAACTGGAGCCCCGACTCTGGTCCATTCAGATGGACAATGTCTATGCGGCCCCGAGTGCATTGACCGGGCTTTTCTTCACCCCATACAATTCTGCGAACCCCTTTGCCGGGGGCCTGTACGGAGCGACCCTGCCGGAAATCCAGCAGATGTTTCAGGGCATGCAGGCCGCCGGCATGGTGCCGCCGGCTGAAGAGATCGAGGTGGACAACGACGCCGTCCGGACTTTGAAATTCAGATTGCGCATGGATGCAGAGGTCAATAAAAATCTGCGTTTTGCCGGCCGCCTGGCTGCCTATAAAGTCTGGGGAGACAGCGTGGGCATCAACTACAATTCGGCCGGAATGCAGGACGTGACCATGGACGGAACCACGGCCAGCAACCCGCATGGCGATGTGGTTCACCTGGAGCGGGGCTATTTCGTCTACAACAACGAATTTAAAGGCGTCCCCTGGTACATTTCCTTAGGACGACGTCCATCAACAGAGGGAATGCCTCTGCAATACAAAAAAAACTACCCGTATCCCGGAGGCTCCCCTTCGGCCCATATCATCAACTGGCAGTTCGACGGGGGCTCCCTGCATTTCGGCCTGGAGGAACTGACCGGCATCCCGGGATTCGACCTCAAGTTCTGTTATGGTTCCGGGTTTGAGAGCCAGTACGGAACCACCGGGGCTTTTCTGGATGAGCCCACTATGGATGATGTCGACTTGTACGGAGTGATCGGAACGCTGTATGAAAACTATTTGCCCAGTGCCGACCTGGATCTGTCCTTCGGCTACAACTACGCCTATGCGCCGAATATCAGCGACGGATTCACCGGGCTCACGGTGATGCCCTTCATCGTCTCCACCCAGGATACCAACCAGGACGGCGTGCCCGAGTATTACTTCGATCAGAACACAGGCCTCTACACCTCGAGAGTCGAACCCACCGAGAACATCGGAGACTGGCAGGCCCTTTCCGTGGGTCTGACTGGAAATTTCTGGGGAACCCTTGATGTGTATCTCTCCGGAGCCTGGTCGCATACCAAAGCCGAAAAAGTCTCGAAAAATCCTCTCTATGAAATGCAGGGCCTGAGTCTGCTCAGTTCGAACGGCGACCTGGAGAGCCATGACGGCTACAGTTTTTTCGGAGGCATCCGCTACGCTCTGAAGGAGTACGGGGCGAAATTCGGCCTGGAGTACAACTACGGGTCCAAGTACTGGTTCAACTTCACCGGAGCCGAGGACAACCTCATCGGCAGCAAGCTGGCCACCAGAGGGCATGTGCTTGAACCTTATTATATTCAGTCCATTTCCGGAGACAATTTCTTTTTCCGGTTAGGGGCCCAGTTCTACAAATTCAACTACAGCGGCAGCGGCAATCCCTTAGGTGAGCCCGTGGATATCGACGACATCACCGGAATGGACGCTTTGTTTCCGGTGGTTGAGGACATGCAGCAGTACTACCTGTCTGTGGTCTATCGTTTCTGATATCAGCCCTGCCGCTGGCAAAGCTGATGTATAACGATTGAACTCATTGGTAACATTCGACAATTTGTTTGTTTCAACTCCTGGCCTGTGTATGCAGCAAGACGTCCAAAATAGCATGAGCCCTTCGCCCCTAAAGACAGGGGATACAATGCTCGTGGAAGAGGGAATGCACTTCGACCCTCAGGAAGCGGATAGCCTGCAGGGCTGTTTTCTGATCAGTTCTTTGCTGTTCAGATATCCTGAGCCTGGGGTGTATCACAATCTTAAACTCTATCTGAACGATTTCACTGATTTTTTTCAGGAATATGCCGGGCGCGGGATCGAATTGGTGCCCCTGGAGGAACTTCAGGCTGAATACATCCGACTCTTTGTGAACAATCAAGGATTCGTGCCGGTTGTTCCCTATGCTTCCTACTATCTTGATCCAGGCAAACTCCTGGCCGGTAACTCCTTGCAGGAGATCAGGACACGCATCCTCCAGGCCGGCTTGGTTCTGGATGAAGCCCGGGATGAACTTGAGGATCATCTCGCTGTCCTGCTTGAATGCTGCGCCCGGATCCTCGGGACGCTTGCCCTGACGGGCGCCGGCACAAAGCAGGAGAACGCTCTGCGGCTCAACGTCCTCCTGCAGCTCTGCAAGAGGTATGTGCAGCCTGTAAGCTCGCAAATCTCGGAATTGATCAATGAACATGCCCGACACGATTTTTACAGGGTGGCCGGGGAGGCTCTGCGAAATTTTCTCCTGGACCTCGAGTACAATTATGCCGATTTGACGAGTGTTCAGGACGATCGAGAAATCTGAACCTGTGATCGTCGCCACGAAAGGTGCAATAATGAGTGCTTTAAAAATGAATCGGAGGCGTTTTCTCGGAGTCAGTGGTGGAGCTCTGGCCGCAGCCACCCTCGGCTCGGGCCTTGGACAACTGCGGGCTGCCGAAGGCAAGGAAGACTTGTCAAAATTTCAGCGCCAGGGAACACGGCAAACCATCGCCAGTAATTGTGCCATGTGCGTCAACAAATGCGGCATTCTTTGCGAGGTTGTGGACGGGAAACTGCAGAAGATCAATCCCAACCCCGAACACCTCAAGAGCAGGGGCATGCTCTGCGCCAAAGGCAATGCCGGGGCCTCTCTGCCATACAGCCCGGACCGGCTGAAGAAGCCGCTGCTCCGGACAGGTCAGCGGGGCGAGGGCAAGTGGAAGGAAATTTCCTGGGAGGAGGCCTACACACATGTGGCCCAGAATCTGGCCGCACTGAAACAAAAGTACAAGAACCGCTCCAGTGTGGCCTTTGCCTCGACAGAGGGACTGCAGGAAGAATTTTTCTACTACCTGGTCAGCGGATTCGGCTCGCTGAACACAGTCCGGCATCCCACCCTCTGCCTGTCAACCAATATTCAAGGCTGGAGCTCGGTTTACGGCGTCTATCCCGATGCCGATCTGCTGAACGCCGAGTTCGTGGTCATGATCGGCTCCGACCGGGCTCAGTCCTTTGTCACCCCTGACTCCGTCGATTTTCAGCGTTTCAAGCCCAAGGGCCAGCAACTCATCTACCTTGACCCCAGATTCACCGAGACCGCGGCCAAGGCGGACAAATGGTTTCCGGTCAAACCAAGGACCGACATGGCTTTCACCCTGGCCATGATCCAGGTGATCATTCAGGAGAAGCTCTATAATCAGGAATTTATTGATGCCCATGTCCATGGATTTGACCGGTTCCGGGAGCACATCCTCAACAACGAATACACGCCGGAGTGGGCCGAGACCAAATGCGAGATCCCGGCCGAGGAGATCCGCTGGACCGCCAGAGAGTTTGCCAGGCATGCACCCAGAAGCGTGATCTATCCAGGACGGCGGACGTCCTTTTACGCCCATGAAGTTTACTTCCGGCAGACCTGCGCCATTTTGACCGCTCTCTGCGGCTGCTGGGACGTCAAGGGCGGGATCGTCCCCAAATCCTCCGTGCCCCTGAAAAGCCATACGCCGCTCTTCCCCTTTTTTTACGAGGTCGAAGAGCGGGTGGACAAGGAAGCCGTGGGCATCGTCAAAAAAGTGGTCCCCTCGGTGGTGGACTGCCCTCTGGTAGGAACAGGGCTGCCCGAGGATTCCTGCGCCTTCTTGAGTGAACGCGACGGCAGCTGGATCACCTTCCGGGAGGCGGTGCTCCACGACGAGCCCTATCCGGTGCGCGGCTTTTTCGTCTTCAAGCAGAATCCGGTCCAGTCCGTGCCCAATACGGCCAAGACCTTGAAGATGATGGAAAAGATGGAATTCATCTGCGTCATCGAGCAGCAGATGTCGGATACGGCCTGGTATGCCGATCTGGTTCTGCCCCATTCCACCTATCTGGAAAGCTGGGATCCCTGCCATGCCCTGAGCGGCATCTGGCCGGTGGTGGTAGCCAGGCAGCCGGTAATCGAACCCGTGTTCAACACCAAGACCATGTTCGAAATCTCCGGAGGCATTCTCAAGGAGATGCTCAAAATTCCGGAACTCTGGGACGACGTGGACCCGGAAGGACTCGAGGATTTCAAGAAAACGGTTATGGAAGACATCCTGGAGCAGCCCATCCAGAAATATATGGAACATCAGCTCTCGGATTATCCGAACGGGTATGAGCGGATTCTGGAACAGGGGGTGCTCGTGCCTTCGAAAAAGCCCAGTTACGGAAAAACCAGAACGAACGGCTTCCGCTTCAAAACCAAGACCGGGAAGATCGAATTGTTCAACGAGCGCTTCCACAAGCGCGGCCTGGACCCCATGCCCAGTTACTGCGAACCGCTCCGTCCCCAAAAAGAGGGTGAGTATCGTTTCCTGGTGGGCCGGACCGCGTGGCATACCCACTCAAGCACCCAGAACATTCCTCATCTCTGGGAAATCATGAAGGAGAATGCGGTCTGGATCAATACGGCCGAGGCCGCCAAGCTTGGCATTCAACATGGAGACGACTGCCGGGTCACAAGCAAGGTGGGTCAGCAGACGCTCAAGGCCTATGTCACGGAAAAGATTCGGCCGGACGCGGTCTACTATGTCAACGGCTGGGGCCGCTTGAGCCCCGGAATGTCGCTGGTTTACCAAAAAGGGGCCTCAGAGGCCGAGATACTCGAGGATACCATGGACTCGATCTCCGGAAGCGCAGCCATGCATGAAACCTATGTCACCGTCAGCAAAGCCTGATGCTGTTCCCCGGCAAGGAGAAAGTGAGAAGCATGACAGACAAACGATACGCCATCGTCCTGGATACCGCGAAGTGTCTCAATTGCAAGGCCTGTACCGTGGCCTGCAAATTTGAAAACAGAGTCCCTGTTGAGGATGAAGCCTATCGCATATGGGTGACCGAGATGCCCCTGCAGGGGCGTTTTCCGCATCTGCACCAAGAATTTCAGCCCTCACAGTGTCAGCACTGTGAAAATGCCCCCTGCGAAAAGGTCTGCCCGACCAGGGCGACCTTCACCTCCTCCAGCGGCGTGGTCCTGGTGGATTATGACAAATGCATCCTCTGCAAGGCCTGCATGGTGGCCTGTCCCTATGACGCCCGTTTCGTCAGTCTGGGGCACAAGGCCGTGGAAAAATGTACCTTATGCATCCATCGTCTGCTGGAGGGGCGCGAACCGGCCTGCGTGGAGACCTGCCCCACCAAGGTCAGGGTCTTTGGAGATCTCAATGATCCGAACAGTGAGGTCAACAAACGACTGGGGTCACGGGGTTCATATCAACTCAAGCCGGACCGGAATACCAGGCCCAGACTGTATTATTTGATCTAATTTTTTTTCGGCCGCGCGCTTTCCCTCGTATGAAACTTCAGACGAATGGAGTCCGGAGGTTACATGACAGTGTTGAAAGGAAAATGGCAGCATATGATCCAGGAGAACAAAGAGGTTCCCAGCCTGCCCTTCATCGCCCTGGGCGGTATTCTGCTGGTCGTGGGCCTGATCGGCGTTGGGCTCGTTTTCACCAAGGGACACGAAGCCGTCTACGGCGTCAGTCGGGAAGTTCCCTGGGGACTGCTCATTGCCTCCTACGCCTATCTGGTGATCACCTCCACCGGCCTGGCCTTTATCGGAGGACTGGGACACGCCTTTGGTTTTCAAGCCTTCGCAAAAATGAACAAACGTATCGTCGTCCTGGCCTTCATCACCCTTCTGGCCGGCTTCACCCAGATCGGAATGGAACTCGGCCATCCGTTCCGCTTGATGTATCTGTTTCTGCTTTCCCCGCAATTCAAGGCCCCGATCGTCTGGATGGGGATGTTCTACAGCATTGAACTGCTCATTCTGGCTCTTGAGCTTTATCTGATCTTCCGCCCCGATCCAGCCAGTCACAGAATGACCGGATTCTTGGGCTTTCTGGCTCTCCTGGTGGGGGTCGTCGCCACCAGCAACCTGGGTTTTGTCTTCGGCTCCATCAACGCCCGCCCTTTTTATCAGGGCATCTATTTTCCGGTCTTTCTGGTCGTCTCCGGCATAGCAGCCGGAGCTGCCCTGCTCCTGGTAATCCACAACATCGTCTTTCGCTTCCGTATCAAAGCCGAACTCAGAGACTCAATGCAGGCGCTGGGGAAGCTTCTGGGCCTGGGCATCTCGGCTATGATATTCCTCTATTTTTGGAAATTTGCCGCTTCGCTCTACAGCGAACCCCAGGGGATGACCCAGGCCGCCATGGCCTTGCTCTCCGGCCCGCTGGCCGCTCATTTTTGGATCGGCGAGGTCGGGCTGGCCCTGATCCTTCCCCTGCTGCTCATTGTCCTCTGCAGGGCCAGAAACAGCTCACTCCTCGGCCTGTCCGGTCTGGTCTACCTGATCGGACTGTTCTTTACCCGTTACAACTTCATTGTGGCCGGGCAACTGCCTCCCATGCGACAGGGATTTGAAGGCTCCGGAGTGCATACCGTCAACGGCCTGGTTTCCTACTCGCCAAGCCCGGTGGAATGGATGATCTTTGCCCTTGGTCTGGGGATCTTTTTTGTTGGGTATTTTCTGGCTGAGCGCTTTATCAATCTTGAAACCGATCGTACAGGGGGAACCCCATGACGTTGAGCGTACGGCTTTGTGCAGTGTTGGTGTGTTTCCTGTCCATGATTCCCGCGACAGCCTGGTCGCTCCCTGTTGGGGCCACGGCCCCTGACATTGAATTGCAAACCGCCCGGGGGACACCGTTCTCCTTGCAGCAATATGTGGGTCAAAAGCCGGTTCTGTTAATTTTCTGGACCACCTGGTGCCCCTATTGTAAGCAAGCCTTCAAAGAAATGGATGCATTCCTGGCCGATTATGATCCAGAGTCACTGGCTGTGATCGGCATCAACAGCGGCTGGCGGGATACGGTCTCCAGGATGCAGCGCTTTCAGGAGCAGTATCAACTGGATATCCCACTGGCTTTTGACACGGACCATAGGGTCAGCCAAAAGTATGCCATTCAGGGAGTCCCCACGATTATCCTTGTTGATCAAAACAAGGAAGTCGTTTACTCGGGACATAGATTGACGCGATCCCTGTCTGCAATACTCAAGGGCATAATCCACACAGATGCTGAACAGTAATCTTCAATAAACACGGACAAAGGTCCAAAATCAAAAACAACACCATGTGACAAGGAGAAGAATAATGCAGGATCAAAAAGAAAAAGCAGGTTTCATTTGCGTCAAGGACACGATCGATGGCGCCTACCCGTCACTTGTGTTGGGGATCAATGCCGCACGACAGGGCATGGAAAGTAAAATATTTTATTCATTTATGGGCCTGAATTTGGTTATGGCAGGCGGTTTTGATAGAGCAAAATTCTTCCCCCCGGGGGTCATGGGAGCGATTCCAGGTATGTCTTCAATTGCTACCGGCATGATGAAGCGCAAAATTGAAAAAGCGAATATTCCCAGCCTGGCGGATCTTCAAGAAATGGCTCAAATCGAAGGAGTTGAGCTGATTGCCTGCAAAATGACCGTCGATATGATGGAGATCGATGAAAGCAAGCTTATTGAGGGAGTGATCGTTTGGACCGCCGAAGACTTCCTCCTCTATTCGAAAGAATGTAAGATCTGCTTGTTTACTTGATGAAAACAAATGTAACACAAATATTCTTTCGGGAAAAACATCCCCCCAAACAAACCATGCGCCAAGCCTGATTGACATCCGGAACGATCATCTGCAGAGTAAAACAGGGATCATCAACACAGGCTGATTTGCCCCGGTCACGGGATTCAACAACAATTTGACAAGCACATTCGATCATAATATTGAATTCCTATTCTTGCAACAGCAAAAGAATTCGAGACAACCAAATGGACCAATTCACTGATCGCATGCTTCGGGCGGCAAAGCTCGAAGCCGATGTCTATGAAGAGGTGGAGGCGGACAAGGGAGCCATGCGGCAGGCCATGGGAGTCGTTGTGCTCTCAAGCCTGGCGGCCGGCATCGGAGTGCTGGCCAGCCAGGGCCTGAGCGGCATGCTCATGGGCACCCTGGCCGCCCTGCTCAGCTGGTATGTCTGGGCCCTGCTCACCTTTTTCATCGGCACCAAACTCCTGCCCGTCCCCCAAACCCGGGCCGACATGGGCGAACTTCTGCGCACCATCGGATTTTCCAGTGCCCCTGGATTGATTCGTGTTCTGGGCATTATCCCGTTTCTGCGAGGCATTGTCTTCCTCGTCGCCGGAATCTGGATGCTGGTGGCCATGGTGGTGGCCGTCAGACAGGCCCTGGATTACGACAGCACCCTCCGTGCCGTGGGGGTCTGCTTTATTGGTTGGCTTATCCAGGTCCTGTTGATCGCCCTGTTTTTTTCCTTGTTCGGCGGGATGCCCCAGCCGGCCTAAAGGAGACGAGGCCTGACTGATCAGGAGCTCCCCGGCGACTGCGGCCTGGTTGTTCAGGGATTACATGGAGATACCACCTAAGCCCCCAAATGCATGCTCCGCAGGTAGACGTCCATGAAGGCAGGCAGCTCCGCGATGGAGAGATGCTCCACAGACTGCATGTTGGCTTCGAGTACCTTGCGGGCCGATGTGTCCACCAGCAGCCTGGCGCAGCCGTTGCGGCTGGTGTTTCCGGCAAAAACGATCTTTTGGCGTGTGTTGGGCGGAATGAGACCGATGGCCTCCAGACTGGACGGTCGCAAAAAATGACCGAATCCGCCGCCGATCACGATCCGGTCCAGATGCCCCGGAGGACACCCGGTCTCCTGCAGCAGCAGATCAATACCGGCCCGGACAGCGCCTTTGGCCAGCTGCACCTGGCGCACGTCGCGCTGCGTGAAAGTCACCCCGGGTGCAAGCTCAAAAGCGGGGATATCCGAAAAGCTCAGCAGCCGATCCCGGAGCTTTTCCGGAACCTTCTCCTTTTCCGAAGGCTCCAGCATCCGGCCGGAAGGCTCGAGCACCCCCACATATCCACGCACGGCCACCAGATCCAAAAGACCGCTGCCGCAGATTCCTTTGATCGGACCCTTTCCGATACTGCTCAACCCGAGGTCGCCGTCCGCAAGGCTCACCGCCTCCACAGCCCCCTCCCCGGCCCGCATGCCTGAAGACAGGCCCGCCCCTTCAAAAACCGGACCGGCTGCGGTGGAGGTCGCCACCCGCCGTCCCTGGATGTTCAGCACCATTTCCCCGTTGGTCCCGACATCAAGAAACAGCACCTTCGCTTCGTCGTCAAAAAACCCTTCGCACAGGAGCAGTCCCGCACTGATGTCCGTGCCCACAAAGGCGTGCAGGACGGGCGGGAGATAGACCCTGGCTCCGGGGTTGATCTGGAGACCGAAATCCGCGGCCGGATAGCTGGTTCCTCCAGCGATACTGACCTGAAAGGGATCCCGGCCCAGAGGAGACGGGTCGATGCCCGCCAGAAGCTGGAGCATGCTCGTATTGCCCCCGAGCACCACATCCAGAATCTCCAGAGGCTGGGAACCGCTTTGGGCACAGACCTCGACAATGAGCTCATTCAGGGCCTCTTGAATCGCCCCGGACAGTGCATCGAGCCCTTCCGGGCTGGAGCCGTGATGAATCCGGGTCATGACATCATGCCCGAAAGCAATCTGCGGATTCAAGCCGGAAGCCGTGGCCAGTTCCTCGCCGCTGTGCAGGCTGAGCAGGGAAAGCACCAGGGTCGTGGTGCCCAGGTCAATGGCCAGGCCTTTGGGGATCAAGCCCGCTTCCCAGACCGCCAGTTTTTCCCAATCAGCGCGACCGGCATACTGGAGCCAACAGACGTGATCATGATATTCCAGATGGACAGCCGGGGACGGCCTGGATACCGGCAGGGGGCCCCCTTCAACAACAAAGGATCCGGCCTGCAGCGTCTGAGCTCCGGTGCGAGAGTCATCCAGCAGGTGAATGCGCAGATCCTGATCCGGCTTGAGCCGGCAGGCAAGCCGCAGTCCCCTGGCTCCATCCCTGTCTGCAATGTTTTCGTGCGGGGTTTCCGGCACAGACTCCGGTTCCTGAACCCGAATCGTACATTGTCCGCACACCCCCTGACCGCCGCAGGGGCTTTCAATCAGAATACCCCCCCGCTGCAGGATCTCGAGGACGGTTTCGCCAGGGGTGAACCACAGGCTCAGATTCAGGGGGTCGACATACAGGGTCGGCATCAGGCTGAAGGGCTGCAGCGGCTGAGGGTGATGGATTCATTCGACTCCTGGGCCAGGAATCCCAGGTTATTGCGAAGTTTTTCCGTATCCATCTCCCAGGGCACGCTGACCTGGAGGCACATGTCCATGAAAGCCGGCTCCCGGCTTCGATCGACCCGGGTCTGCAGGCTGAGGATGTTGATATTAAACGAGGCCAGCATCGCGGCCGTTCGGTAGACAATGCCCGCCTTGTCGCCGCCCCTGACCCGGATCTGATAATCCGGATCAGGCTGGGAATTGTCGCCAAGGCGTTGCGTGCCGGATTCAAAGGTAAAAAAGGCGCACTGGATTCCTTTTTCCACTTTCAGTCCTTCGTACTCGGCTTTCAGTCGTTCCAGATCCTGATCGCTGCGCACAGAGATCTGAATCAGACAGCCGAACAAAAACCCGAACAGAGCCATTCTGGAGTCTTCAATATTCCCGTTGTAGCGGAAAATGACTTCCGTGATTTCGGCCAATATCCCGGGGCGGTCCTGTCCGACCACCGAGAGTATACACTGTTTGCGCATAGTGCCTCCTAGAGATTCAGTCCCACAAACGGGCCACCCATGAACAGAGATCCCAGCAATCCGCCCATGAGCAATCCGCCGAGCAGACCGCCTCCCAGTCCTCTTCTGGCGGAGGTCATCGGAGACTGTTTTGACCGCTGTTTTTTGAAAGACAACTCTCCGAGCCTTCTCAACCCGAGACAGTCCCCGGAGCCTGGGGACCGGCTTCCGGTCGGCCTGCTTTGCATCGGCTGCAGGCCTCCTGCAGCCAGGCCGCCCATTCGGGAATGCCCTCTCCCGTTCGGCAGGAGACCTCAAAAACCTGGATATCCGGGTTCAGCCGGGCCGCCCGCTGCCGCAGGGCCTGGCAGTCGAAATCGGACAGATCCAGGTAATCGATCTTGTTGATGATCAGTACATCGCACACTTGAAACATCAAAGGGTATTTCAAAGGCTTGTCATCACCTTCCGGCACGCTCAACATCATGACCTTGATATGGGCGCCGGTATCGAACTCCGCGGGGCAGACCAGATTGCCCACATTTTCAATGATGATCAGATCCAGGGAGGGTATATCCAGGGAATCCAGGGCGCGTTCAACCATGGCCGCGTCAAGATGGCACATGCCCCCGGTCCGCAATTGCACGGCCGGCACCCCCTGCTCCACGATCCGTTCCGAATCCACCATGGAATCGATATCCGCTTCAATGACCCCGGGTCGGCAGACAGGCTGCAAGGCTTCCAGGGTGCGCAGAATCAGGCTCGTCTTGCCCGCACCGGGCGAAGCCATGAGGTTCACCAGCAAACAGTGCTCCTGCTGCAGGCGGGTTCGCAGATCCTCGGCCAGACCGGCATTTTCCGCGAGCACATCTTCCTTGATCTCGATGAGACGTATCTCCTGCATCAGACCTCCCTCCCCGGCAACAGGAATCATTCCGCGCTCCGCCTTCCGCGTTCCGCCTTCCGCCTTCCCCACTCGCCGTTCCCCGTTCCGCGTTCCGCGTTCCGCATTCCGCGCTCGCCGTTCCCCGTTCCCCACTTTTCCCCTACACCTTCCCCCGTTCCCTGGCGATGCCGGCATAGGTGGCAAACATGGTCTCGGGCGGGACATACTGATCCGACGGCGCCTTTTGATACAACTTGACCGCCCCGAATTCGCAGCCGGCCAGGCAGACCCCGCAGCCGATGCAGCGCCCTTCATCCACCACAGCCACAGCATCCACAGTGATGGCCTCCATGTGGCACCTCTCGGCGCACAGGCCGCAGGCCGTACAGGCATCCGGATCGATCCGGGCATAGTAATTGCTGTGCACCAGCTGGGCCGGGTTTTCAAATTTTTTCAAATTCTTCAGGATCTGACAGCAGCACCCGCAACACATGCAGATATTCACCGGTTTCTGTGCATTGCCCGGCTGCACCACCAATCCCGCTTCCACGGCCTTTCTGAACAGGGTCAGGGCCTCGTCCCGGGACACGGGACGCCCGAGCTTGTTTTCCTCATAAAAATAGGCCCCGCTGCCGAACACAAAGCAGGCTTCCAGTGGATTGTCGCAGCCCTGGCCGATCATGCGATGCTCTTTTCTACAGATGCATTCGGCCACCACGATCTTGGATTGCTGATTGATGATGGCCTCCGCGGCTTCATAATCCATGACCGACATTTCCTGATCAAGACTTTCCGAAACCGGAATGATCCGCATTTGCTTTGTCTCAGGCTCCGACCACAAAGCGCCCACCAAGTGGGGAATATACTCGTTCATATCCCGGATGAGATCGGGATCCAGAGCATTGACATGGTACTCCCAGATACCGACCACAAACTGCGCCGCCATGTAATACGGCTGTTTGCCCTTTGCGGAACGGAAGATCAAGCCCTTTCCGGCCATGGCCTCCAGCTTTTCGGCTGTTTCCTGCTCATCCCGCTGGAGCCGCTTTGCAATGGTGGAGACGCGTTCTGGAAACATCCGCAATCCAAGAGCGACGGCAGCCTCTTCCTCGGTAAAGAGCCGGCGGAGAATCCGAAGCTCCACCCCTGATTCCGTGGCGGGAAACCCTGCCGGCAGATCATCCAGATGCCGGGCCAGTTGCTGATACATATCACTCATGCGCGCTCCTTTGCCTGAACAACGGCAGGCCGATTTCCAGACACGATTGGCCAATTGAAATCCAAAAGGCGCTGCAGCGCTTTTTGGATTAGAGGTAGCCTTTCAAACGAAGTTTATTGATATAGCTTTCTTTGTTGTTCTGCACAAACTGCAGCCGGACGGCCGATTCCCGGATCGCAATCCGGTCCCCGGCCCTGAGCCGGGTCCCTGACTGTCCGTCCAGGGTCAGATACACATCCGAAGAACTCGGTTCCACCTGAATCCAGACCTTGCTCCGACTTGGAAGGATCAGGGGTTTGAATCCGCTCATGAACGGACACACGGCACAAATTTCCAGGACTTCCAGTTCATGGTCGATCAAGGCCCCCCCGGCGGCCACGGCATAGGCGGTGGAACCGATGGGCGTGGAAACGATCAGGCCGTCGGCACGAACCGTTCCCATGTCACCCCCTTCCGTCCAGAGGTGCAGTTTGATCAGCCTGGCGGTTTCCCCGCGACCAACGAGAAGATCGTTGATCACCCTCCCGCTTTCCACAACGTCCCCCTGGCGGTGAAGATCGTAATGCAGCATGATCCGTGAAGACAGATGAAAATGCCCTTTGACAATCGCTTCCAGGGACTGCTCCCAACCATCCGGGGTGAGTTCCGTCAAAAAACCAACCTGTCCAAAATTCATGCCCAAGACAGGGAGCTGATCTTCGCCTCTCTTGCGCAGGACGCTCAACAACGTGCCGTCGCCTCCCAAAACGAGAATCATTTTTTGCTGTTCTTGTTTTGCAGCCCGCCGGGGTTTGTATTCTGAATTTCGGAACACATTCACAGCAATTCCGAAGTCTTTGAGATAGGCCTGAATAGACCTTCCCAAGGCATAGGCACGGGCATGTCCGTTTTTTGTTATGATATCCAAAGACGTTATCGGCTGAAACATCCCATCATCCATAAACCAATCCGCTTCAATCTTCAAGAATTCTTTTTGTCGAGACAAACCTTGACAAAGCGGTCCATTTCCTGCGATAGTCCCTTTTTGTCGAGCGGGTGTAGCTCAGTTGGTAGAGTACAAGCTTCCCAAGCTTGGTGTCGCGGGTTCGACCCCCGTCACCCGCTCCACGCCTCTTCGTTGATCCTATAGTGCAGCAGAGGTGGGCTTCTGGTCCACCTTTTTTTTGGCTGAAAAACGTGTGACGTCTCTATGAAGGATGCACAGATTCACAATATCCGTGAAATCGTCGAGCCGTTGCTGGCGTCCCTCGGGCTCGGTCTCTGGGGAATCGAAATGCAGACCACGCCCAGGCGCAACCTTCTCAGAATTTATGTGGAGGCTGAAGGCGGGGTCACCATCGACCAATGCAAGACCGTGAGCAAGCACCTGAGCCTGATCTTTGATGTGGAAGATCCTCTGCCCGGGAGCGCGTATACCCTGGAGGTCTCCTCGCCGGGACTGGAACGGCCTTTTTTCAGCATTGAACAGCTCAGGCCGTACCTCGGGCAAAAAATTGCCGTGAAGTGCACGCAGCCGGTCCAGGGCAGTAAAAAATGGCGCGGACACGTCAACAGCATTGACGGAAACAGCATTGAACTCCAAACGGAAAACCAGACCCTCTCCTTGGACTGGGATCAATGCAGCCGGATCCATTTGGTTTATGACGGGCCGGTCCCGGCCGGCAAACCCAAAAAAGCCGGCTGAGCCCATTCCTCCAGCCGCGGGCATTGGGGCAAACACTGTATTCAGACCACGACTGATCCGATGGACGTTTCCGTCCCGAAGCGGCCATCGACGGACCGAAACCACTGATTGTGCAAAAAAACTTCGTTGGCGCTGTCTATCTCGGAGGCAATCCATGAGTATGGAACTCAAAAAATCCATTGATCTTATCAGCAAGGAACGGCGCATTGACCGGGACATCCTTGTCGATACCCTGGAAGAGGCTGTGCGGACAGCCGTCAATAAAAAATTCGACAACCAGCTGGACATTGAAGTGAATTTCAATGATGAGACCGGGGACATCGAGGTCCATCAGTTCAAAGTCGTTCTGGAGGAGGTCGAAGACCCGAATACCGAAATCAGCCTGGAAGAAGCCCACGCCATTGATCCGGACGTCCAAGTGGAAGACGAACTCGGCTTTAAACTGGAAATTGAGAATTTGGGGCGCATTGCCGCCCAGTCCGCCAAGCAGGTGATTATCCAGCGGATGCGCGATGCTGAACAGGAAATCATCTATGAAGAGTTCATTGAGCGCAAAGGGGAGACCATCAGCGGGACGATTCAGCGCCGGGACCGTTCCGGCTGGATCATCAACCTGGGACGGACCGAAGCGGTCCTGCCGAAGAGTGAACAAGTCCCCAAGGAACACTACCGGCGGGGGGACCGGGTCCAGGGCTACATCCTGGATGTCAAAAAAGAATCCCGCGGTCCCCAGATTGTCCTTTCCCGTTCCCATCCCGATTTCATGGCCGCGCTTTTCAAGATTGAAGTTCCGGAAATCAGCGACGGGACCATAAAAATCATCGGCATCGTCAGAGATCCCGGCTTTCGGGCCAAAATATCCCTGCTCTCCAACGACAGGGATGTCGACCCGGTGGGGGCCTGCGTCGGTGTCCGCGGCTCACGGATCAACAAGGTCGTGCAGGAGTTTAAGGGGGAAAAAATCGATATCGTCCTCTGGAGTCCGGACATCACCACCTATGCGGTCAATGCCCTGTCGCCGGCCCGGATACACAGCATTACTGTGGATGAAGACGACAAAAAACTCGAAGCGGTCGTCCCTGACGACCAGTACCACCTGGCTGTCGGCCGGAAAGGTCAGAATGTCAAACTGG
>CAZUMF010000045.1:0-21221 GCA_964621385.1 uncultured Desulfohalobiaceae bacterium
TTTTTCTTCATTCAAAGTTCGATGTTCGACGTTCGATGTTGGACGTTCAAATTCTTGGCTCTGTAGGAAAAGCCATTGACAGTGAAAGTTTCTCCACTGATCAAACTGGCAGTCGTATATTATCATAAAATCAAAGAAATATGTGTCCGTCCAGCCAGCGGCCGGCGCTGACACCTGAAACCAGACCCCTGAATTCCCATAATGAGGCAAGAAATAAACCAAGATGCCCAATAAATCCTTGACCTTTCCGGTTGCCACCTACCGCCTCCAATTCCGGCCTGAATTCGACTTTGCCCAGGCCGAAGAGATCGTGCCCTATCTCAAGGCCCTGGGCATTTCCACGGTCTACGCCTCCCCGATCTTTCAGGCAGCAAAGGGCAGCATCCACGGCTATGACATCCTGGACCACACCCGACTCAATCCTGAACTGGGCGGCCGGAAGGCCTTCGACAGCCTGATCCGCAGGGTGCAGGAACACGGGATGCACTGGATACAGGATATTGTCCCCAATCACATGGCCTATTCTCCGGACAATCCCCTGCTGGCCGATGTCCTGTCCTGCGGACCGCATTCCAGGTACGCCCGGTTTTTTGACATTGATTTCGAACACGACAACCCAAACCTCAAGGGACGGGTCCTGGCCCCGTTCCTGGGCGCCCCGCTCCGGGAAACCCTGGAGCGGGGCGAGATCAGACTGGTCTATGAAGCGGACGGCTTCTGCCTGGAGTATTATGACCGGCGCCTGCCGCTCAACCCCCGCACCCACTGGGACCTGCTACGTTCAGGCCAGGAGGCGCTCGGACAGCCGGAAGCGCTGGGAGCGCAGGATTTTTTGAAATTCGAGACCATGCTGGATTGCTTTCAGCAGCTGCAGGAACCGGCACACAACCGGGAAATCTGCTCCAGCCTTTTTTTTGCGGCCAAAGAGGCTCTCCGGGAACTCCGGGAGCAGAACCCGGCCTTCAGGGACTGGCTGGAGCAGCTTGTGGAGCTGGTCAATCAGGCCCCGCGGCAGGAGAACCCCAGGACAGGGCTCATCCAACTGATCCGCGGCCAGTTCTACCGTTTGAGCTGGTTCCGCACGGCCATGCAGGAGATCAACTACCGGCGCTTTTTCACCATCAACGACCTGATCTGTGTGAACCTGGAGCACCCGGAAGCCTTTGATCGGGTCCATCAACTGCCCTTTGCCCTCCTGGACAGCGGGGCGGTGCAGGGACTGCGCATCGACCACCTGGACGGGATCGCCGATCCAGGCTGGTATTTGAGGGAGGTGCGCCGTCGGGTCCCGGATGCTTGGCTTTATGTCGAAAAAATCCTGGGCCAGGAAGAAGAGCTCCCCGGGGACTGGCCGGTACAGGGCAGCACCGGGTATGATTTCCTGAACCAGCTCAACGGGCTGTTTGTGGACGCCTGGGCCGAAGAGGCCTTCAACCGGATCTACACAGGGTTTCTGGGTTCTGCGGCCCTTCCGGGCAACTGGACCGAGAACAAGCGCCTGATCCTGAACACGGAGATGCAGGGCGATCTGGACAATCTGAGCGCGTCGCTGCTGGAGTATCTGGCCGTCGGACGGCCCGAGGACGATGTGACCCTGCTCGGGCTCAGGCGGGCCATCGCCGAAGTGCTGGTCCAGTTTCCGGTCTATCGGACCTATCTGTCTCCGGATGCCTGCACGGCCCAAGACCTGGACATGATCAAGCAGGCCGTTGCCCGGGCCCGGGAGGCGGCACCGGAAGCGGAGCGGGAACTGCTCATCCTGCAGGACCTTCTAAGCGCAGCCGGAAGCTCCCGGCCGGAGGAAGAGCAGAGGCGGCTGTGGTCCGGTATAGTGCGCTTTCAACAGCTCTGCAGTCCGCTCATGGCCAAGGGCTTTGAGGACACTTCGCTTTATCTGGACAACCGGCTGCTGGCCTTGAACGAAGTGGGGGGCAATCCAAAACGATTCGGCCTGGAGCGGGCCCGGTTTGACGAAGCCGTGCGCAAGCGGGCGGAGCAGTGGCCCCGGTCCATGAGCGCCACAGCCACTCATGACACCAAACGGGGAGAAGACGTTCGGGCCAGGTTGAACGTGCTGTCCGAAATCCCGGATGAATGGCAGTCCTTTCTGGAAGCGTGGCCGGCCATCCTGGAACAGGCAGTGGGATCATCCGAAAGCGGACCGCTCCCAGCCCCCAATGACTGCTATTATCTCCTGCAGACCCTGCTGGGGGCCTTTCCCTTTGAACGGCTGGAATATTCCGAGTTTCGGATCCGGATCAAGGACACCATGCGCAAGGCGGTCCGGGAGGGCAAGGCACACTCCCAGTGGGTGCAGCCCAACGAGACGTATGAACAGGCCCTGCTGGACTGCATCGACCGGCTCCTGCCCGAGGACGGGCAGGGGCCCTTTCTGGAGGCCTTCCGGCCCCTGCAGCGTATGGTTGCCGCCTACGGCCTCTTCAACTCCCTGTCCCAGACCCTGCTCAAGATGACCCTGCCCGGGGTTCCGGATTTCTACCAGGGCAGCGAATTGTGGGATTTGAGCCTCGTGGATCCGGACAACCGCCGCCTGGTGGATTACCCACAGCGAATGGCGATGCTCGATTCCGTCCGCAGGCAGGCCCGGGAGAACCTGCCGCAATTGCTGGACGAGCTGCTGGAAACCAGCCAGGACGGGCGGATCAAACTCTATCTCATCTGGAAAGGCCTGCACCTGCGCAGGGAACTGACCTCGGTCTTTCATCGCGGCTGCTGGCTGCCCCTGCAGACCCACGGCCGGTACAGCCGGCATGTCCTGGCCTTTGCCGGAACAGCCGGGAAACAATGGGTTATCGCCGTGGCGCCCCGATTCATGCGTTCCCTGATTGAACCGGAGCAGGTCCCCTGCGGTCCGGCAATCTGGCAGGACACCCACATCGAGCTGCCGGAGGGCGCCCCGGCGGCCTGGCGGGAACGCCTCTCTGAACGGCGGCTGAAAGGGGAGGGGAGCCTCCCTGTCGGCGCGGTGCTGAAGCGCTTCCCAGTGGGGCTGCTGGTGGGGGAAGAAGAGGTCTGAATGGACGGATTGGACGAGGTGGACTCAGTGGACAGGGAAAAAGAAAAACAAGATGAAGGCCTGATCCCGAAACACGGCGGCTACCGGAAGTTGAAGAGCTTCCAGATCGCCCAGCTGGCTTACGACGTCACGGTCCGGTTTTGCGAGCGCTACATCGACAGGCGCAGCCGGACCCATGACCAGATGGTCCAGGCCGCCCGCTCGGGCGTGCAGAATATCGCCGAAGGCAGCAAGGCCTCAGGGACCTCGAAGAAATTCGAACTGAAGCTGACCAGTGTGGCCCGGGCCAGTCTGGAAGAGCTCAAGCTGGATTATGAGGATTTTCTTCGGCAGCGGCGCCTGCCCGCCTGGGAGCGGGAGGACCCCCGCCGCAACGATCTCATTGCCCGGCGATGCCGGACAGTGGAGGAGGTGGCCCAATGGACCCGCGATGTGCATCGAAGCATGCGGGAGAACAAGGCCAAGACTCAACTTCATCCGTCCACATACTCCTCCTCTTCCTCCGCGTCCACCCAGTCCACTTCGTCCACTCAGTCCACTCCCTCTTCTCCCCCTCCCCCCGCCACCTATCCGGAGATTGCCGCCAACGGGGCCCTGGCCCTGATCGCGGTGGCCTGCAGTCTCCTGGATCGCCAGCTCACCGCCCAGGCCGGGGCCTTTGAGCAAGACGGCGGCTTTACGGAGCGCCTCTATCAGAAACGGACCCAGGCCCGCAGACAATCATGAGCCTGTTCGGCTCCGGCCTCATCCTGCATCGAGCACGATCCCCCGGCGTTCCAGGAGGCTGCCCTCGGCCAGGAATCTCCTCCACACGGCCGCTCACTTTGGGGCCGCCAAAAAGAAAGTTCCCGGCTGGCCTGAATTCAAGGGCGGAGACACTTATTGCGAATCGTTCTTATGTAGTTGACCTTCCTATTTCCACCTGGTAGCATTGCTCCCATGTCAGCTTCCGATTCCAGATATGCCTCCATTCTGCAAACGCTCAAGACCCACGGCCATAAAATCACCCCCCAGCGGATGGCCATCGCCCGCGTCTTGGCCTTGAGTACCGGGCATCCCAGCATTGAGGAGGTCTTCGCGCATCTGCAAAAGGACTTTTCCACCATGAGCCTGGCCACGGTCTATCGCAACGTCCTGCTCATCAAGTCCCTGGGGGAGGCCCTGGAAATCGCTCTTCCTGACGGAAGCAACCGCTACGACGGGCATAACCCGTTTCCGCATCCCCATGTTGTCTGCATCAAATGCAGGAAGATCCTGGACCCTGATCTGTCCAGCCTGCAGGATATGACCGACAAAGTCGCTGAAGCCACCGGGTTCACAATTCTGAATCACCGACTCGATTTTTTCGGCCTCTGTCCCGAATGCCGCAAGAAACAATGAGTGCAACAGGTCAGGCTGTGCGCTCAGCCTTGCATGCAGGGCACAGGCAAAAAAATATTTTTTTCACCACACTACCACAAGGAGGTTATTATGGGAGAAGACATGGACGTCGGCTGCGCCAGGCCGACTGGAGGACCTGTTGGAGAGTCTGTCACAGAAAAAGCCCAACCTGAAGCCAAACCCGTTACGGAGGAACCATCCATGATCCAAGTTGGAAAAAAAGCCCCGGATTTTGCAGCCCCGGCCTATCAGCAGGGCAAATTCATTTCAGTGAAGCTGTCCCAGTACTTGGGCAAATGGGTCGTGCTCTGTTTTTATCCAGGGGATTTTACCTTTGTCTGAGCCACGGAAATTTCGGCAGTTGCCGAAAAATACAACGAGTTCCAGAAACTCGGGGTGGAAGTCCTGTCCATGAGCATTGACAGCGTCTTTGTCCACAAAATGTGGGACGACAATGAGCTGTCCAAAATGGTCAAAGGCGGCGTACCTTTTCCCATGCTCTCGGATGCGGGCGGCCGGGTCGGCAAAGCCTTTGGGATTTTCGACGAGGATGCCGGAGTGGAAACCCGGGGGCGCTTCATCATCGATCCGGAAGGCGTGGTCCAGGGCTATGAGGTCCTGACCCCTCCGGTGGGCCGCAACGTTCAGGAAAGCCTGCGTCAGATACAAGCCTTTCAGCTGGTCCGGGAATCCCAGGGCACGAAAGCCACTCCCTCCGGCTGGAAGCCCGGCAAAACAACCTTGACTCCCGGTCCGGACCTGGTGGGCAAGGTCTGGGAAATTTGGAAAACCGATATGGCCTTCGATTAATCACGGAATGGATTCGACCGGAATCAGACCCTTGCGGTCTGGTTCCGGATCGGATGCAGCGCGCTCCAGATCGTCTCCAGTAGGCCGTTGATTGTAAAGGGCTTCTGGATGAACTGCACCCCTGCCTTCAGGATTCCCTGCCGCACGATCACGTTGTCGGTGTAGCCGGATAGAGAGATCACTCCGGACTGACGGCCGACGGACTCCATGCGGATTGATTTCGAAGATCCGGGCCTCAGAGTCAAAAAACAGAATTCCCACCGTCGTAGCATCCAAAATGATTTTCAGCCCGGCTTCTGATGATTCTTGTCCTTGACCTGCAATCCCACAATGCCGATCAACATGGTGATTAGGGGGTGCAATTTTTTGCATTTTCGGTCGAAGTCGTGGACAATAGTGAGACGTATCGGTTACTCTCTGTCAAAGAAAACAAGAAAATGTGTTGCTCCAATTCCGAAGCCAACCTGGAACCTTTGGGTTGCGGGCAGAGCCAGGTTTGAACCAGAGGATGCCTATGATACACAACAACGAAATTATATTGCTGATTCTGGGATTGGGTGTTTTGATTTTTTTCGGCGTGCACCGGAAACGCATGCAGAACATACCCAAACCTGGGTGTTTTTTCTCGGCCTTTGCCGTATTGACGGCCGGCTGGGTGCTCACGGTGCTTGAGGGTCTGTTTTGGCCGGACCTGCTCAATCTGCTTGAGCATCTTTGTTACGCTCTCAGCTCCATCCTGTTGACTGTCTGGTGTTGGACTGTCTTGAGTGGCAGGGAGGCGAAGGGCCTATGAATGCCATTGCTGTGATTGATATTCTGGCATTTCTGGCTGTGGCGGCTGCCCTGCCGGCGCTCCGGCCGGGCCGGCAACGCGTTTTGAAGCCGGATGCCTGGTGGTTGCTGTGCGGACTGCTGGGTCTGACCTGTTTTCATCATCTGAGCAATGTCCTGGAATGGTCCAGTGTGTCGAATGGATTCGAAAACTTGGAAGACTATGCCGAACTCCTCGTTCCGATTTTCTGGTTCATTTTTGTCTATGCCCTTCTGCGGGAAGGCACGGCCAGGGCTTTACAGGAAAGTGAAGTAAATTTCCGTTTGCTCGTTGAAAATGCCAATGAAGGCATCTTCATCATCCAGAACGGCGTCTACAAGTTCATCAATGAATACGGGCTCCGCCTGTTTGAAAGAGACCGGGATGAACTGGTCGGGGCCCCGATCCTCCAGGATGTCCACCCGGAGGATCGGGACTGGATCCTGCAGCGGATCGAGACACGCATGGCAGGCGAGCCGGTTGAAGACATTGTTGAACACCGGATCATTGACGCCCTCGGAAACCTCAAATGGGTGGAAACCAGAGGCGCGCTCACCACCTGGGAAGGCCGGACGGCCAATATCGGGTTCGCTTCGGACATCACCGAACGAAAGCAGGCTGCAGAAGCCCTGCGCAAAAGCGAGGAAAATTTCCGTCAGGTGACTGATACCATGCTGGAAACCCTTTCGGTGATCACCCTGGAGGGAGATTTTGTGTACGCGAACATCCAGGCGGCTCAGGATATGTCCGGGGACCCCTCGAATGAACTGCTCGGAAAAAACATTCGGGAATTTCTTCCAACGGAACAAGCCGAGCATTTGATTCAGTGCTACCGGGAGGTCTATGCCTCGGGTGAAGCCGTTCGTCAGGAATTGTGCGTCGAGCTGAAAAAAGGGGCAACCTGGTTCCTCAACACCTTGAAGCCCATTGATTTCGGTTCCGGCGAAACACCGGCGATCCTTTCAGTTTCCCTTGATATCAGTGACCGCAAGCAGGCTGAAATCGGATTGCAGTCCCAGAAAGAACTCCTGGAAGGGGTGCTCGATTCCATCAAGGACGTGATCGGGATCCAACTCCCGGATCATACTGTTATGCGATACAATCAAGCCGGTTATGAACTCCTGGGCCTGACTGAAAACGAGGTCCAGGGGAAAAAATGCTTTGAATTCTTGGGAAGAGAGCGGCCCTGTGAAGTCTGCGCAACAAGCAAGGCAGTCCAAAGCCGAAGGATGGAGAGCATCGATACGTATATCCCGGAACTGGACAGGCATTTTTTCTGCACCAGCAACCCGATTTTGGATGACCACGGGGACATAAAATTGATCATCGAACAATTGACCGATATAACGGATTGGGTGCAGATGGAGGAGCGCCTGCGCCAGGCCCAGAAAATGGAGGCCATCGGCACGCTGGCCGGCGGCATTGCCCACGATTTCAACAATATTCTCTATCCCCTGGTGGGGTTTACTGAAATGCTCAAAGAGGATATTCCAAACGACAGCCCCCTCCAGAACAATATCGACGAAATCCTGAAGGCCTCCTTCCGGGCCCGGGACCTGGTGAAACAGATTCTGGCCTTCAGTCGTCAGGGCGAGCAGGAGATCAAGCCTATCCGGCTGCAGCCCATTGTCAAGGAAGCCTTCAAGCTGCTTCGCTCCTCCATTCCCGCAACCATCGCCATCCAGGAAATCGTTGATTCCGATTGCGGCGTCGTGGCGGCGGACCCCACCCAGGTGCACCAAATCGTCATGAACCTGGCCACCAATGCCTACCAGGCCATGGAGGAGACCGGCGGCACCCTCACCATCCGCCTGGAAGAAACGCGTCTTCAGCCCGGACAAACGGACCTGCCGGACCTGCCACCTGGGAGGTATGCCTTCCTGGCGGTCACGGATACGGGAATGGGCATAGATCCTGAGGCCCTGGAAAAGATATTCGATCCCTACTTTACCACCAAAGGCCCGGGCAAAGGCACCGGCCTGGGCCTGCCCGTGGTCCAGGGCATCGTCAAACGCTGCAACGGGGACATCCGCGTGCTGAGCCACCCCGGCCGGGGGACCGAAGTGCAGATCTACCTGCCGGTCATCGAGCCTCACATCGAGGAAAGACCGGCCGAACAGGACAAACCCATAGAGGGAGGGACCGAGCGGATTCTCCTGGTGGACGATGAAGCAGCCATCGTGACCATGGAGCAACAGATGCTGGAGCGACTGGGCTATACAGTGTCCATGCGTACGGGAAGCCTGGAGGCCCTGGAAGCCTTTAAGGCCGATCCCCGGGGCTTTGATCTGGTGGTCACGGACATGACCATGCCCAATATGACCGGGGTGCAGCTCGCCGCAGAACTCAAAAAAATCCGGCCGGACGTTCCCGTTGTCCTGTGCACGGGGTTCAGCTATCAGGTCAATGCTGAAAAGAGCCGGGCCCTGGGTATTGAAGGCTTTGTCATGAAACCGATCATTATGAAGGAGATCGCCGCGGTCATTCGGAACGTGCTGGACAACCGGGGGGCGCAGTCTGTTTGAGGGAAAGGACCACTTTCAGCGTTAAAGCCTGAAGACGGCGTGACCTGCAGATGTTTTTCCAAGGGAGGGTTTTGACAAATACAGCCAAACACAGTATGCCTGCACTGCATGTAAAACACTCATCATTCAACACCCGGCACGATTATTGGTATGGTCACATTCACCCCCATTGGCATCATCCATTCCCCGTATACAGAATTGGAAGGCATGCCCATTCAGCCGGCAGGCGCCGAGGGCGTCCGGGGCACAGTCGGGCTGTACCCAGAGTACCAGCCCGGGCTGCAGGACCTCGAGGGGTTTTCGCACATCATCCTGCTCTATCATTTTCACAGGCTGATGCTTTCCGCCTGTCCGGCAGGGAATCCCGCTGTTTCAGATTTGTTCGGCATCAGGAATTCCCGTATGGTTTCCTGCTGATCGCTGACGTTGATATAGCCGAGGTCGATGGTCTGATTGACCCGCTTTTGATTGCGGCTGATAAACCTCGTAGGCAGGCGCTTTTCCGGTGCAATGACCATGATCTTGTGGGGCGCTTGTTCACAGATGGATTGCAGGGTGGTCACGGTCTGGTCATAGCCGGCTTCAGCCGCCTGGAGTTTTTCAAACATCCATTCGTTTCTGGAAAAAAAGCGATAAAACAGACCTTTCTCCAAAAATCCCGGTAGATAGTGCAGGGTATTGATGGGCCGGGTCAAGACAATGATCAGGCGTTGGACCGGAAAGTCCGCAAAATAGTGGATCGGAAGAAAGTCGATGAGCCCGCCGTCCACGCATTCTTCTCCGTCAATGCACACGGTTTCCAGATAACAGCCGGGAACGGCCATGGCGGCCTTGAATACGGAGTAAATATCCGGATGGGCATCTGAAAAAAAGGTCAGGTCCCGCTTCTGAACGTTGGTGGCTGCAAAAAAGGCCTGCATGGGATTGGCCCGAAGTCGTTCCATATCCAGGGGATATTTTTCCCTGAAGACCACGTCCACAAGATGATCGATGTTCAATATAGGTCGGTCCTTGGAAAGGGCCAGGGAGGCAGCCGGATAATTCCTGTACTGAATGATCTCCGGGGTGGTCAGTTCCCGGCGCCAGATGGATTCGATCTGCTCCCGGTGTCCGGCCTTGAAATAGGCCATGGTGGGAACGCTGGCCGAGACGGCCAGGCTGTAGTCAAACGCCGTCAGTCCGGCGTCATACAGGGCCATGAGCGCCCCGGCCACAAACCCCGCCCGCATGCCGCCGCCTTCCAGGAGCAGGGCTGTCCCTCCCTGATCAGTGGTCATGCACTTGGATAAAAAATCACAGGATTCTTGAGCTGACATAGGGTTCATCCTCTTCTCTCTTTATTAATAAGACAGCGTGAACATAATGGCAAGACCAGCATTAATAACCAGCCCCACAGCAAGGAGCCTCCATGTTGTCCCGTACCAGTGGTCTTCTGCTGCATCCGACCTCTCTTCCATCACCCCACGGCATCGGCGACCTCGGTCCCGAAGCGTATGCTTTTGTTGATTTTCTCCACAAGGCCGGGCAGCGTGCCTGGCAGCTTCTCCCCTTGAACGCCACCGGTCCGGACACGGGCTATTCCCCCTACAACAGCCTGTCTGCCTTTGCCGGCAATACCCTGCTCATCAGCCCTGAATTGTTGGTGCAAGACGGTCTGCTCCAGGAGACCGCTCTGCAGCGTCCTGCTCTGGAGCATTCTGACCAGGCCGCCTTTGCAGAGGCCTTTGTCAGGAAACAGGCCCTGTTTGATCAGGCCTTTGCCGCTTTTCAGCGCATCACCCATGATCACGAATTCGAGCGGTTCTGCCGCATTCATGCCGGCTGGCTCGAGGAGTACGTCCTGTTTCAGGCCCTGAAAAAACACTTCGGCCCTGAAAAAACCTGGAATGAATGGCCCACGGCCATCCGGATCCGCCGGGAAGAGGACCTGGCCGCTGCAGCCAAAGATCTTCAACACGATCTGAACCGGGAACGTTTCCTCCAGTATGTCTTTTACCGCCAGTGGATGGCTCTCAAGGCCTACTGCCGCCGAAAACAGGTTCAGATCATCGGCGATCTCCCCATTTATCCGGCCTATGACAGCGTGGACGTCTGGACCCGGCCCGAGCTGTTCAAACTGGATTCCGAGGGGATGCCGCTTGCCGTGTCCGGCGTGCCTCCGGACTATTTCAGTGCGACCGGTCAGCTCTGGGGCAACCCGGTCTATGACTGGAGCTTCCACCAGAAAACAGGCTTTGCCTGGTGGATTGACCGGCTGGCGCACAACCTGGAATGGTTCGATCTGCTCAGGATCGACCATTTCCGTGGCTTTGTCGCCGCCTGGGAGGTCCCCTACGGGGAGAGCACCGCCTTGAACGGGCGCTGGGTCCAGGCCCCGGTCAGGGAGTTCCTTGAGACCCTGCTGCGCCGGTTTCCCTGTCTGCCGATTATTGCCGAGGACCTGGGGGAGATCACCCCTGATGTCCGGGAGGTGATTTCCCTGTTTGACATCCCCGGCATGAAAGTGCTCCTGTTCGCCTTTGGGGATGGGGACGGCAGCAATCCCTTTCTCCCCCATAACTATCCCGAAAACTGTGTGGCCTATACCGGGACCCACGACACCAACACCGTCATGGGCTGGTGGACCCGGGAGACCTCCCCGGACATCCGGGATGAAGTCCATGCCTACCTTGGCCGGACCCTGCCTGAAGAAGACCTGCCCTGGGAGCTGATCCGCCTGGGCCTGCAGTCCGTGGCCCGCCTGATGATCGTTCCGGTCCAGGATCTGCTCTGCCTGCCGGCTTCCAGCCGGATGAACAACCCGGCCAGTCCCGAGGGCAACTGGGGCTGGCGGCTTCTGCCCGGGCAACTCTATGCCGGGCTGGCTGACAAACTGGCGGCCATGGCCAGGATTTACGGACGAGCCTGAAGACAGCCTATACCCTGAAACACGATCCCTGCTTCTCCGGCTACTCATATTCCTGTTTGTTTTTTTCCGCATGCACACTTCACTGCCTAATATTAGTGACTTATCGGTTCATCTCTGTCACAGAAAACAAGAAAATGTGTTGCTCCGAAGCAGTTGAAGTCCTTGTCATAGAAATTAGAAATTAGAAATTGGAAATTTGATGAGGCGTAATAGAACGCTCTGCTTTTCTGTATTCTTTTCTTGCCAATTTCCAATTTCGAATTTCAAATTTCGAAGTAAAGCTGGAACCTTTGGGTTGCGGGCGGAGCCAGCTTTGGTTCAGGCTATCGAATCTCTGTGTCTAGTCTCCAGCTTCATTGTCTCCAAGATTTCATTTTTCTGACAAGGGGGATTTATCGGGTAGGCCGCTTGCTCGATTGAACTCACCCATATTTCACCCTTGTTCTTTTTTTCCCTCCGACAGTAGACTGATACGGAGATAAACCCAGACGTCACGAAGGAGACTGAAACAGACCAAGAGGAGGGTGTTATGAAAAGTCTTCACACACACAAACGTCCCGGACTGTGGATGCAGGCATGGTTTCTGATGGCAATTGGTGCCGCTTTCTGCTGCTTCGGCCTGCAGAACGCCCAGGCCGTTCCGCTCACCGACTCGGCTGTGACCCGGGCCGTGGAGCGGGAACTGTTGTCCGATCCCGGGGTGGCGGCCCATCGAATCGACGTCAGCACCACAGATCAGGTGGTGACTTTGTCCGGAACGGTGGACAACCTTTTATCCAAAGAGCGGGCGGCCAGAGTCGCCGGAACAGTCAAAGGGGTGAGCCGGGTCCTCAACTCGATCACTGTGCTTCCCCCGCTGCAAACCGACCAGGAAATCCAGGAATCGGTCGAGGCCGCCCTGATGAAGGACCCGGGAACGGAATCCTTCCAGGTCGAGGTCCTGGTGAACGACGGTGAGGTCACCCTGAGCGGGGAAGTCGATTCCTTTCAGGAAAGGCGGCTGGCCGGCACCGTGGCCAAAGGGGTCGACGGAGTCACTGCACTGCGCAATGACCTGGAAGTCGATCCGGAACCGCTGCGCAGCGACGCGGAACTGAATTCCGAGATCAAGCAGTCACTCAAATGGAATGTTTTGGTGAACCATCAGGACATTTCAATTGCGGTGAACGATGGGGCGGTTGCATTGCGCGGAGAGGTGGACAGTCTGGCTGAAAAGAATCAGGCCGTGAGCGAAGCCTGGACCCACGGGGTTGATTCAGTGGATGCCGATCAACTTGAGGTCGTCGTGGCCGAGGAAACCACCGACCCGGAACCTGTGGTCGAGGTCTCTGATGCGGAAATCAGCGAGGCCATCACCCGGGATCTGTTGACCGATCCGCGTCTGGAGGATTTTGAGATCGATGTTGAAGTCGAAGACGGTATCGCCACCCTGAGCGGAAGCGTTGGGAATCTCAAGGCAAAGGAAACCGCGGGACGGATCGCCCGCAACACCTTAGGCGTCTGGCGGGTGAAAAACATTCTGCTGGTCAGGCCTGGCGATCGTGTCAGCGATAACGCCATTTCCCTGGATGTACAATCGGCCCTGATCCGTGATCCGTTTGTGGAAAAAGACGAGGTGTCCGTGTATGTGGAAAACGGCAAGGTCACCCTTTCCGGAACCGTGGACAGCGTCTTTGAAAAGAGACAGGCTGCAGACGCCGCTTCGCGGGTCAAGGGGGTGATTGCCCTGGACAATGCGCTGAACGTGGAAGGCACCCCGGCCGACCAATATGATCCCTATCTCGACGATGCATGGAGCAGGGATGAATCCACCCGGCAAAGGCTGCCCTCCAGCTCAAGCAAGAGCGACTGGGAAATAGCTTCCGATATCCGGGATGAACTCTGGTGGTCGCCGTTTGTGGATGAGGACCAGGTCACGGTGGACGTGCACAACGGCGTGGCAGTGCTGAGCGGCACGGTGGACACCATGGGAGAACGGGCGGCTGCCCGGGAAAACGCCTTTGACGGCGGGGCAACGGCTGTTGAAAACAACTTGAAGGTCAAACAGGGGCCGCAGGAACTGCTGCCCTGAACACCAGGCCTGCCGCAGGCAGGCCTGGTATATACCTCGTTAAAATAATGAGTTAAGTCAAAGCTGACTTCGCCTGAAGCCAAAAGGTTCCAGGTGTACTTCGAAATTTGAAATTTCTTTATTGTCGGTCAGATTCCAACTTCATGGGCTGGAACCAGTGCTTGAAATTCGGATCGGACATGGAGCAGATGGCCTGCATCATGTCCATCATCTGCCTGGTCACCGGCCCCGGAGCCGGGGACAGTTCCCGGTCTTCAATGCGCTTCACCGGCAGGACCTTGATGCCGGTATGCGAGGTGAAGATTTCATCCGCCTCCAGAAGGGCCTCCGGTGAAAAACGCTGCTCGACAACTGGAATCCCGTATTTCGGGCCTGCCTCCAGAATGGACATGCGGGTGATGCTCCGCAGGATGTTTCCCGTGGGCGTGGTGATCACGGTCCCGTCCTTGACCATGAAGACGGATTCAACCGAACCCTCGGCCACATAGCCTTCGTCGTCCAGGAGGACGCCCAGGTCATAGCCCCGGTCCATGGCGTCCTTCCGGGCCAGATAGCCGTTTAGATAGTTGGCGCAGGCCTTGGCCTCTCCGGGAATCATGTCCGATCTGATTTTCCGCCATTGACTGAAACAGATATCGATGGGGCTCGTCTGGTCCAAAGCGAGATCATCGTCCGGAGGAACAGTGAAAATGGCCACATCCAGTTTGGAATCCAGAACGAGCTTGATAACCGCCTCTTCACTCCAATAGGCCAGCAGCTTGACCAGCCCCCGGCTGATCCGGTTTTCTCCAACCGTTTGTCGCACTCCAGCCTCGATGGCTTCTCTCGACGGCCCCAGCTTCATGCCCAGCAGTTCGGCGCTGTGCAAGAGCCGGTCCAGGTGTTTATCCATACGGTAGGCATAGATCCCGTCAGGACCGGGATGAATGCCAAAGACTTCGAAAATGGCCGATCCCCGGCTGAAACCATGGCTGAGCAGCGGGACCGTGGCAGACTTCCAGGGCATCAACCGGCCGTTGAGCCAGACTTTTTGGTGTTCCAGCATGACGTCCCCTTCGGGTTACAGGTGTGTTTCGCTGTACAATACGTACCCCAGCCTGTGTTCCTGTGTCAATCCGACGCGTTTGGAAAATTCAGAGCAGGAGGGGACAGGCGCCTTGACACGCTGATCATTTGGGATAGGATACCTGACAAATCGGAACATCTGCACATCGTGCTTTTCCCATCAACAGACTCAGATCTGGAGGAGCCGGAATGGAATACAAAACCATTGCATTCAAGCGATTTGAGGACGGGTATGCCTGTCTGAGGCTGAACCGCCCGGACTTTTTCAATGCCATCAATCAGGACTTGGTCGCCGAAGTGCAGGACGTGCTCCAGGACGTCCAAAACAATGAACGGATTCGGGTCCTGGTGCTCACCGGCACCGGTAAGGCCTTCTGTGCCGGCGGCGACCTGAGCTGGCTCATGGAAGCACGGGATCATGCGGCCAAGCGGGATATTGTGGAACAGGCGGGGCGATTCATTCGCCTGTTGCACGAATTGCCTACACCGGTGATCGCCGCGGTGAACGGGGTCGCCGCCGGAGCCGGGACCGGCGTGGCCCTGGCCTGCGATATCCTCATCGCTGCGGACACAGCCCGGTTTGCTCCGAATTTTGTGAATATCGGAGCCGTTCCGGACAGCGGAACCTCCTGGTTCCTTCCCCGGACCGTGGGCTATCATCAGGCCGCGAAGCTCATGCTCACCGGCGAACTGTTGAGCGCGGCAGAGGCTTTGGACCTGGGGATTTTTCAAGAAGTGGTCCCGGCCGCAGACTTGGAAAGCCGGGTATTCGGTCTGGCCAAAACCCTGGCGGAAGGCCCGCAGCAGGCCCTGTCCATGATCAAGCGCATGTTGAAAATGAGTGGGGACGCGACCCTGCAGGCCCAGTTGGAAATCGAAACATCCATGCAGGTGGCGGCCTGGTCCGATCCGGATTTCCAGGAAGGGGTTGCCGCCTTTCTGGAGCGGAGAAAACCGGCCTTCAAATAGGGACTGAAAGCCGGCTTCGCCCGTAATCTAAAGGTTCCAGGTTCGTTTGAAATTTGAAGCAACACATTTTATTTTGGCAGGCACAGGAGCGCACGGGATGCAGGACATCGATGCTGGCATGCTGCAGACATTCAGGGAAGAATCCCTGGAGCATTTGGCCGATATCGAGCGGGACTTCCTGGCAATGGAAAAAGCGGGAGCCGCCGTGGACCCGGAACTGGTCCATAAAGTCTTTCGCGCGGCCCATTCCATCAAGGGCGGGGCCGGCTTCATCGGCCTGAAAACGATACAGACTCTGGCTCATGCCATGGAAAACATCCTGGGCCTGATCCGCACCAAGCGTCTGATCCCTGATCCGGAAAATATCAACCAACTGCTCCTGGCTGCCGATATCTTGAAGGCCATGATCCTGAAGCCGGAAAACAGCGGGGAACAGGACATTTCAGGCCCTCTTCAGGGCCTGCAGTCGCTTCAAGAAACGACTCAGGCTGGTCTTGTCGATAGCCGCCCTCGCGCCGGTGCAAAAGACCCGGCTTCGGAGCGTCCTCCGGCCGGGAATCAGGCGCCTGCAGCCCACTGGAATGAAAACATACCGGAATCACCCGAGCCTGGCCGGCAGCTGTATGGCATCCGCTTTTATCAGCAAGAGGACCGTCCTGAAACCGATCGCCCCCCGGAGCTGGAACGATACGGAACTGTGCTGCAGATGCGCGGGCCGGATACGGACACCGGGCGAATGCACACGGATGCCCTCTTTGCCAGCATCCTGAAGCCGGAGGACATCCGCCTGCTCTTCGGGCAGACCCTCGCCTCTCTGTGGCTCTACGACTTCGAAACACAGCAGTTCACTCCCTGCAATCCGGACCCGGTCTCCGGGAAAACCGACTCTGCGATAGTCCCTGATGATTTCTCTCAGAACCAGGCATCCCAGCCGCAGGAGGACAAAGACCGCTCTGTTTCCGGGGCCGGGCGGGAGGACGAAACCGGGGACCGGGTCCCGCTTTCCCCTGAACCAGGACCTGAGAGGTCACCCTCCAGCGTGCGGGTCAACCTGTCGCTGCTCAATGCCTTGCTCAATCTGGCCGGAGAACTGGTATTGAGTCGAAATCAGCTCCGTCAGAGCATCGCCCTGAAGGATTTCAAGAGCGTTGAAAGCACGGCCCAAGACCTGGACACGGTGACCTCCGAGCTCCAGGAAACCATTATGAAAACCCGGATGCAGCCCATTGGCCTGCTCTTCAAAAAAATCCCCAGGCTTGTGCGCGATGTTGCTAAAGCCCTCGGCAAGAAAGCCGTGGTCGACATCCGGGGAGAAGAGGTCGAACTGGATCGGACGCTCCTGGAACATTTGAGCGACCCGTTGCTGCATCTCGTCCGCAATGCCCTGGATCACGGCCTTGAATCTCCGGACGAGCGGACGCGAGCAGGCAAGCCTGAAGCCGGGACCATCACCGTGCAGGCATTCCAGGAGGCCGGACAGATCATCATTGACGTCGAGGATGACGGACGGGGCCTGGACCCGTCCGCCATAGCCTCCATGGCCGTTTCCAAAGGCTATGTGAGCCGGGAGAAGCTTGCCTGTATGGGGGATGGGGAGAAAGTGAACCTCATTTTTGCACCGGGGTTTTCCACTGCCGGACAGATCTCCGATGTTTCCGGACGCGGGGTGGGCATGGACGTCGTCAAAAAGAATTTGAACCACCTGGGAGGGCAGGTTCAGGTCTTTTCCCGGTCCGGTCAGGGATCAACAATCCGCATCCAGCTCCCTTTGACCCTGGCCATCATTTCCAGCCTGGTCATTGAGGCGGAAAAGCAGAAATTCTGCCTGCCCCAGGCCAATCTCCTGGAACTGGTCCGTATTCCGGCCTCTCAGGTCAAAGAACGTGTTGAACGGTTCAACCAGGCCGCCTTATTGCGCCTCCGGGGCGATTTGCTGCCACTGGTGTATTTGTCCGATGTCCTGGGTCTTGAGCGCACCTATGTCGACAGCGCCTCGGGACAGCGCAGCCTGGATCGCAGAAACACGATTGCGGACCGGCGCTCCAAGGCAATCGCTGCAGAGGGTTCATCCCCGGATCAGGACCCTGCAGAATCCGATGCCCTGCCTCACCGCGAGATGCGTATCAGACCCGATCGCCGCTATCAGGCCGCAAGCTCTTTGAATATCGCCGTACTCTCCAGCGCTTCCGTGCAGTATGGAATCATTGTCGATCAGTTTCATGATGCAGAGGAGATTGTCGTTAAGCCCCTGGGCCGGCACCTGAAAGAGGCCGGAGCCTATGCCGGGGCGACCATTCTGGGCACGGGTGACGTGTCTCTGATCCTGGATGTGAACACGATTGCCCGGATTGCCAAACTGTCCGCAGTCAAAGATGCCCTGCGGACTGCGGACGCCGCGCAAAAGGAAGAACAGCCGGCCGGTCCTCGGCACGACCGTCTCAAGCTCCTGCTGTTTCGGAATGGAGCCGGCGAACAGTTTGTTGTTGATATGCATCAGGTGATTCGGATAGAACGAATCACGCCCTCGGACATCCAGGCCTTCGGTCGGAGACGCTACATCCGGTATCAGGGGCAGACCCTTCCGGTCTTCAGTATTGATGAGGCCGCCGACGTCAAGCCCCTGCCTCTCTGCAAGGAATGGCTGCTGATCGTGTCCCGGGTTGCCGGCCGGGAAATCGGCCTGCTGGGAGCGGGGCCGATGGAAAGCGTGACCACCCGTTCGGAGGTGGATGACCGGACCATGAAGCAGCCCGGCATCCTGGGCTCTTTGCTCGTGTCCAAACAGACCGCCTTGTTCGTGGATATCCACGACCTGGTCACGAGCCTGAACCCGGAATGGCTCGGGAGCGCCGGTGCGCAGAATTCGGGGCCGCGACGGCAGACCCTGTTGATCGCCGAGGATTCCCGTTTTTTCCGGACCCAGCTCAAGGCGTTTCTGCACAACAAGGGATTTACCGTGCTGGAAGCGGAAGACGGACGGGCGGCCTGGGATCTGCTCCAAAGGCATCACCGGGAAATCCACACCCTGATTACCGACATTGAAATGCCCGGTCTGAACGGATTCGAACTGGCCCGCACGATCCGGGCGGACAAGCAGTTCGCCGCACTCCCGATCATCGCCTTGACCACCCTGGCCGACGACAGGGATGTGGAGCAGGGGATGCAGGCGGGAATCGACGATTATCAAATCAAACTGGACAAGGAACAGCTGTTGAAGAGTATTGAAGCCATGCTCCACGGCCGCCCGGTACCCCCCGAACAGACCGATCGGCAGGACTGAAATCAGGAGGAGGCGCTATGCTGAAGTTCGGCAATCGGAAACTGCAGACCAAATTCATCATCATTCTGCTGGTGGTGGGAATTATCCCGTTTGCCGCCATGGGCATTTTTGCCAAGATCACGGCGAGCAACTCCCTGAAAGACAAAGCCTATGATCAGCTCATCACCGTCCGGGAGATCAAGAAAAGCCAGGTCAATAGTTTTTTTGAAAACACCTTCCTGGATATGGAAGTCTTCAGCCGGAGCCGGGATGTCCGCAACCTCATCAACCAGCTCTATGCCTACCACTTGAAGCATGCAGTGGCACCGGATGCGCCGTTTCCGGTCGAGTCCAATGAATATGCCCAAATCTATGACGGATACGCGGACAATATTCTCCATTTCTGGAAAGACAGCGGGTTTTCCGATATCCTCATCATCTGCGCCGAACACGGTCACGTCATGTTTTCCGCAGCCCGGGAGCCGGATCTGGGGACGAATCTGCGGACCGGGCCCTATCGGGAAAGCCACCTGGTTCGCCTCTGGCAGAAGGTCGTCCGCAACCAGGAACTGGCCATGGTTGATTTCGAACAATACCCGGCCGGCAGCGGGAAGCCGGCAGCCTTTGCCGGAGTTCCGCTTTTCCAGAGCAGCCGGGAGCGAGTCCAGGCCGTCATTGTTTTTCAACTCACCGTCAGGCAGTTGAATGCCATCATGCAGGAACGGGCCGGAATGGGCCGGACCGGCGAGGCCTATCTCGTGGGTCCGGATGCCTTGATGCGCAGCGATTCCGTGCTCCATCCCCAGCGCTTCTCGGTGAGCGCTTCGTTTGCCGATCCAGACACGGGGCGTGTGCAGACCGAGGCGGTCCAGGAAGCCCTGGCCGGAAGAACCGGGGAAACCGTCATCACTGATTTTCAAGGGCATCGCCTGCTTTCGGCGTACGCTCCCCTGCAGGTCAAAGACCTGCACTGGGCCGTGCTTGCTGAAATCCAAACCGGTGAAGCCTTCAGTCCGATTCGAAACCTGGAAAAAACCCTGATCCTTATTGCCGTCGCCGGGGTGCTTTTGTTTCTGCTGGTGGCCTTTTCCATTTCCCGCTCCATTGTCGAACCCATGCAGAAAAGCACCCGCTTTGCCCAACACCTGTCACAGGGGGACTTCACCCAAACCCTGTCCATGGATAAAAAAGACGAAGTGGGCACGCTGGCTCAGGCCTTGAACCAGATGGTGGACAAGCTCGGGCGGATGTTTCAAGAGGTTGCGGAAGGCATCGCCACGCTTTCCTCCTCATCAACCGAACTTTCCTCCATTTCCAGACAACTGTCCCAGAGTTCGAAGGAATCCTCCGATCGGTCGCATACGGTGACCGCAGCCGCCGCGACAATGAGCCGGGGTATGGATGCGGTTGCGGCATCCGCCGAACAGGCCTCCGCCAATGTGAGTACAGTGGCCGCTGCGGCTGAACAGATGACCTCGACCATCAACGAGATCGTCCGCAATACGGAAAAAGCGAGCGACATCACCCAGAAAGCGGTGGCCGATGCCCATACGGCCTCGGCCACAGTGGACAATCTGGGAAAAGCCGCCAAGGCAATCGGCAAGGTCACGGAAACCATCACCGAAATATCCGAACAGACCAACCTCCTGGCCTTAAACGCCACCATTGAAGCGGCGCGGGCCGGTGCCGCCGGAAAGGGTTTTGCGGTCGTGGCCAATGAAATCAAGGCCCTGGCCAGACAAACAGCCCAGGCCACCGCGGAAATCAAAGACACAATCGAAGGGATTCAGCACTCGTCCTCCGGAACCGTGCAGCAAATCCAGCAGATCTCCACCGTGATTGAAGACGTGAATGAAATTGTCTCCATCATTGTCTCGGCCGTGGAGCAGCAATCCATCACCACCCGGGATATCGCTGAAAATGTCTCCCAGGCGGCCCAGGGCATTCAGGAGATCACCGCCAGCATCGGGGAGAATTCCAGCATCGCCGGCAATATCGCCGCGGAAATCGCCGAGGTGAATCAGGCGGCTGAAGAGGTTTTTGCCTCCAGTTCGCAGGTCAATGCCAGCGCGGATGAATTGAGCCGGCTTGCGGAAACCCTCAAACAACGGGCGGAGGTCTTTCAATTTCACAACCAGGACCAATGACCGGCCGGCAGGACCCCATGCAGATCGCCACGTTTTCTATCGGTCCGAGCTGTTACGGACTGGATATTTGCTTGATCCGGGAAATCAACACATGGGACGGTATCACCCCGGCCCCGTTGTGCCGGGAGTATGTTCAAGGGGTCATCAATCTCCGGGGGGACATCGTCACCGTGATCGATCTGGGCAGACGGCTCGGAATCACCGCGGCCGAGACCGACAGGCGCGCAGGCTACACCGTC
>CAZUMF010000046.1:0-21096 GCA_964621385.1 uncultured Desulfohalobiaceae bacterium
CCACAGCCATCGGCATTCCCGCGGCCATGGCCTTCATCCGCTACGAATTTCCAGGAAAAAACACCCTGAACACCCTGCTTCTGGCCCCGATCATGATTCCCGAAGTCGTTCTCGGGGTGTCCCTGCTGCTTTTCCTGCGCTGGCTGCAGCAGCCCAAAAGCTTTCTGCTGCTGTTGATCGGCCATTGCGTCTTGACCCTGCCCTATGTCCTGCTCGTGGTCCAGGCCCGTCTGGTGAGCATCAAGCGCAGCTATGAAGAAGCCTCTCTAACCTTGGGCGCCGGACCTTTCCAGACCTTCCGGGAGGTGACCCTGCCCTTGCTCACGCCCGCGGTGATGGCCGGCATGCTTTTCTCCTTCTCCATCTCCTTTGACGATGTAACGGCAACCCTGTTCTGGGCCACAGCCCAGAGTCAGACCGTTCCGGTGAAAATCTTCGCCATGCTCAGAAACAATATCAGTCCGGAGATCAATGCCCTGGGCGCGGTGATGATTGTCTTGACCGTCAGTATTCCTCTTCTGGCCGGATATCTCGCCCGGAGATTTTCCAGGAGACTCGAATAATGTTTGTTCCGGTTTCGCTTTTTTCAAAAAAAAAAAGTGAAACACAACTGTAAACCTTGAAGGAGGTTGATTATGAAAGACATCGGAAAACAGATCGACACTGCGCAGAAACGGTATTTGAAAGGCGAGATGAGCCGCCGGGATTTCATCAAGTATCTGAGTATCGCCGGGGCATCCATCGGGCTTTTGGGCGGCCCTTTCGGCGCCTCCGCCCTGGCCGGAAAATCCATTCGTTTCGACAGTTGGGGGGGGAGCACTTCGGAAGCCTTCAGGGAATTCGCCTTCAAGCCTTTTGAAAAAGAGACCGGAATCGAAGTGGTCGAAGGCCAGTTCGGGGATATGGACACCTACCTGACCCAGATCAAGGCCTCCTATCCCCCGGGTGGAGAATTCAACCTGGCCCATTTGAGTGCGGTCTTTGACTATGCCCGATATGTGGGCCTGGGATACGACTCCGTCATCGACGAGAGCAAGATCCCCAACCTGAAAAATGTGATGACCGCCATGACCAAGCCCCTGCGGGAGATCACCGACGGCAAATTGTCCGCGGTCCCCTTCGACCTCGGACAGACCGGGCTGGCCTACAACACCAACAAAATCTCCAAGTCGGAGGCGGAAAAACTCGGGGCCGGGATCCTGTTTGACGACTCCCTGGCCGACAAGATCGGAACCTGGGGCGACTGGCGGACCAATATCTGGTATGCGGCCCTGTATACCGGCCAGGATCCGAACAACATCCAGGACCTGGATGCCATCTGGGAAGCTCTGCGTAAACAGCAGAAATTGGTCAAGAAGTACTGGTCTTCCGGAGCCGAGCTCATGAGCCTCCTGGCCAACGAGGAAATCTACGCGACCACGGCCTGGTCCGGACGGGTGGCCAACCTCCAGGCCCAGGGCCATCCCATCGGCTATCTCTCGCCTCCAGGCACCTATTCCTGGATGGAGTACATCTTTGTGCTCAAAGGCACTGACATGGATGTGGCCTGCAAGCTGCTGAACGCGCTTCTGGAACCGGAGTGCGCCATTGCCGTGGCCGAAGCCCAGAAATATCCGCCGAGCCTGGATCCCACCAAGGTCAAAATGCCCGAAACCGTGCAACAACTGCCGGCCTTTGATCCAACTGGAAAACTTGAAGGATATCTTTTTGCTAATCCCGAATACTGGAACAGCAAACAGATCGAATGGGCGGAAAAATGGGACCGGATCATGTCCGGGGCCTGATCAATTGAAGAGTGAATATTTTCAATTGAATAGATTAGAAAACGCTCATGGTGTATACTGATCCAACTGTGTTTTTTCACGTATGAAACTTCAGATGGATCTACGAACCGGTCACGCGGTAGTGGCCAAGTGATCTTCGACTTCAGGCAGGTTTTTTTCCATGAAGTCGAGTTGGATCAGTATACACTTCCAAATGCTCAATCCAGGAGAAAAAGCTGCCGGTTTTTTTGCTCCTTTTTCTTCAGTAGTCAGTAGTCACTAGTCAATAGTCAATAGTCAATTTTTACCGAGGGAGTGCGGTTGACTGTGAACCAGCAAAAGAAGAATTCCATTGTGCAACTTCGAAACGTGGTCAAGCGCTTCGATGATGTGGTGGCCGTGGAAAAAATGGATCTTGATATCGAAGAGGGTTCCCTGGTCACCCTGCTTGGACCGTCCGGCTGCGGCAAGACAACAATCCTCAGGATGATCGCCGGTCTGGAAGACTGCACTGAAGGCGATATCTATATCAAGGGCAAACGGGTGAATGACGTCCCGGTGCACAAGCGCAATCTTGGCATGATTTTTCAGGATTATGCGCTGTTCCCGCACAAGTCGATTTTCGACAATGTGGCCTTCGGCTTGAAATACCGGAATGTGCCCAAAGCCGAGATCAAAAAGAAAGTGATCCGGGCCCTGGAAACCGTCCGTCTGCCCGGGGTGGAATACCGAAAACCGGCCCAGCTCTCCGGCGGACAGCAGCAGCGCATCGCCCTGGCCCGGGCCATTGTCATCGAGCCGGATGTCCTGCTCATGGACGAACCCCTGTCCGCCCTGGATGAGAACCTCCGGGAGGAAATGCGCCAGGAGGTGGACAACCTCCAGAGCGAACTCGGCATCACCACGATTTTCGTGACCCACGATCAGCGTGAAGCCCTGAGCATGTCGGACAATATCGTGGTCATGAAGGACGGACTCAAACAGCAGGAAGGCGGTCCGGAAGAAGTCTACGACGCCCCGGTCAATCATTTTGTGGCCGACTTCCTCGGCCACTGCAATTTTTACCCCTGCCGGATTCAGGGCCGGGAAAACGGGCTGCTCAAAGTCGAGGTGGCAGACGGGAAAACTCTATACAGCGAACATGATGAAGGCTGGGAAACCGGGATGGAACTCGAACTGCTGGTCCGGGCTCAGAAAATTGACGTCGTGACCCGGGGCGAAATCATCCCCGGCACCGAGGTCAATATTTTTGACGGCATCGTCAAAAGCAGGATGTACATGGGCGGGGAAGCCTGGTATTTTGTCGAACTCCAGGATGGAACCGTGGTGCATGCCATCAGCATCAGCCGGGAATTCCCCTTTCGGGACAAGGACGCGGTCACCCTGCACATCCCGCCCCGGCACTGCCGCTTGATTCCCAAGGAATGAAGCACAGTGGTCGGTGGTCGGAAGTCGGAGGTCGGAGGGCAGAAATCCTGGCCTCCGATTCGTAGAGCCTACGGCTCGGAGAATTCACAGTTCACGGTTAAGAAAAGAAAATAGCCCTCTGACCTATCCATGAACCAAGAACCAGAAACATGGACTACAAACAGATCTACAAAGGCTTTCAGAGCCTCTATCCCGGGACCATCCAGACCCTGGACTCGCATACCGCGGGAGAACCCACCAGGCTGGTCGTCGGCGGCCTCCCCGCTATTCCGGGCAGCAGCATGGCCGAAAAGCGGCTCTTTTTCCAGGAGCATCTGGACGACATCCGCCGGCTTTTGAATCAAGAGCCCCGGGGCAATGCCGACCTGTTGACGGCCGTCTTGACGGAGCCGGTCTCCCCGGACTGCGCCTTCGGCCTGATCTACATGGACGCCAAACGCTACCCCTATCTCTGCGGCCACGCCACCATCGGAGCCGTGGCCAACCTCCTGGAAACCGGGGTCCTTGCGGCAGACAGCCGGGAGATCACGGTCAAGGTGGACACCCCTTCCGGCGTGATGCCCGCCACAGCCCGGATCAGTCCGGACGGGTCGGTAGAGTCCGTCTCCATCTGCACCGTCCCCGCATTTGTCTATGAGACCGGGCTTGACCTTCAGGTGCCCGGTCGGGGTGTGCTGAAGGTGGATACGGTCTGCGTGGGCGGCTTTTTCGTCATGGTCAATGCGGCCCAGCTCGATCTCCATCTGACCGATATCCGCCCCGACTCCCTGGCTGCATTGGGGATGCGGATTATCGAGGAAGCCAACCAGCAGCTTCAGGTAGCCCATCCTGAACGGGCTGAAGTGAACACGATCGATGTTGTTGAATTGTATGAACATCAGCTGCTGAACCCATTGCAGGGCCGGAGCCTGGTGGTCTACGGCGAGGCCCATGTGGACCGCTCGCCCTGCGGCACAGGCACCGCGGCCAAAGTGACCCTGCTCTACCGGCAGGGCCGGTTGCAGTCTCACGAGCGCTACTCCAACCAGGGGCCTGCAGGCACCACCTTCCAGGCCAGAATAGTCGAAGAACGACCCATTGGAGACTTCCCCGGCGTGGTGGTGGAAATCACCGGCAGCGCCCATATTACCGGCTATCACCAATTCGCGGTCGATCCTTCCGATCCCTTCCCCACCGGATTTCTGCTCTAAAAAAACCCCGCGGTTGCGGGGTTTTTTTGAGCAAGGTTTTGAATAAGGCTGTCAAGATTCATTCAGGTCTTCTTCTTGGCAGCACTATTCAATCTTCTCTAGTCAATAATCAATCTTAAAACAGGCCGGAGACCTTGCCGGTTTCCGTATCCACGTCAACTTTGGTGTAGGCCGGATTCGACCCGGTGCCGGGCATCAGGCTGATGGTCCCGGCGCAGGGGCAGAGAAACTTGGCCCCGGAATAGATGAGCACATCGCGAATGGGCAGGGTCCAGCCCTTGGGAACGTTCTTCAGGGTCGGATCATGACTGAGGCTCAGATGGGTCTTGACCATCATGGTGGCAAAATCCGCATACTTGGGATCATCCTCCAGCATCTGGGCCTTTTTGTCGGCATCCGGGGTCCAGCTTACACCGTCGGCCCCATAGACTTCCCTGGCAATCCGGTCCACCCGATCCCGGAGCTTCATTTCCAGAGGGTAGAGGAATTCAAACTTGGAGTCTTCCTCACAGGCATCGATTACGGCATCGGCCAATTCCAGGGCGCCGTCCCCGCCGTCGGCCCAATGGGTGGATTTGGCGCAGCGGGCCCCGGCCGCCTCGGCCGCCTTGCGGACCGCTTCGATCTCGGCGTCGGTATCCGTATGAAAGCAGTTGGTGCAGACCACCGGGTTCATGCCGGACTTGCGGATGACATTGATTAAATGGACCATGTTTTCCAGACCCTTTTCCACCAGGCCCACGTTTTCCTTGACATATTCCTCGGGCATGGCCAGTCCGGGAACCACTTTCGGTCCCCCGCCGTGCATTTTCAGGGCCCGGATCGTGGTGGTCAAGACCGAGACATGCGGTTTGAGGCCGCTGTTCCGGCATTTTACGTTCCAGAATTTTTCAAAGCCGATATCCGCGGCAAAACCGCTCTCCGTGACATGATAATCAAAGAGCTTCAGACCGACCCGGTCGGAAACAACCGAGGACTGTCCCACGGCGATATTGGCAAAAGGGCCGGCATGGACCATGCAGGGCTGATATTCAGCCGTGCACATCAACGTGGGGTTAATGGTATTTCGCATCCAGGCGGTCATGGCGTTGCCCACCTTGAGATCGCCGGTGGTCACAGGCTTGCCGCTTTTGTCAAAGGCCACGGTGATTTCATTCATGCGTTTTTTCATGTCCGCCAGATCTTTGGCAATGGACAAAATGGCCATGCATTCCGAACTGACCGCAATGCCGAATTTGGACTCCATGGTAAAACCGTCCATCCGGCCGCCGAGACCAATGATAATGTTGCGCAGGGATTGGGCGCAGTAATCGATAATCCAGCCCATTTCCACCCGTTTGGGATCGATGTTCAGGGCCGGGATGCCGGAAAGTTTTTCGATCTTTTCCGGAGAATAGTTCCGCTCATGCTGCATCCGGGAGGTGAGAGCGACCATGGCCAGGTTGTGGGCGTTCATGATGTCGTTGATGTCACCGGTCAAGCCCAGGGAGAACTCGGTCATGGGAATGAGAATGGAATTTCCGCCTCCGGCGGCCGTACCCTTGACGTTCATGGTCGGCCCCCCGGAGGGTTGCCGCAGGGCCCCGCCCACGTTTTTGCCGCGCTTGCCCAGGCCTTCCATCAGGCCCACCGAGGTCGTGCTCTTGCCTTCCCCCAAAGGAGTCGGAGTGATGGCCGTGACTTCGATGTACTTGCCGTCGGGCTTGTCTTTATAGCGGTCCATGATTTTGAGAAAATCCAGCTTGGACAAGCGTCCCATGGCCATCATTTCATCTTTTTCCAGACCAAGCTTGTCCCGCCATTCATCCGGCATGGGCATATTTTCTTCCGCAGCTTCTGAAATCTGCCAATCCTTCATTTGGGTCGCATCATAGGCCATACTGTCCTCCTTTGTTTCGGGTAAAATCACTGCCTTTGTGTGGAAAAACAAAAAAATATCATGATTTCAACCAGCTCAAGCACGCAGCTGAAATCCATGAAAAGAATATCAGAAATTTTCATTTTTTTACGGCGTTGTCAATACAGACCTCTCACAATTTTTTCGTGGCTTCAGCTGAAGTTTCATACAGGCCCAGCCAGCGGCAAGACTGACTTTTGAAATATTTTTTCAATTTCTTGTCAATTGTGTTACACAGAAACCGTGCAAAATCAACTCGTTTTCAAAATTCTCAAGCAATCAAAAGAAAATGCAAAAAAAATGCAATACGCCATGTAAAAAAAAAGAAGCGCTCCACTGAGCTCACCCAGAAAATCACAGGGAGCAACCTTCCTGCCCCGATTTCCAGGCTGTCCTCAAAGGCATGCCAGTTCAGGAATTTTTTCAATAATGCCTATATATGAATAACTTAAACAAAAATTTCCTGATCAGGTACAACCTCGAATAATCAAAATATATCCATCTTGTAAAATCAATTCTGGGGCCTATAATCCGCCCCTATGAAGCTTAAATGGGACAAGATACAGGATAAACTCAAACAACGGCTCAAGCCCGGGACCTTTCAAGTCTGGATTCATCCACTCCAGGCGGAAATCCAGGATCAAACCCTGTTTATCCAGGCTCCCAACGAATTCGTCGTTTCCAGCATCAAGGACCGCTTTCAATCCATTATCCTCGAATCCTCGGCTGAGGTCCTGGGATATGTTCCGGAATTGAGCATTCAAGCCATTGCCGGTAACAACGGATTTCACAAGCAATTGCTCGCACGTCCGGAACACCGACAACAACAGTTGCTCCCCCATATCGATCCGCAGCCGGTTCAGAAATGGAGATTCTGCTTTGATCAGTTTATCGTGGGTAAAAGCAACAGCCTGGCCTATGCCGCCTGCAACGGGATCTGCAGTCAGGATCTGCCTGTGGACAACATCTTTCTGAGCTCCGGACCGGGATTGGGAAAGACCCATTTGATCCATTCCATCGGCCATCACCTGAGTCAAACCGTTCGCAAGGACTTCATCAACGTGGCCTATGTCTCTTCCGAACAATTCGCCGGCCAAATGGTGCGCGCCCTGCAAAACAGGAAAATCGAGCAGTTCAAGAAAAAATACCGGGACAATGTTGACCTGCTGCTCATGGAGGATGTGCATTTTTTTCAGGGAAAAGCCAAAATGCAGGAAGAGCTGCTGTCCCTGATCAAAGTCCTTCGGGACCGAGGCAGTCAAGTGGTTTTTAGCAGTTCCTTCCTGCCGAATGAACTCCAGAAAGTCGACAGTCAGTTGACCTCGTATTTTTGCTCCGGTGTCCTGGCCCCGATCCAGAAACCGGATTACGATCTCCGCCTCAAAATCATCCGCTCCAAGGTCGCCCGGCATCAACTCACCATACCGGACTCCATTCTGACCCTGATCGCCTCAAAGATCACCAGCGATATCCGCCAGCTTGAAAGCTGCCTGCAGAACCTGCTCCTGAAAACCAAAATCCTGCAGGAGGAGATCACGCAGGATATGACCTGGGATGTCCTCAAGAACTACATCCCGAGCTCCCATACACCCAAAATGGAGGAAATCCTCAACTGTGTGAGTGAGGCCTTTGGCTTTTCCCCGGGCAAGCTGGGCTCCAAAAGCAGGAAGAAAAATCTCGTTCTGGCCAGGAATATCTCCTTTTACCTGGCCAGAAAATACACGGACCTGTCCCTGAAAGACATCGGCAAACACGTCAACCGAAGGCACTCCACCGTGTTAAAAGGAATCACCACGATTGAAAAAGAAGTGGCCAAAGACACCCAAACAGGCAGGCAATTACAGAGAATAGCCGAACGCCTGGAACTGGGGTCTTCGCAATAAAGTCAGAGTCGCTGTTCGAATATATCGTAGGCCTTGTCGTAGTCCATCCAGTTGCATTCAATGTTCTCAACCAGGCTCATGGGCGAGCCCTGAGCCAGCCGTGTCTTGAAGGACTGCAGGGCCTCCTCCTCCCCCTGGGACAGCACCTCGACGCGCCCGTCGTTGAGATTGCGCACCCAGCCCTTGACGCCGAGGTTATCGGCCTGATCCTTGGTCCAACTGCGAAAATACACACCCTGCACTTTTCCTGATACCAGACAATGTAAACTCCGGGTCATACAACCTCCTCTTTTTCATACTGATCCAACCTCACTTTTTCAGGATTCTGTCGTTGAAATCAAAGGACAATCAGTCTTTGTTTCAAAAACCACAATTGGATCAATATATATTTTAACTCTTCAGCACTCTACAATCATCACTCTTCAATCATCAAGCCCTTCCCACGGCTCCAGGGGCAAAAACAGCTGAAAACACCTCCAATCGTCAGTTTCGCAGGCAAGTGCACACCCGACGCATTGAAAGCTCGTCCTGTCCTTGTTGACGTACCATTTGGCCTTCACTGGATGCGGGCATTCGAAAAACCGGTAGACCTTCGCGGTGACTGTGCCCTGGAAAGGCCTGTAGCCCGCTTGCCTGATGTACTCGATGAAACGCATGGATGTATCGTCAATCAGCAGCTTGACCAACAAGTCTGAAGTATCGCCTTGGCGGGCATGAGCCCCGTGGCGCTGGCCGCGATGATATTGCCGGCAACGCCGGCCCCGTCTCCAGCCACAAAAAGATTTTTAATCCGGGTTTCCAGCTGGGCGTTTGTTTTGATCTGGGTGGCGAAAAACTTGATCTCCGGCGCATAGAGCAAGGTCCCGTCGTTGGCCACTCCCGGAACAACCTGATTCAAAAGTTCCAGTCCTTCCATGATATTGGTCAGAATCCTCTCCGGCAGGGCCATGGCGATGTCCCCGCAGACCACCTCCTTGAGCGTGGGTTCGATATAGCCTTTTTGAATCCGGTGCCAGGTGCTTCGCCGCCCCATCTTCAAGTCACCGAAACGCTGCAGGATCGGCTTGCCGCCGCCGATGATCGACGCCAGTCTGCCGATGGACTCTCCATAGGCGTGGTTGTCCGTAATCGGTTCGGTCAAAACCACTTTGGACAGAAACGCAAAATTGCTGTTCTCGGATTTCCGGTCCAGGTAGGCATGCCCATTCACGCAGACAAATTCCTGATAGTTCTCCAGACTGACATACCCGCCCCAATTGGTGCAGAAGGTCCTGGTCTGGTCGTCATAGGTCGTGGTCTGGATAAAAAAAGTCGGATCATAGATCACTTCGGTCAGATCCTGCAGGATATCGTTCTGGACCTCCACCCTGACTCCGACCTCGATCCCCCGGTGGGTTTTCCCGAGGTGGTAGCGGTCCGCCAGCTGGCCCATCCAGTCCGCCCCCAGTCGGCCAGGGGCCAGAATCACTTTCGGGGCCAGAAAGTCTCCCTGATCGGAATGTACCCCCTGCACATGGTCCTCGTCGCAGATGATGTCCTGAACATCCACGCCGCACAGGACCGCCACTCCCTTCTGGCTGATATAATCCAGCATGCCGCAGATATGGCCGGGCAGGCAGTCGCTTCCCAAATGCTTCTGCTTGATGAGCAACAGCTCGATGCCTTCTCTGCGGGCCTCTTTGCGGATCTGCTTGGCCCTGGCCATATCCGTGGGATAGATCTGGCCGTCCATGCCGAATTCATTGTAAATCGCTTCGGTTTCCTCAATCAGGGCCACGGCCTCTGAAAGGGGCAAAAACTGGGTCAGATCGGTTTTGCCGAGCTTGTGAATGTAATTCAGCTTGCCGTCGGAAAACAAACCCGCTCCGCCGATCCCGGAAAGAATATTGCACGGATTGCAATGCAGGCAGTTCTGATTGTTGTTGATGGGACAGGAGCGCTTTTCCGGCACCTTCCCTTTCTCCAGCAGCAAAACGTCCAGACTCGAATGCCTGGCCAGATAATAGGCGGCGAACAAACCGGCCGGTCCGCCGCCCACAATGATCACATCAAAAGCACGTTTCATGAAGTCAATCCTTGCAGCCTGTTATTTCTCCGGGTATTTTAGGGAGAATGCCCGGCTTTGACAAGTCATGATCGCCAGGCACATTTTCTCGAAAAAAAATGCTTGCGTTTTGTTGCAGAAGATGTTTATATAAGGCAACAGACACAAACACAGCAGGAGCCCAGATGAGTCGAAGCGCTTTTGATCAATTCTTCCAGCGGATCAAAGAAACCATCGGCATTCACTCCCAGACGGAGCTGGCCGCCGTGCTCCAGGTCAACCGCTCGGCCATCACCCAGGCCAAGCAGCGGGGCACCGTTCCGGAGAGCTGGATCTTCAAACTGACCCGGACCTTTGACCTGGCGCCGGAATGGCTGGAGACCGGGCACGGGGAAAAACGGGAGGAATCGGATTTCATCCAGCACTTCCGGCAGATTCCCAAAGTCAGGGCCAGACTGAGTGCAGGGGGCGGCTCTTTTGAAATCAACGGGGATGTGGAGGGATACTACGCCTTTCGCCGGGAATGGCTGCAAAAAAAAGGCAATCCCAAGCAGATGGTCCTCATGGACGTGGTCGGCGACAGTATGGAGCCGGCCATCCTGGAGCATGACACCGTGCTCATCGACCAGTCCCAGCAGGAGCTCATCGCCGGACGGATTTACGCTCTGGGCATCGAAGACACCGTGATGATCAAACGCATTGAAAAACATCCCGGCAAGCTGGTCCTGATCAGCTCCAACCCGCACTACAGCCCGATCTTCGTTCAAGGAGAAGAGCTGGAGACCGTCCGGATTATCGGGGCCCTGGTCTGGATCGGCCGGGAGCTGTAAATTTGCATGGGCGCGGCGCCCATGCAAATTTTTCGAAAGAAAGTCTTTTTTTTGCCCGAATTGTTTATATAGATAAACTTTTCTGTTCTTTCAACTCAACAAGGAGGCCATCATGCTCGCGCATCTGAGAACCGATTCCCCAGCCCGCTTGAACCAACCCGTCCCCGCCCGGACCCGCGTCCAGGAATCCGGCCGGCTCACCGGCCAAAAAGCCTTTTCCGGCCTTGATCCCCAGGGCCTGCAGCCCGGGATGCCCGGCCCCGGTCAAAAGCGATTCTGCGCCTGCGGCCGTCCGGTCTGGGTCTGCTACCTCCGGGGGAGGCACTGGACCCCTGTCTTCCACATCCCGGAGACCGGTCCGGAGGCCCTGGCCACGGCCTGTCCGGACTGCGGGCGGAGCCTGGACATCGATCAGCTCCTTTAAAGAGCGTTCACGGTTCCAGGTTCACGGTTCACGGTTACGACAAGAAGAGCCCGCCATACCGTATGGCGATGGCATTTTCAAAATATCACCAGAAGACGACCAGGTTGCAGCCATGAGCAGAAAACGCGACTCCGGCCGGTGGAGCGGATTCCCGTCCCCGGCCCGGGACTACCTGGAGCACGACCTGGATTTGAACGGCCACCTGATCCGCAATCCGACCGCCACCTTCTTCGTGCGCATGGCCGGCGACTCGATGATCCAGGCCGGGATCCATCCCCAGGATCTGCTCATCGTGGACCGCTCCCGGGACCCGAAACAGGGAAGCGTTGTCCTGGCCACGTTTCAGGGGGAGTTTCTGGTCCGGACGATTCATTTTGATCGCGGTCCCGTCCGGCTCTGTCCGGCCCATCCGGATTTCACGGAGATCCCCCTCTCCCGGGAGTCCGACTTCCTGGTCTGGGGCGTGGTAACCCATGCCATCCACGCCCTGAACCCATGAACAGATACGTATGGACAGACAACACCCTGTCATCGCCCTGGTGGACTGCAACAATTTCTATGTGTCCTGTGAACGGGTCTTCCATCCGGAGCTGGCAGACAGACCGGTGGCGGTGCTCTCCAACAACGACGGCTGCGTCGTGGCCCGCTCCGCCGAAGTCAAGGCCCTGGGCGTCAGGATGGGGGCTCCGGCCTTTCAATGCGCCGAACTCTTTGCCAGGCACCAGGTTCGGGTCTTCTCCTCCAACTACACCCTGTACGGGGATATGTCCCGCCGGGTCATGGAGGTTCTGCGTGAATCAGCCCCCCGGATCGAGGTCTACTCCATTGACGAGGCCTTTCTGGATCTCTCCGGACTCCGGGCGGAATCGGCACTCTCCCGGAGTGCAGGCATCCGGGAAACGGTGGGGAAATGGACCGGCATCCCGGTCTCCATCGGCCTCGGATCGACCAAGACCCTGGCCAAGATCGCCAACAGGCTGGCCAAAAACCGTCCGGAACAGAACGGACTCTTCGATCTCACCGGCACAGACCGGCGAAAGACCGTCCTCAAGACGGTTCCGGTCAAAGATGTCTGGGGCATCGGCCCCCGTTACACCCGCTTCCTCCAGGACCGCGGCCTGCAGAGCGCCCTGGATCTGAGCGACTGCGCGGATTGGTGGATCAAAAAACACCTGACCATCACCGGCCTGTACACGGTTTTCGAACTACGGGGGCAGCCCTGTTTCGATCTGGAGCCGATCCCGGCCCCCCAGAAGAGCATCGCCTGCTCTCGATCCTTTGGATGCCTGGTTTCGGAGCTGTCCGCCATCAGGCAGGCCGTTCACCTCTATGCGCAGCAGGCTGCGGCCAAACTGCGCCAGCAGGGACTCCAGGCCGGCCATATTGAGGTTTTTCTCAAAACAAACCCCTTCAAGCCCGGCCCCCGGCACGAAGCCCATCAGGGTCGCCCCCTGCCCCGCCCCACAGCCTTTACCCCCGCCCTGCTCCACAAAGCCGGAGAGATTGTGGAGAGCCTGCACAGACCCGGCCACGCCTACCAAAAAGCCGGGGTCGTCCTGTCGGCGCTGCAGCCCGCTTCAACCCGACAGCTGAGTCTGTTCGACCTGGACCAGGAACGGCAGAAGCGGGAAAACAGGCTGATGCAGGCCCTAGACCGGCTCAACAGCAAATACGGACGCGACACCGTCCGGATCGGCCTGACGAAAAACAGCCGGAAGAGCTGGGACATGCGCCGCGACAGCCTCTCCCGGCGGTTCACCACGGCCTGGGATGAACTGCCCCAGGCCGGCTGACGGCCCACAGAGGCGTACCGGAAGCCTTCCCCAGGAACATGGACCCAACAAACCCTAAGCCGGCTAGGCCCGCAGTCCAAAGATTTCAGGTTTATTTCGAAATTGGAAATTCGAAATTAGAAATTGGCAAGAAAAGAATGCAGAAAAGCAGAGCGTTCTATTACGCCTCATCAAATTTCCAATTTCCAATTTCTAATTTCTATGACAAAGACTTCAACTGCTTTGGAGCAACCCATGTTCTTGTTTGCTATGCCAAAGATTCACCGAGAAGCCTCTAAAGGGCCGCCGCCTGAAACCCGGCAGCGTAGTCATGAGGGCGGAGACAGTCTGCATACTCTTCAGCCAGGCTCTCCATGAGTTCCTGGACCGACAGAATCCGATCGACCCGCCAGGCATTGGCTCCGGCAAAGGCGAAACCGTCCTCCAGCTTTCCCTGTCTGGCCTGGGTCAAGGCCTCGGCAATGCAGTACGGCGAGTGTTTATAATCACAGCTCTTCAGACATTTCCAGGAGCATTTGAAAGGCTTGTGCCCTCCCTGGGCCACGTCCTTGAGAAAATCATTCTCCAGAGCCCGTCCAGGCAGTCCCACCGGGCTCTGGATAATGGTTAAATCTTCTTTTCCGGAACGAATATAGGCCTTTTTGAATTCGATATCCGCATCGCATTCATGGGTGGCCACAAAACGGGTCCCCAACTGGACGCCCTGGGCGCCCAGCTCCAGAAAATCAAAAATATCCGCCCCGGTATACACCCCCCCGGCCGCAATAATGGGCAGGGCCTTCAAATACTCCCTGGAAAAAGGGGCCACCGCCTCAACCACTTCCGGAATGAGCCGGGACAGATCGTAGTGCGGATCATCGATTTGTTCCGGTTTAAACCCCAGGTGCCCGCCTGCCTTGGGGCCTTCCACCACGAATCCATCCGGCAGATGCTGAAAGCGTTTGCTCCAGTGCCGTAAAATCAAATTGGCGGCTTTGGCCGAGGACACGATGGGAACGACCTTAGTCCGCATGCGGCGCAGGCGTTCCGGCGGCACGGAATCCGGAAACTTCAAGGGAAGCCCCGCCCCGAGAAAGACGAAATCCACATCCTCGTCCAGGGCCGCCTCCAGCAGCTCGTCGTAATCAGACAGGGCGACCATGATGTTCACCCCGATCAGGCCCTTGCTCCACTGCCTGGCTTTTCGTATTTCATGCTTGAGGGCTCGTGTATTGCCCTTTTTGTAACTTTCTGAAGGCTCCGGATAGACAACTCCCAGGGCCACGGCCGAGATCACGCCGATGCCGCCCTGATTGGCAACGGCCGAAGCCAGGCGCGCTCCGGAGATCCCCACTCCCATTCCGCCTTGAATAATGGGACGTCTGGCGCTCAATTCGCCAAAATGAAGATCGGGCAGAGTTGGTTGACGCATGCTACAGCTCCTGAGTATGATAGAGATGTAAAAGGATATCAGTGTTTCGGTTTGCATCTGTATTCGACATCATCGTTTTTCAAATGACAATCCCCTTTCTGTAAAAGTTGTGTAAATATTCTGGGAAGACCCTGAATATTTATGAATACAAAGCCTTACTCCGGAGCAATTCATGAAACAAGGCCGATCCTTTGTCTATCACATGCTGATCTTTATCTTTGCCCAGCTGGCCTGGCTTATTTTGCTGGGCCTGTGGATCTACTGGTATGTGAGCAACTATATGCTTATCAGCGAAATCGGGGCAGAGTTCACCCCTCAGGCCATGTCCAGAGGCCACACCATCCTGATCCTGGTTGGAGGCTTGCTGCTTCTTGTGGCTGTATCCGCGGGAATGTCGCTTCTGTTCCACCGGCTGAGCATCCAGTTCAATCTGACCCAGCTCTATGACAATTTTATCTCCAATGTGACTCACGAACTCAAGTCACCCCTGGCCACCATCCAGCTTCATCTGGAAACCCTGGAAAAATACCAGCTCAGCCGTGACCAGCAGGAAAAGTTCATCGCCATGATGCTCAAAGATTCCAGACGGCTGGAAAAGCTGATCAATATCATCCTCGAAATTCCTGCCCTGGAAAAAAAGAAGATCGCTCATGATTTCGAAGTCCTAGATGTCGATGCCGTGGTGCGCGACCTGGTTCGGCAGGCCAGGGAAGAATTCAAGCTGCCCAAGCAGGCCGTCCAGGTTTTCGGCCGGGCCGCCTGCCGCTGTGTTCTGGACCGGCAGGCCTTTAAGGTGGTCCTGGACAATTTAATCGACAACAGCCTGAAATACAGTGAAGGTCAGGCCCGCATCGAAATCCATCTCTTTTGTGATGCCGACACTTTTGTCCTGTCCTATTCGGATCACGGCATTGGGATCCCAAAGGCCGAGACCAAAAAGGTCTTTCGTAAATTTTACCGCGTCAATACGCCGAAAACCCCAAGTGTGAAAGGAACCGGACTCGGACTCTACTGGATTCGGGAGATCCTGCGCTTCCATCATGGGCGGATAACCCTGTCCCCGAAACATCAGGAAAAAGGCACCATGTTTGTGATCAAACTGCCGGTGTACACCGAGTCGAGAAAACGGATCTTCAAAAACTTGTTGCAAAAAACCAGAAAAACCTTTGGCACAGGGAAGGAACCGTCATGACCCAACTTGCGGGAAGCCGGATTCTGATCGTCGAAGACGAAGACAGTCTGGCCCTGGGCCTGGAATTCAATCTCTCCCAGGAAGGCTACAGTGTGGAACGGGTCGCCGACGGCAAAGCGGCCCTGGAAAAAGTCGAGGAGCAGCCTTTCGAGCTGATTGTCCTGGATATTATGCTGCCCTATATCGACGGCTTCGCCGTGGCCCGGGAAATTCGAACCAAGTGGCCGCAACTGCCGATTCTCATGCTCACGGCCAAAACCGCGGCCAAAGACCGGATAACCGGCCTGGAAATCGGGGCGGACGATTATCTCACCAAACCCTTTCATCTTCAGGAACTCCTGCTCCGGGTCAAGGGGATGCTCACCCGCAGGCTCTGGTATCAGGGAGGGGAGGGTCGGGATACGATGGTCCATTTCGGTGGGAATACGGTGGATTTTCAAACGCTGCAGGCGACCACCCCGAAGCGGCAATTCCAGCTGACGCCGCGGGAAGCCATGCTCCTGAAGTGCCTCTGCAGACATCAGGGACGCATCGTCTCCAGAAAATATTTACTGGAGCATGTCTGGGGCATCAGCGCTGAAGTGGAAACCAGGACTGTGGACACCTTCATCGCCAGGCTGCGCAAATATTTTGAACCCGATCCCAAACATCCGGTCTTCATCATAAGTATTCGCGGGGCCGGCTATCAGTTTTGTGGAAACGAACGATCCGAATCGCCCGCTTCCCCTCCACCGGACCCCCGACTCTGAATTCCAGCCCAGTCCGTTCTTGCCCAGTCCTTGGCATTGCTGTAAGGTCCGGCTGTCTTGTGCGGAGGTCGGGGATTGGCCCTGACGCATCCGCCAGAAGTAAGGATAGCTGCTGCCTATGTCTCCCCAATCGCTTCGCGCTGCCGGCATCGGTCCCCTGATCATGCTTTCCGCCGCCCTCCAGTTCACGGTCATGAATCTCACGATCAAGCTTCTGGGATCGTCCTTCTCCCCCTGGCACATTGCCTTCTTTCGGTTCAGCGGCTGCGTGGTCCTGCTTCTGCTGCTCTTCGGACGAAACGGCAATCCTTACAAAGGCTTCAACTACAGGCTGCTGATCATCAGGGGATTGAACGGTTCTCTGGCCTTTTTGACCATTGCCGCGGCCATCCGCATACTGCCTTTGTCCACGGCCATGGTCATTTTCTATACCTACCCGGCTTTTGCAGCCTTTTTCGCTATCTGGCTCTACGGGGACCGTTTGCGGCCCGCCGACGGGGCCTGCATTCTCGTGGTGGTGGCCGGGGCCTGCCTGCTTTTCGAATTCCAGTTCTCTGGCCGCCCCCTCGGTGAATTCCTGGCCCTGGGCGGGGCCATGCTCTTCGGCTTGACCGTGACCTTGATCCGTTCCCTGCGACGGCAGAACGGCCCGGTGATCATCTATCTCTATTTCTGCAGCATGGGCATGCTGGTCACCCTGCCCGCCTTTCTCCGGGATCCCAGGCTGCCGGAAACCGGAATGGACTGGCTCCTCTGCCTGGCCATGGTCATCTCCTCCACCGCGGCCCAAATCTCCATGAACCAGGGATTTTTCTATTGCCGCAGCTGGGAGGGCGGGGTGTTCATGACCACTGAGGCGGTCTTTTCTGTTCTGGCCGGGGTGTTTCTCCTCCAGGAGGCCGTATCCTGGCGGCTGTTCGTCGGCGGGGGGATGATCCTCTTCGGGGTCGCGGCCTTGTCCGTGTTCAGCGCCAGGCGTGCCGCACTCGTTCCAGACACGGCCTTTCCCCCCGAGGCGATCTCCGAGGGGCGAAAGGGAAAAGCACCCCATGCAAGCCGGAAATGATTGGTCGGGCCGGCCGTCAGCCTCCGGACCGGATGGGAAGCAGATTGAGACCGAAGCCGCTTCCGAAGATGAGCAGGGCTCCAAGCACCAACTGCCAGCTCACAGGCTCATTGAGGAACAGAACACCAAAACAGGCCACCAGGGGAACCTCCGCGGTCATCATCACACTGACTTTGGGCGCCGGAATCGAGGAAAGGGCCTGATTGATGGACAGCTGGGCACCGATGGAGAAAAGAGCCACGGCCAGGACACCGCTCCAGGCGGCGACGCCCTGGGGCAGGACGGGAAAGTCCGAAAACAACAGCGGGCCAAGCGCGGCCAGCGTGCCGATCAGGCAGAGATAGAAAAACAGAGTGTAGATATTGTTCTCCCGCCCCAACCGCCTCACCAGCAGCAGGGTCAGGGCGCAAAGCACCGAGGCCGTCACCGCGAACAGATGCCCCAGGCCCACCGCCGGGCTGACGTCATTGGGCCAGAGAATGATGGCAATCCCCAGGAAAGCCCCGCCGATGAACGGCCAAGCCGCCCGGGCCACCGGCTCCCCCGCCACCCATGGCGACAAGAGAGCGGTAAAGGCCGGGTAGAGATAGAACAGAATCATGGCCAGGGACAGGGGAATGCGCTGAAAAGCAGCCACCAGCAGCAGGAAGGCCACGGCCCCGCACACCCCCCGCAGGGTCAAAAGCAGGCGTTTGCGGCCCAGGAGACTGAGCCCTAGGTACCAGACGAGCACAGGGATGCCCACCAGACCGAGAATGAAGCGGCCCACCCCGACCTGCCAGACCGTGAGGTAGTCCCCGGCCAGCTTGGCGGAGACACTCATGCCCGCGTAAAACAAAGGGGACAGGACCAGACAGATCAGTCCGCTGGTCAACCTGCGCTGCATTCTTCACTCCATCCTTAAGCGCTGCGCGAGCCAGTTTCGGTAGGACCGGATCGTTCCGGCCCGGAGTCCGTTCTCCTCCAGAACCGGCACCACCCCGGCGGTGGTCCGCCGGGAATCATCGATATCCAGCCTGGACTGGGCCACCCCGGCCAGGCCCCTGCCCGGAGGAATGATCGAAGTGACCACATTGGCTCCAGCGGCCAGCCGCTTCGGCAGACCGTTCAGGCCGTCCACGTCAAGTGAGGCCGGGATGAGCCGGTCTGGAAAAAGCAGGCGCATGATCGCGATAAGATGGGTTTCCCGGTCCGCGGTGGTTCCAGGCACCGTCTCCAGCGGGGTCCCCTGCTGGGGGATAAAATTCATGACCCGGACCTGATCTGCATTCAGGGTTCGCATGGCTTCCAGAGAGGCCAGGAGATCCCGGTCCTGCTCACCGAGGCCGGCAAGCAGTCCTTCTTCGATGAGCATCCCGAGTTCATGGGCCAAAACCTTGCTCCGGAATCGCCGGTCATAGTCCTGCTCGATACGCAGCTTTTGAAACAGCTCCCTGGAGTGGGTCTCCTGATAACAGGCATACCATCCGGCGCCGGCTTCGGCCAGCTTGCGCAATCCCTCCACCGGAACCACCCCGGGAGAGATCATGACCGGCAGCCCGGTCGTCAGCCTGACCTTGCGGACGACCCCGGCCAATTCATCCAGCCCGGCCTCCCCCCGGCTCAGATAATGGGGATCTTCCCCCATGGTCAGATCGATGAGATGCGCCCCGGACTGAGCCAGATCCGCAGACACAGCCACGATCTCTTCCTCGCTTTTCCGGTAGCGCAGGGATTGTGTGTTTGAGCGGCGGTAATAGCAGAAGCGGCAGTCATTGCGGCAGTAGGTGCTCAGATAGACAAACCCGTAGAGAAAGACCTCACGGCCGAAACAGGCTTCGCGTAGGGAACGGGCCGTCTGGAAAAGGGCTTCGAATGCCTCCGGGTCTGAAAGGTGGAGCAGGACGAGGATCTCCTCTGTTGACAAGGCGACGCGGTCCAGGGACTTTGTCAGGATGGATTGCAGTTGGGGCATACTCGAGCGTTCAAATGTGACGATTTTTAAAAAAAATAAATAAATTCAAGATCTTGAAACATTGTGAAACATATCGGGGACGTTCCGACATGCGCTTCAAAAGGAGGAAGTGATTGAGCACCGTTGTTTCTGGCCGGGGTCACGATCAGAGGGCGGCAGCGTCGGACCGTGCTGTGAAAGCCGAATGCTGCCAGCAGCCGAAACTGACAGAGAAGACAGATGCCCGCGACAGTGCTCAGACATACTTTCAGGAGATAAAAATTGCAATCCAAGACATCATATTATAATTTATCAAAAATGTTCAGACACATAGAGATAAACCTTCCTTCTCGTGATTTCGATAAGAATCAGAATACTATAACGATAAACCAGCTCTTGCCAAGAAACAAAATACGATACTGTCAAGAAATTTCTGGAGTCAAAGACTTGCAACCGCATCACAATGGATGCAATTCCCCCATGGCGAGTTTTACATTGCTTTTTTTATGAAATTTGCTATACTCTTTACTGCGTAATGTCATTGTTGATAGCGCCTGACTCTTTTAGTGTCAGCTGCAAACGAATTCATATCTATCGAGATTGAACGAATAAGGAATCAAACATGGCTGGTCAACCGCTCAAACAGACTTCGTTTGCATCTTCAATGTCCACGTTTTCAGACTGGGAAACCATTGCTCGGTCCCTGTTCGACCTGTTCCCCCACCCTGCATTCGTATTCAATGCTCAGGGTTTGATCACACAGGGCAATCAGACCGCTGCAGATCAGCTCCAGCTTGCCCCTGGTGGTCGGCTGGACCTTCTCCAGCCGGACATGTGGCAGGAAATCGCAAAGGCCCTTGATGAGTCGCCCGGCGGAACCACTTTGACCCACCAGGATACCACCCGGACCTCTCTCTTTCGAATCCAGGCAATCCCTGTGGACCGGGAGGATCTCGTCTTTCTCTGCGTGGGCGAGGACCGTTCCGAAGAAAGTCAATTTATAGAAAGCCTAGAGAATTCGGAGCAAATCATCCGCGAATTGGAAAGTATTATTGAATCCTCGCCGGACGGGATCTGGATTTGCGATGAACAGGCGCGGGTCATCAAGCTCAATCCCGCCTCCGAACGAAACAATAGCATCAAAACCGAGGAGGCCATTGGCCGAACCATGGAAGAACTCCTCGAACAAGGCTACATTGATTGTTCTGCTACTCTGGAAGTTTTAAAACACAAAAAACCGATCAGTCTCTTGCAGACCACAAAGGAAAATAACAAATTGCTTGTGACGGGCAACCCGATCTTCGATCGGAACGGAGAATTGATCAGGATTATCACCAACGAAAGAAACATAGGCGATTTCGAACAATTAAAAGATGAACTCGAGCAAGAAAAAGCCAGACACCATGAACTGAGCCATCATTTGAATGAACTGCAACAGAGCGAATTCATTTCCAAAAACATTGTCGCCCACAGCGCAAATATGATCAATGTGC
>CAZUMF010000047.1:0-20952 GCA_964621385.1 uncultured Desulfohalobiaceae bacterium
GTGACTTATCGGTTCATCTCTGTCACAGAAAACAAGAAAATGTGTTGCTCCGAAGTCAGCTTTGGAGCACAAAGGCAGTATACCCTCTGGAGCGAGAAGGCGGGAGTCGGATATGAAAAAGAGCTTTGAGAAACTGCAAATCCTGGCGGAACGGATAGCCGAGCTGGATGATCGGGTCATAGAGGTCTTTGTTCACTCGGATTCACCCAAAGATCCCCTGGGCGCGGAGGAAGTCTTTTTGGTGTGTCATGTGGGTGATCCGACCATCTCCAACGATCTGGAGCTTTACGAGGGCGAGGGCTACGGCTGGGGGCTGGAAATGCAGGAAGGGCTGCAGCCGGTGATTGAGACCCTGGGTATCGAACTGGAAGTGGTGGTGTCCGCTTTTAATTTCAAACTCTACAATGCCGGGGAATACGGCAGTTATTTCCATACCCTGTTTCTCAGAGAAGGCTATACCCCGGTGTTGCAGCTCGCGGATCAACAGCAAAAAGAACGGGAAAAACAGATTCTGGATGAACTGGATTTGAGCAGGATCGAGGACTGAGCCGGATCAATGCCCGTCCTGGTCCATCTGTTCTTTGATGCGGTAAATGGCCGCGGCCAGGATACAGCCCAGGAACACGGCGATCCCGGCGACCCCGAAAAACCCCGACAGTGAGCTGTGAGTCATGCTCTTCAACAAGGCGGCGACGGTCTCCATACCTGATCTCCTGTGAGAGCAGCCGTGACCCGAAACACGGTCCACGGCTGCTGTCTGTCTTCATGACCGATAAGTCACTCGTCCTCCCCGGATTCGGTCTGCTGATCTTCTTCCAGTTTCTGCTTGATCATATCCCCCAGGCTGTTGCCCGTGTACTCGTTGTTTTTTTCCTTGACCAGGCGCTTCCGGTTTTCGTCCTCCAGAAGCTGCTTGATGGACAATCCCAGGCGTCGATCATCGGCGCTGACCCGGATGACCTTGGCGCTGACCTCCTGTCCTTCTTCAAAAAGCTCACTTGGGGACTTGATCTTTTCCTGGCTCAATTCCGAGAGATGGACCAAACCTTCGATGCCGTCCTCGACTTCGACAAAAAGGCCGAAATCAGTTATATTGCTGATTTTACCAGTGACAACGCTGCCTTCCGGATACCTGGCCGGTATCTTCAGCCAGGGATCTTCACTGAGCTGTTTGATGCCCAGGGTGAATTTTTCATTGTCCCGGTCCACGGTGAGCACTTTGGCCTGGACCAGGTCGCCGACTTTATAATTTTCCCCCGGGTGATGGATTTTTTTGGTCCAGGAGATGTCCGAGACATGGATCAGACCGTCAATCCCTTCTTCAATGCCGATGAAAATCCCGAAATCGGTGATGTTTTTAATGGGAGCTTCCAGGACGGTGCCTTCAGGGTATTTTTCAAAGACAAGATCCCAGGGGTTGGGCTTGACCTGTTTCATCCCCAGAGAGATCCGCTTTTTCTCGGCGTCCACACTCAGGACAACGACTTCCACGTCCTCGTCGATACTGACCATCTGCGACGGATGGCGGAGCTTGCGGGTCCAGGACATTTCGGAAATATGGACCAGGCCTTCCACTCCGGGTTCAAGCTCGACAAAGGCCCCGTAGTCGACGATATTGGTGACTCTGCCGGTCAGTTTTTCCCCTTCCGGATGCCGTTCGTGGATGTTTTCCCAGGGATTGGGGACCAGCTGCTTCATGCCCAGGGATACTTTCTGCTTTTCCTGATCGTAGCTCAGGACCTTCAACTCCAGGGTGTCGTCCAGCTGGACCATTTCCTTGGGATGCTTGATCCGCTTCCAGGAGATATCCGTGATGTGCAAAAGGCCGTCCAGACCGCCCAGATCGACAAACACCCCATATTCAGTGATATTTTTGACCCGGCCGCTGACGGTCTGCCCTTCTTCCAGGGTCTTGAGCAGTTCTTCCCGCTGCTGCACCCGCTGTTCTTCTAAAATGATCCGCCTGGAAATGATCACATTGCTGCGTTTCCGGTTGATCTTCAGGATGCGGAATTCGAATTCCTGATTCACCAGGGCGTCCATATCCGGGACCGGCCTGAGATCGACGTGCGAACCGGGCAGAAAGGCTTCTATGCCCTGAATGTCGACCGTATATCCGCCCTTGATCCGTTCGGTGATCGTTCCTTTGACATTCTGCTCTTCCTGGTGGATTTTCTCCAGCTCATCAAGGACCTTCATCCGTTTGGCACGCTTGTGGGACAAGAGGATATGGCCTTCGCCCTTGTGGGTCACAAAGACGTCGAGGGCATCGCCCTCCTGGACCGTGACCCTGCCGTCTTTGTCCATAAGCTCTTCGGTGGGAATCTGGCCTTCGGATTTGAAGTTGACGTCCACCAGAATTTTTTCCGGCCCGATCTTGACGATCCTGCCGTTGATCAGGCTGCCCTCTTCAACATTGCCGAAGTCGTTGCTCAAGTAATGTTCCAGGGCCGATTCAAAATCGGTTTCGTCAAATCCTTGTGTTTCGCTCATTTCTTCCTGTGTTTTTTCATGTTGTTCTAAATCGTGCATTCAATCAATACCCCCTCAATACGATAAATTTGATCACCCCTAACAGATTGCAAAAAAAAATGCAATATTTTATAACGGTAAAAATTTTTTAGGCCGCCGGCTCCTCCAAAGCAACGAGATCGTAGGTCTTGGTCTCCTCGATGCGGCAGGGGATGATCCGGCCGGGGCCGGCCTGCAAGGCGCTGGTATAGGTGATGCCGTCGACTTCCGGGGCCTGGAACCAGGTCCGGCCTTGAAACAGGGTCGGCCACTCGGGATCGGAGCGCTCAATGAGGACCTCCACCTCCCGGTCCAGGACCCGGGCCAGATGCTCCCGGCTGATGGCCGCCTGGGCCTGGAGGAGCCGGTCGCGTCTTTCTTCCCGCACAGGCTCGGGGACCGCGGGGCCGAAGGACGCGGCCCGGGTGCCGGACTCCGGGGAAAAGGGAAAGACACCGACATGATTCAGGCGCTGTGTCTGGAGAAAGCGGAGCAGGGTCTGAAAGTGGTCTTCGGTTTCGCCCGGAAACCCGGTGATGAAGGTTGATCGGATGCAGGCCTCCGGGAAAAAATCGCGAATGCGTTGGATAACGGACTGGGCATCGACCTGGAAAGGCCGTCCCATGCGTTTCAGGATTTCCGGGTGGGCGTGTTGCAGGGGGATGTCAAAATAGGGGAGAAAGGGGGGGCCGAGCTTTTTGAGAAATCCGAGCAGGTCCCGGGTCAGACCGGCGGGGTAGAGGTACATCAGCCGCAGCCAGTGCAGACCGCTCAGTGGGGCCAGTTGCTCGAGCAGCGACTGCAGCCCGGTTTCCAGGCCCAGGTCCCGGCCGTAATCACTCACGTCCTGGGCCACGATACAGAGCTCCCGAACCCCCTGGTCCAGGAGTTCCCTGGCCTCCCGGACCAGGCCCTGCATCGGAACGGACACCAGAGGCCCCCGGAGCCGGGGGATGAGGCAGAAACTGCAGTGATGGCGGCAGCCTTCGTTGATTTTCAGATAGGCTGTGCCCAGAGCGGTGCTCAGCTGCCGCCCGAACAAAGGCGGGCTGACCGGCTCCAGCCCCGGGGCTGCGGGGGCGGCTCCAGCCCGGGCTTTCAGCCGGGGTGCAAGGCGACGTTCCCAGGAGGCCTGGTCCTGGAAGGTGAGCCAGAGGTCCACTTCAGGGAGTTGTTCGCACAGCTCCTGTCCATATCGGGCCGGCAGGCATCCGGTGACCGCCAGCAGCGGTTTGGGGCTCAGGTCTTTGAGGTCTTCAGCCAGTTCGAGAATGGTTTCCAGGGATTCTTCCACAGCCGGCTGAATGAAGCCGCAGGTGTTGACCAGGACGATGTCCGCAGACCGGGCCTCAGGGGCAGCCCGGTAGGCGGGCCCGAGACGCCCCAGCATCCGTTCGGTGTCAACCCGGTTTTTGGGGCAGCCCAGACTCACAGTGTACACCGTGAGCGTCTGGAGGCCGGGGTGGGCTATAGTATTTACGATTTCCAATTTTCGATTTTTTTTTTTACAAATATCTGCTTATGATAAATTCGAAGCACGAAACTCGAAAATTGAGAATTCCTGCACGCTGGGCAGTTTGTTGAATTTTACAGCAAATGATAGTAGAAATCTAAACAGAGTCGGTCGGGCAAGGGGTTGCCCGACCGATCCCGGAGTTCTTTTCCCGGTATGATGTGAGGCGCGCAATGCAGATTGTCCTGGCGACTCGAAACAGAGGCAAGCTCAGAGAATTATCACGGCTGCTCCAGACTGCGGATGTGAACATTCAGGTCCTCGGTCTGGACAGCTATCCCCACATTGGAGCCATTGAAGAGCCGGGGAGTACCTTTGCCGAAAACGCTGTACACAAAGCGAGCACGGTTTGTCAATCAACCGGTCTCCCGTCCCTGGCCGACGACTCCGGGCTGGAGGTCGATGCCCTTGAGGGCGGACCAGGGGTCTATTCCGCCCGGTTCAGCGGGCCCGGGGCCACGGATGCCGAGAACAACCGCAAACTCCTCTCGGCCCTGCAGGGGGTGCCCAGGGAGTCTCGAACTGCTCGATTCCGGTGTGTGCTCAGTGCCTGTCTGCCCGGGGGCAGGCATTTGACGGTGGAGGGGAGCTGGGAGGGCTGGATTGCCTGTGAGCCCAGGGGGGCGAACGGGTTCGGCTATGATCCTTTGTTTGTGGACCAGGCGAGCGGTCGGACCGCGGCAGAGCTGTCGGAAGCGGAGAAGAATGCCAGAAGCCACAGAACCCGGGCCTTGCAGCGATTTGTGCGGGCCTGGCCAGCCTTTGTCCGTGACCATGACTCGTACCGGGTCTCCATCTCCAAGAATGGATAACAGTTCACCAGGCATTTCAAGAAATTTAAGCGTTTTTCATCGTCCAGATCTTCGAACAAAAAGGTGAGGGAGTATGTGCGGCATTATTGGATACACCGGACACAGGCCGGCTGTGCCCATCGTGATTGAAGGCTTGAAGCGTCTGGAATACCGGGGGTATGATTCAGCAGGCGTGGCCTTTATCCAGAACAGGTCCCTGGTCAGTATCCGGTCCGAAGGGAAGCTGGAGCGGCTTGAGCAGAAACTCGACAGGTCCGATCCCTATCTGGCGACCACTGGAATGGGACATACCCGCTGGGCGACCCATGGCGCCCCGAATGAACAAAACGCCCATCCCCACCAGGACCAGACGAAACGCCTGGCCTTGGTGCACAACGGGATCATTGAAAATTACCAGAGCCTGAAGAGTGATCTTGAACAGACAGGGGTCGTGTTTCATTCGGACACAGACACCGAAGCCCTGGTGCAGCTCATCAGTTATTACCTGAACCACGAGCAGCTGGATCTGCCCGGGGCCATTTCCAGGACCGTGCACCAGGTGGAAGGGGCCTATGCCCTGGCGGTGATCAGTGCGGATCATCCGGATGAACTCTGGGCGGCTCGCAACTCCAGCCCTCTGCTCGTGGGCGTGGGGACCGGCGAACATTTCGTGGCCTCGGACGTTCCAGCCTTTCTGGCCTCCACCCGGGAAGTGGTTTTTCTCGACGATCATGAACTGGTTCGCATCCGGCCGGATTCCTGGCAGGTCTACTCCAGTCACAGCCTGGAACCGGTGGACAAGACGCCGCAGCATGTGGACTGGGATGTGCAGTCGGCCCAGAAGTCCGGATACAAGCACTTCATGATCAAGGAGATCCTGGAGCAGCCCCGGGTGATCCGGGACTGCCTGGCCGGCAGGGTCGACCGGGACCAAAGGCGGGTCGTCCTCAAGGAGCTGGAGTCCCTGCCCCGTCCCCGCCGGCTGCATATCGTGGCCTGCGGGACCTCCTTTCATGCCGGGCTGTGGGCGAAATATATCCTGGAGCAATGGTCCGGACTGGCGGTGCAGGTGGATATCGCCTCAGAATTCCGGTACCGGGACCCGATTGTCTTTCCCGAAGACCTGGTCATCGCCATCAGCCAGTCCGGAGAGACCGCGGACACCCTGGCGGGTTTGCGCATTGCCCGGCAAAAAGGGGTCCCGGTCCTCGGGGTCTGCAATGTCCTGGGCTCCACCGTGGCCAGAGAGTCGGATCTCGTTCTGTATACCCAGGCCGGGCCGGAGATCAGTGTGGCCTCCACCAAGGCCATGTGCAGTCAAATGGTTCTGCTCGTGTTCCTGGCTGTGTATTGGGGGCAGCAAAGCGGGCGGCTGGATACAGCCTTTCGTCTCCGGGTTCTTCAGGAACTGGAAGATCTTCCGCAACGTCTGGAGAACGCCTTGCCGGCCATGCGGGAAACAGCGCAATCCTTGGCCCGTACCTACAGCCAGGCCCGGAGTTTCTTTTACCTGGGCCGGGGCGGCAACTATCCCCTGGCCCTGGAAGGGGCGCTGAAGCTGAAAGAAATTTCCTATATCCATGCAGAAGGCTATGCAGCCGGGGAGATGAAACACGGCCCCATTGCCCTCATTGATGCCAATCTCCCCACATTCGCCCTGGTGAGCGAGAACGACCTGCTTCCCAAGCTGCGTTCCAACCTCCGGGAGGTTCAAGCCAGGGGGGGGCCGGTCATAGGACTGACCAGCCCGGCCCTGGACGTGGGGGCTGAGGACCCCTGGGTTGTTCCCAGGGCCTGGGACGCTTTGGACGCTTTTTTTCTGCTCCCGGCCCTGCAGCTGTTCGCCTATGAAACAGCCGTGTATCTGGGCAAGGATGTGGATCAGCCCAGAAATTTGGCCAAGAGCGTGACCGTGGAGTAACCATGTCCGATCAAGGACTGAATGTCATGAGATACATGCGCATTGCCGCCATCTGTCTTCTTGCCCTGCTCAGCGTCCAAAGCGGTCCTGTCTGGGCAACGCAGACTCCGAAACAGGCGTTCCAGTCGGGATGGAAGCTTTTTCATGGTCTGCTGGATGATCCGGACAGGGCGCAATACCGTTCCTGGTGGCTGAAAACCAAGGATCATTTTCTCCAGGCTTACACCCAGGCTCCGAACGGGCCCTATGCCCCGAAGTCCCTGTATTATCTGGGAAGGACCTATCAGGAGCTCGGCAGGCGGTCTTTTTTGCAAAGCGATTCCCTCAAGGCGGTGGATTATTTTCAGCGGGTCGCCCTGCGTTTTCCTGATCACAGCTGGGCCGACGACGCCAAGCTCTTTCAGGCCAGGGTCTATCTGGACAATCTCGATGCACCGGATAAGGCCTATCTGGCCCTGTTGTCCATTCGACACAGCTATCCAGAGGGCGATCAGGCGGAGAAAGCCGAAGCCATGCTCCGCAAGCTTGATGCGGCGAATGCGCCTCCGCCCGAGCAGGCGCCGAGCCCGCAGCAGGAAGAAGCGGTCCAGGACTCCCCCCAGGCCTCAACGGGCCCCGGGGAATTGCTGCGGGTGCGTCACTGGAGCAGCGACGATTACACCCGGGTTGTGCTGGATCTGGACGGGGAAGAGGCCTATTCCCATATGCTGCTCAAGCCGGATCCCTCATTGCAGAAGCCGTTTTACCGCCTGGTTGTGGATGTTCAGGGTACCCGCCTTTCCCGGGAGGTCCCCGAGGAAATCGCCATTGAAGACGGGATCCTGCGCGAAGTCAGAACCGGTCAATACCGCAACGACCAGACGCGGGTGGTCCTGGACGTTCAGAACATCGACACCTATCGGACCTTTTCCCTGGACAACCCCTATCGGATCGTGATCGATGTCTATGCCCCGGAGAGCCAGGACCGGCCGAGTCAGCAGGCCGGGACCCCGCGGCGGGAGGATGCCTTTTCCGGAACCCTGGTGGAGCAGCTCGGTCTGGACATTCAGACCATCATGATCGATCCGGGGCACGGGGGCAAAGACCCCGGGGCAGTCTACGGCAAGCTGTATGAAAAAACCATCAACCTGCGCCTGGGCAAAATGCTGGGCACGGTACTGAAAGACAAGGGGTATCAGGTCCGCTACACCCGGACAGACGACCGCTTTGTCCCTCTGGAAGAACGAACGGCCATGGCCAATTCCAAAAAGGCGGATCTGTTTATCTCCCTGCATGTCAACGCCCATAAGAACAGCCGGGTCAACGGGCTGGAAGTCTATTATTTGAACGTGGCCAGTTCCAAGGATTCCGTGCGGGTGGCGGCCCGGGAAAATGCGGTTTCAACTAAAAAAATCAGTGACTTGCAAGTTATTCTTACCGATCTCATGCTCAATTCCAAGATCGAAGAATCCAGAAATCTGGCCGATGTCGTCCTTAAGAAGGTCCTGGAGTCAGAGCGATCCTTTTGCTCCCTCACGGATCACGGGGTTCGCAAGGCCCCGTTTTATGTACTCATGGGAGCGAAAATGCCGGCGGTGCTGCTGGAAATCGGGTATATCACCAACAGCCATGACCGGAAAAATCTGCAGTCAAAGAACTATCTGCAACTGATGGCCCAGGGGATTGCCCAGGGTATCCAGACCTACCAGGCGCAAATCAACAAATATGCGGTTTTGGGCGGAGCCAAAACCGCATCTGATTGAAGTTTTATCAATTGAAACCAAAAATCGGCATTGATCAACGCTCGTCATTGCGAGCGAAGCGAAGCAATCTTTCAGAAAAGCCTCTTGTCAGGGATTGCTTCGGCGAAGACGCCTCGCAATGACGGGTTACGGCGACAGTATGCCGGTAAAACGAAGTTTCTTCATTGATCAAGCCGGCAGTGAGAAAATTCACCATCTGCGAACGAGTATGTTCGAACAGTATGATTTATTTCAAAAAGATATATGTCAGCCCTGCCGAAGGCGGGGCTGACAAAGGAGACCGTGTATGCAGTTGCCCGACGAACTCCAGGCATTTTTAGACGGCTGGTCAGAGACAGACAACAAGCCCAAACAGGCTTTTCTGGAACTCATGGAGGCCTTGCGGCCGAGTGAAAACCTGCAGTTCGAGTTCAAGGCCCGGCCCGGAGTGTCCTATTCCCTGCGGGTCAGGCACCGCCCCAGCCAGTCAAAACTGCTCGCCCTGATGGATATCATTGATGATGATCCTGAGCAGCGCTGGCTGTCCGTGTGCTTTTTTGCGGATCTGATTCAGGATCCCGAGGAAAAAGGGGACTTGATTCCCGGAGGACTCCTGGGCGAGGACGGTTACTGTTTTGATCTTGAGGTCTATGATCCTCATGAAGTCGCGTATCTGCAGGATCGGCTGCAGGAGGCCTCCCAGGCCCTGGCAGGGAATGCCTGAACATGTGATTGCCGCCGGAACCATTGCCTGATGGTGTTCCGGCAAAGGTTGGGTGAACCGTGCAGCCATGCCCAGTCTGCCAGTTTGAAAATCCCTCTGATTTTTCGTTCTGCGGTCGCTGCGGGTCTCCTGTGCTGCCTGGAGCGGCCGCTCAACCCATCCTCCCGGAAACAGAAGACGGTCACCGTAAGTATCTGACGGTCGTCTTCACCGATCTGACCGGCTACACCGCCTTGTGCGAGGAACTGGATCCCGAGGAAGTCAAAAGCCTCATGGGAACAATCTTTGCACAGGTGCAGCGCATCGTCGACGCGTATGGAGGGGCGGTCTCCAAGCTGCTCGGCGATTCCGCCCTGATCCTTTTCGGCTTTCCGCAAACCCATGAAGACGATGTGCAAAGAGCCCTGCGTACGGCCATGGAGATCCATGCCGGGGTTCGGAATCTGCAACCGGAGGGAGGCTCTAGGCTGAGCGCTCCCTTGCGCATGCACACCGGGGTGAATACCGGCCTGGCTGTTCTGCACCCCCCGGCCTCAGGGAAGACCGGCCGCGAAGTCACCGGGGATACGGTCAATGTCGCCTCCAGACTCTGCAGCCTGGCCAGGGCGGATGAAATCCTTATGGGCTCGGGTACGTACAGCCAGGCGGCGAGGTACTTCCAATGCTCGGCTGCCTGTACCGCCTCCATGAAAGGGAAAACGAGCCCGGTGGCCTACTACAGGCTTCTGGGGCTCAGGGATGATCCGCACCCGGCCCGGCAGGCCAATGTCCGAAAAGCGGGTTTCGTGGGACGGCATCGAGAAATGCAGCGCCTGCGGCAGGGGCTGGATTCGTTACTGGCCGGAGGAAAAGTGCTGATCGAGATCTGCGGCGCCGCAGGCAGCGGGAAAACACGGCTGGTGGAAGAACTGAAACTGACTGTGGATCTGGAGACCGTGCAGTGGCTGCAGGGGGCCGCCTATGCCTATCGAAGCAACACACCCTATGCGCTCCTCATGGATCTTTTGAAAAATTGTTGGGGCTTGAAAGAAAACGATGCCGTGCAGCAGCTCAAGAGGAAGGTGGAATCAGGCTGTGCAGAAGTGCTGGGCGAGCAGGCGGATTGTGTGCCGTATATCGGCGGCTTGTTTTCCCTGGAGTATCCCGAGCTCGAAAGTATCGGTCCTGAGACCTGGCAGGCCAGATTCATTCAAGCCTTTGAACGCTGGCTGGCCGGTCTCGCCGGAAAGAACCCCCTGATCCTGTGCCTGGACGATGTGCACTGGGCCGATGAGCAGAGCCTGGACCTCCTGCACCGCCTCTTCAATCGCTGTGACTGGCCGGTCCTTTTTGTGTGCGTCTATCGCAATGACAGGGAACTCTGGCCTCCGGACGGACCGTTTGGAGAGGATCTCCAGCGGATGGTGATCACAACCGATCCCTTGTCCAAACAGGACACCATGACCATGCTTGGTTCGCTGCTGGGGAATGCGGAGGTGCCCGAGGAATTGGAGCGCTTCATCGGCGAGCGCATCGAAGGCAACCCCTTTTATCTGACCGAGGTGGTCAACTCCTTGATCGAATCCGGCCTGCTGGTGGGGCAGGGGAGCGGCTGGCAGGCAGTCAGACCGATGACGGAAGCAGACGTTCCCTTAACCATTCATGGCCTGCTTTCGGCCCGGATCGATAGGCTGGATCAGGTCTGTCGCCAAGTCCTCCAGGAAACATCGGTTTTCGGCCGTTCATTCCTGCTGCCGGTTCTCCGGGAGGTATCCGCCCGAAGCAGCGAGCTGGAAAAGACACTTCAGACCCTGCACGAGCATGATTTCATTCACAAAAGCAGTGAGTCCCCGGAGCAGGAATGGTTCTTCAGTCATGCGCTGGCCCAGGAGGTGGTTTACAGCAGCGTGCTCAAGAGTGAGCGCCGGGCTATTCACCGACGTATCGCCCGGACCATCGAAGAACTGTTTGCGGACCGTCTCCCGGAATTTTCCGAAACCCTGGCCTTTCATTTCCAGCGGGCGGGCTTGATCGCCGAGTCGGTTGCCTATCTCGCCAGATCCGGAGAAAAGAGCCTGTTTTTGCATGCCTTGGACCAGGCCCATGCCCATTATCAGAAGGCTTTTGATCTTCTGCAGACAACTCCGGACAGCTCCGTCGATCAGGTGATTGCCATTGTGAATCAATGGGCCTTTGTCTATTATTACCGGGGGCGTTTCAGGGAACTGCTTGATCTGCTGCTGGGCTTTGAAGACACAGCCGCCGGCATGGAGAACACGGCTGAACAGGGAATGTTTTTGACCTGGAAGGGCTGCGCCCTGTGGCACCGCGAACGCTTTGTCGAGGCCTTCCAGGCGCTCAGGCAGGCCCTGGAAACCGGGAAACGCATTCACAATCAGCGGCTGGCGGGGTATGCCTGCACCTGGTTGATCTGGACCTGCACCGATCTCGGCCGCCTGGATGAGGCCAGGGAATATGGCGCTCTGGCTCAGAAAACGTATGAAGCCGGTCATGCCGAGTTCTTTGTTTGTTTTAATTCCCTGGCCGGGCTCGGCTATACTGCCTGGCATTCCGGAGATAAATCCACGGCCCTGGACATCGGCCGCCGACTCATTGACCTGGGGGCCAAGGTTTCCGACAACCGCTGTACGGTCATGGGCTATTGCTGCCTTGGCTGGGGCTGGTTGACGGCCGGCGATCACCACAGCGCCACCCGTTGCTTTCAGTCCGCGGTGAACCAGGCCCTGGATCCCTGGTACGCCCTGATCCCGAAATTGGCCCTGTGTTACGGACTGATCGCAAACGGACGGATTGACGAGGCGGACTGTTTTATTCAGGACATTCGGCGCCTGAGTCAGGAATATGGGGTGGAATTTGTGGGCACCCCGGCCGGGTTTTTCCATGGTGTAGTCCTGGCGGCCGGCGGCAATCTGCCGGACGGCCTGAAAGCGATGCAGCAAACGCTTGCCTTTTGGAAAAGCCAGGACTGCCGTCTGCGTTATGTCTCCTGTGCCCTGGTTCTGGCCCGGGTCTATGCCGGGGTGCTCCGGCGGTCTGGACGTGCCGGTCCGGGGGTGCTTCGCCAGGCCTCAGCTTTTTTTATCAAAATCTTTTCGGCTGAAAAAAAAGCACGAGCCCTTCTTGAAGAGTGCATCAGCGCTGCAGAGGATATCGGAGCCAGAGGCATAGCCGGCCAGGCATCTCTGGAGCTTGCACGGCTGGACGTCTCGGCAGGCAACAGAAAATCGGCCCATCAGGCCCTGCATTGCGCACGTGAGCATCTCAGAAAGTGCCAGGCCGACGTCTATCTTCAGGAGGTCGGGGCCCTGATCGAAGAGTTGGAGAGGCAGGGGAGCAGAGGGCAGAGAGCTTGAAGAGGCAGAGAGGCAGAGAGCAGAGAGCAGAGAGCAGAGGGCATAGGGCGGGAGGAAGAGGGCAGAGGGAAGAGAGAGGTTAAGAGGTTAAGAAGGTTCACGGTTGGAAGAGAGGGCAGAGGGAAGAGAGAAGAGAGAGGTCAGGAGACAGGGGTCAGGGGGCAGGAGACAGATGTCAGCGTGGCCGCTGACCACGCTGACATATAATTATTTGATATTTAAGTTAATATGAAATTGAATCGATATATCGACCATCGTGTTAATCGACATTTGCCAGTTTGATCCGTGAAGAAACTTTGCTTATCCAAAAAGCTGTCGCATTCATACGTCATTGCTCGCCCAGTTAAATGCCGCTTTACGGCACTGGCCTTTGGCCAGTATTTAACCGGGCGAGGCGTCTTCGCCGAAGCAATCCTTGACAAGAGGCTCTTCTGAAAGATTGCTTCGCTTCGCTCGCAATGGTGAGCGTTGATCAAGGCTTTGAACTGTGACTCCATTCGTTTGAAGTTTCATACGAGCGCTGGCCGGGCGGACCGTCCAGTTTGATCAAAAGCAGAAAATCCATTTTGATTTTTCATAGAACCAAGCACCAAGCACCAAGCACTTTCTGCCTTCAACCGTGAACCGTGAACCCTCTGAAACTCTTCCCTCCGCTCTCTGCCTTTTCTAACTGTGAACCGTGAACCCTCTGAACCATTTAACCTTTTCCCATTCACACCAGATCCTCCCGGTCCAGGAAACGGAAATTGATGGCTTCGGCCAGATGCCGGACATCGATGGCGTCTTCCTGGCTGAGATCGGCAATGGTTCGGGCGATGCGCAGAACCCGGGTATAGGCCCTGGCGGACAGGCCGAGCTTGTGCACGGCCTGTTCCAGAAACTCATGCTCGGCATCGGTCAGTGCGCAATGCTTCTCCAGTTCTGCGCCGGAGAGTTCCCGGTTGCTGCTGCAGTTCCCTCCGGCATAGCGCTCCTTTTGCAGGGTGTGAGCCGCAAAGATGCGCTGCCGCATGGTTTCGGAATCCATGCTGCTCTGCGTTGTTTTCAAGTCTGCATACGGAACCGCCGGGACTTCGACCTGGAGGTCGATCCGGTCCAACAGCGGTCCGGAGAGTTTGGCCCGGTAGCGTTGGATCTGGCGGGGGGTGCAGGTGCAGGGATGGTTTTCATCCGTCCAGTAGCCGCAGGGGCAGGGGTTCATGGCGGCCACCAGCATACAGTTGGCGGGATAGCTCAAGGAAATGGCCGCTCTGGATATGGTGACCCGGCCGTCTTCGATGGGCTGGCGCAGCACCTCCAGAACCTGTTTCTTGAACTCCGCGAGTTCATCTAGAAAGAGCACCCCCCTGTGGGCCAGAGAGACTTCCCCGGGCCGGGGATATTGACCGCCTCCGATGAGTCCGGCATCGGAAATGGTGTGATGGGGGGATCGGAACGGGCGTTCCGTGATCAGCGACTGATCCGGATGCAGTTTGCCGGCCACACTGTATATCTTGGTGACCTCCAGGGCCTCCTGGAAGGCGAGCAGGGGCAGGACCGAGGGGATGCGCTTGGCGAGCATGGTCTTCCCGCTTCCGGGAGGTCCCATGAACAGGAGATTATGGCTGCCGGCGGCCGCGATTTCAATGGCCCGTTTGGCATGTTCCTGGCCTTTGACTTCACTGAAGTCAAGTTGATGCACGGCCTGTTCAGACCAGATGGCCCCCAGGTCGCTGACGCAGGGTTCAAGCCGTTGTTCGCCCAGAAGAAACAGGGCGGCTTCCCGGAGCGTGTCCACCGGGTAGACTGGAATGTCCTGGACCACGGCGGCTTCGGCGCTGTTTTCTTTGGCCACGATGAGGCCCCGGGCTTGGTCGGCCTTGGCCTGCAGCGCCATGGGCAGGATTCCGGAAACGGGTTTCAGGGCTCCGTTCAGGGACAGCTCTCCAGCCAGATAGAAGCGGTCCAGGGCGTTTTGGGGCAGGACTTCGGCTGCCGCTAGGAGGCAGAGGGCCAGGGGCAGGTCGTAGCTGCTGCCTTCCTTGCGCATGTCGGCCGGGGCCAGGTTTACGGTGATCCTGGAGGGGGGGAGTTTGAAGCCGCTGTTTTTCAAGGCGGTAAAGACCCGTTCCTTACTCTCTTTGACCGCCCCTTCGGCCAGGCCGACCATGGTAAAGGCCGGCAGACCCGAACGGGCAAAGTCAACCTCCAGGTAGACCGGGTAGGCGTCAATTCCCAGAAGGGCGGTGGTCACAACAGTGGCCAGCATAACAGGTGCGCTCCTTACTCTCCGACATAGTCTCCGATCCGGTTCCAGCGGATTTCCGTCAAGCCCCGCCAGGACCAATAAATCCGCCAGGCCTTGCCCACAATGGCCTGCTGATCCACAAAGCCCCAGAACCTGGAGTCGTAGGATTCATCCCGGTTGTCGCCCATGACGAAGTATTTTCCTGCAGGAATCTCAATGGGGCCCAGGTTGTCCCGGGCCTCGGGGACATAGCGGTGCGGAGGCCAGCGATCCATGGGAAACGGGTCGGGACTGCTCCTGGAACTGGTGTACTGCGCATAGGGTTCCGGCAAGGGCTTTCCGTTGCGGTAGACCTGTTTGTCCCGGATGACGATGCTGTCTCCGGGGATACCGATGACGCGTTTGATAAAGTCTTTGGACGGGTCCTCGGGGAACTTGAAGACAATGATGTCCTGGTGGTTCGGTTCTGAAATCGGAATCACGGTGATGTTCACAAAGGGCAGCTTGACCCCGTAGAGAAATTTATTGACCAGGAGATGGTCGCCGATCTGCAGGGTCTCGAGCATGGAGCCGGACGGGATCTTAAAGGCCTGAACCACAAAGCTGCGGATGAAAAACGCGAGAATGACAGCAATGAGCAAGGCTTCGGCATACTCTTTGACCGTCTTTTTCCAGTTTGAACTCATGGTGATACCAACCTGCGGCTAGAGTATTGTCCAACGGGGGTTTGTGATCGATCAGATTTCTGCATGCTTTTCTTGCCAATTTCAAATTTCGAATTTCAAACCGATACGTCACGAATCGTCTTTTTGCAGAGCGGCCAGAAAAGCCTCCTGGGGGATTTCGATATTCCCCATTTTTTTCATCCGCTTTTTGCCTTCTTTTTGTTTTTCAAGCAGTTTCCGCTTTCGGGTGATGTCCCCGCCATAGCATTTGGCGGTCACGTTTTTGCGCAGGGGCGGGGTCCGTTCTTTGGCAATAACCTTATTGCCGATACAGGCCTGCACCACGACCTCAAACAACTGCCTGGGGATGGCCCGCTTGAGTTTCAGGGCCAAATCCCGGCCATGGCGGTAGGCGTTTTCTCGGTGTACGATCATGGACATGGCATCAACCGTCTCCTCATTGATCTTGATCTCCAGCTTGGCCAGGTGGGCGGGCTGAAAGCCGATGAATTCGTAGTCCATGGAGGCATAGCCCCGGCTCAGGGACTTCAGGGTGTCGAAAAAATCGTAGACCACTTCGGCAAAGGGCATTTCATAGGTGATGATCACCCGGGCGGAAGTCAGATACCGGATGTCCTTCTGGGTGCCCCGCTTGTCTTCACAGAGCTTGAGAACCGGCCCAACGTATTCATTGGGCACATGGATCTCTATGCGCACAAAGGGTTCGGCCATCTCTCGGGTCTCCCCCGGGGGCATGCGGCTGGGATTGTCGATTTCCTGTTTGCGGCCGTCCGGATGGCGCCATTCATAGATGACCGAGGGGGCGGTGGCGATGAGTTCGGCCTGGAATTCCCGCTCCAGGCGCTCCTGGATGATGTCCATGTGCAAAAGGCCCAGAAAGCCACAGCGAAAGCCGAAACCCAGGGCATGTGAGGTCTCGGGCTCGAAGGTGAAGGCTGTATCATTGAGCTGCAGCCGCTCCAGGGATTTTTTGAGGGGATCGTATTTGGCGGGTTCCGTGGGATAGAGGCCGCAAAAGACCATGGGGTGAATCTTTTTGAAGCCGGGGCAGGGGGTCTTTACCGGATTGGCGGCGCTGGTGATGGTATCCCCGACCCGGGCCTCCTGTAAGTCCTTGATATTGGCAAAGAGAAATCCGACTTCTCCCGGACCGATCCAGGCGGCGGTCTGCGGCGCTGGAGTGAAAACACCCAGCCTGTTGATTTCGAATGTTTTTTTATTGGAGAACATCTGGATCTGCTGGTTGGTCTCCAGATACCCGTCAAAGACCCGGAACAGGACCACTACCCCCTGGTAGGCATCATACCAGGAATCAAAGATCAGGGCTTTCAGCGGCGTGTGCAGTTCTCCGGAAGGCGGGGGAATGTCGGAGACGATGCGCTCCAAGAGTTCTGGGACCTCGTGCCCGGTCTTGGCGCTGATTTTGAGGATGTTGGAACAATCGAGGCCGATGGCTTCTTCGATTTCCTGAATCACCCGTTCCGGTTCGGCGCCCGGCAAGTCGGTCTTGTTCAAAACCGGAATGATTTCGAGGTCATGATCCAGGGCTAAAAACACGTTGGCCAGGGTCTGGGCCTCCACTCCCTGGGAGGCGTCCACCAGAAGGATGGCGCCTTCGCAGGCCCCGAGACTCCGGGAAACTTCGTAGTTGAAATCGACATGGCCGGGGGTGTCGATGAGGTTCAGGATATACTGGCCTCCGTCCCGGGCCTGGTAGGGGATGCGCACCGTCTGAGACTTGATGGTGATGCCCCGTTCCCGCTCCAGATCCATCCGGTCCAGGAACTGGTCGCGCTTGTCGCGTTCGGTTATGAGTCCGGTCAGCTCCATAATCCGGTCGGCCAGGGTTGATTTGCCGTGATCGATATGGGCTATGATGCTGAAGTTGCGGATCGATTTTTTTTCAGGGCGCATGGTTTTTCAGTTGAGAGCTCTTTACAGCACAGGTAAATTGAACAAACTGGCAGTTGTCGATTGATACAAAAATCAAACACGAAAGCCTATCCTATTTCTTAGGGACTGTCCATCCTGCGCTGATTGCCTTTTCGCGCGAAATGCGGTAGGCCTGACCTGACTCACGGTCTTCAAAAGGATGCAGTGACGAAAGGAGACAGGTGAGCGCTTGGTTCAACACGATTGATGCACTGGGTGGAAGCAGCAACACAATGCACACAGGTTCTCCCCTGGGAATTGTTGCCGGTGAAGGCCGTTTTCCGCACCTGGTTGCGGATGGAGCCAGGCGGTTGAAGCGTCCTGTGGTGGCGGTGGGCTTCAAGGGCCACACGGAAAAGGATTTTCCCGGATGCGTGGACGCCTTTGCCTGGCTTCGTCTGGGGCAGCTCGGCAGGCTCCTGTCATTTTTTCATAAGCAGGGCTGCCGGGAGATTGTCTTTGCCGGAGCCATCAACAAGCCCAAGGCGCTGCAGATCCGTCCTGACTGGCGGGCCGCCAAGCTCCTGCTGCATCTGCGGAGCAAAAACGACAACGCCGTGTTCAGCGCCCTGATTCGCTCCATTGAAAAGGAAGGGATCGCTGTGATCGCCCCGAACAGCCTGGTCAGCGGATTGAGCATGCCCTTTGGCGTCTTGAGCGCCCGCAAGCCCACCCCACAGGAACGCGAGGACATTGCCTTTGGCTGGCCCCTTGTCAAGCAGCTCGGAGCGCTGGATATCGGACAGTGTGTTGTGGTGCGGCAGGGCATGGTTGTCGCGGTGGAAGCCATGGAGGGAACCAATGCCTGCATCCTCAGATCCGCATCCCTTGCCGGCAGGGGATGCGTGGTGATCAAAGCCTTCAAGCCGGGGCAGGAGGAGCATATTGATCAGCCGGCTGTGGGACGGGAGACCCTCAGGACCATGATCGATGCCGGGGCGGCCTGTCTGGCGGTGGAGGCCGGGAAAAGTCTTTTCTTCGATCAAGGCGATGCCCTGGATCTGGCGGAAAAGGCAAAGATATGTGTGGTCGGCTGCGATGCCAACGGCGATTTTGACGGTGCTCGGGACTCAGGCCATTTTCAGTGTTGACAGGGTTGCGTCTCACACAGTACTCTGCTTGGTTGGATGGCCTTATTTCTTCTTCAGGTGAATCATCGGGAATCCTCCAGAGAATCATTATGGCGAAATTGTTTGATAAGCTGCTTGGGTATTTTTCCAGCGATCTGGCGATCGATCTGGGCACGGCCAACACCTGCGTGTATGTCAAGGGACGGGGCGTCGTGCTGAGCGAACCATCGGTTGTGGCCGTGAAAAAAGATCGAAAGGGTTTGAACAAGGTCCTGGCGGTGGGCAACGAGGCCAAGCGCATGCTGGGCCGAACACCGGGAAATATCGTGGCCATCCGACCCATGAAAGACGGGGTGATCGCCGATTTTGAAGTCACGGAATCCATGCTGCGTTATTTCATCACCCAGGTCCATAACAGCAGGCGTCTGGTCCGGCCCAGGATCATCATCTGCGTCCCCACCGGGATCACCCAGGTGGAGAAGCGGGCGGTGAAGGAATCGGCGCAGAGCGCCGGGGCCAGGGAGGTGTATTTGATCGAAGAACCCATGGCCGCGGCGATCGGGGCCGACCTGCCCATTACCGAGCCCACCTCGAACATGATCGTGGACATAGGGGGCGGGACCACGGAAGTGGCGGTGATTTCTCTGGCCGGCATTGTGTACTGTCAGTCGGTCCGGGTCGGGGGCGACAAGATGGATGAATCCATCATGCACTATATCAAACGCAAGTACAATCTGGCCATCGGTCTGGGCAACGCCGAAAATATCAAGCATCAGATCGGCTCCGCGTATGTTGGCGACTACGACCTGGAGGATTTTGAGGTCAAAGGGCGGGACCTGGTCTCCGGCATTCCGAAGTATGTGCGGATCTCCTCCAAGGAAGTCCGTGAAGCGATCTCCGAGGAAGTGGAATCTATTGTGCATGCCGTGCGCATCGCCCTGGAGCAGACCCCTCCGGAACTGGCGGCCGATGTGGTGGATCGGGGGATCGTGCTGACCGGCGGCGGCTCTCTGCTCAAAGGCCTGGATCAGCTCATCCGGGAGGAGACCTCCCTGCCCATCCTCCTGGTGGACAACCCTTTGTCCTCAGTGGTCATTGGTTCAGGCCGGGTTCTGGATAACCTGGATATTTTAAAAGATGTGACCATAGACTGATTTGTTTCGTTTTCCATTTAAAACCATTTTCATTGCCTTCCTGCTCCCGTTATTCCTCTATCTCGGTCTGTACACCTGGAACTGGCGCACCGGCGTTCTGGACGACCTGGCGGCGACATTCGGCATGGAGTCTGCCGGCTGGGTTCTGGCCCCTGGCGACTGGGTCAAGCGCAGGACTGTGTTGCTGTGGGACAGGTACCTCTTTCTTGTTGAGACCGAAAAGGAAAATGCCCTGTTGCGTGCGGAGCTCGAGGCCCTGAAGCTGGACCTCATCACCTTGCGCGAGCAGGCCGCGGAGCAGCAGCTCCTGGCCTCGCTTCTGGAACTTTCGCCCCAGGACGGCTGGGATGCTTTCGGGGCCAGGATTATTGCCCATCAAATAGGACCGAACGCGGTTTTACAAACCCTGTTTATCAATAAGGGCCGCTCGCACGGGGTCAGCAAGGATCAACCCGTGATCGCCCCGGACGGGGTCGTGGGCAGAATTCTGAAGGCCTCACCGCATTTTGCCTCTGTACTCCTTGTCTCAGACCCGAACAGCTATATCCCTGTTCTGGGACAAAAGAGCCGGACCCAGGGCATCACCCGGGGGCAGGGCCGGGGGGAACCGCTTCAGGTCAACCACGTCCCCAAGAATGAGCTCTTGTTCAAGGAGGAGTTGCTCATCACGTCAGGTCTGGCTGATATCTATCCCAAAGGCTTGCCCGTGGCCAGAATCACCCATATCGATATTTCTGAACTGTCACTGTTTAAAAAAGTTGTGTCCAGATCTTTGGTCGATCCCTTTCAGTTGGAAGAGGTTCTGGTCCTGCAGCGAAACGAGCACTCGGAACCCCTGCCCCTGCAACAGGAGCCTTAGGATTGCGGATTTTGGATTTTCGATTTTGGATTGCGGAGTCCTCAGACAAAGACGATGATCTGCTTGTCCGGACGTACCTGCAAAAAGTCGAAAGTAAACAATTCGAGTTATGCAATGTTCTTGTAATTATTTGTATTTACTGACCTCTGACTACTGACCTCTTGCGGCTGCATAAGGATTTTTTGCAGCCGCATCATGGACAGGAATCCGAATTCAAGACTTCGCACCTCAGTTGTGTTGATCACAATTAAACTCGTATGAAACTTCAAAATAATTTTTTGAAACAAGTGGGTGTGGAAAAGAGATGTCAGAGATTGAAGTATCAAATGGCAGAATGAACATCGAACATCGAACGTTGAACGTCCAATGATGAATCAAAGAAAAGACATGCTCATATCCCCGAATTTGCATTTCCTTTCAAGCAATTGGCATTTCATTCTTCTTTTTTCTTCATTCAAAGTTCGACGTTCGACGTTCGATGTTGGACGTT
>CAZUMF010000048.1:0-20863 GCA_964621385.1 uncultured Desulfohalobiaceae bacterium
CCACGGAATCCCGCCGCTTGGGCAGCAGCCGGGCCGGCAGCCGGGACAGCAGCGTTTTTCCGTGGCCGCCTTCAGGCAGCTGGTGCAGCAGAATTACACCTTGCAGGAAGTGGACCTCGAACAGGGTGTCCCCGACGGCCTGCAGTGCCTGCTCATCGCCGGCCCCAGCGAGCCCTTTTCCGAGTTTGAACTCTATCAGCTGGATCAGGCTCTGATGCAGGGGACCAATCTCGGCATCTTCCTGGACGGGGTCAGTCAACAAAGCAACCCGCAGATGCAGGCCATGCAGCAGGCCCCCGCCTTCGGCCCCAACCGCACCGGACTGGAAAAGCTTGTCTCCACGTACGGGGTCCGGGTCCAGGAAGCTTTGGTTCTCGATGAGCACTGCTACAAGCAGCGACTCAACCAGCAGATGGGCGGGGGGGAGCGTCCGATCTATTTTGCGCCGATCATCAAAAACAAGAACATCAACCACCAGTTGGGCTTTCTGCACAACATCAAAGGCCTGGTGGGTTTAAAACACTCGCCGCTGCAGCCCCTGGAGCAGGTGCTGCAACGCAACACGCTTGACCTGCAGGCCCTGTTTTCCAGCTCCGAGCGCTCCTGGACCCTGCGCAAAAACATCAATCTCAATCCCATGCTCCTCCAGCCCCCGCAATCGGAGGAAGACCTGTCCAGCCGTCTCCTGGCCTGCCTGATCCAGGGCGAATTTCCCAGTCATTTCGCCGGACAGCCCATTCCTGAAAAGGAGCCCGAAAACGAGACCGGGGACGGCAAGGAAACAGCGGGCTCCCCGGAAACAGGGGAACAATCAGCCGCTGCTGCCGATCTCAGCCGGAAAATCGACACCCGGGATACGCGGCGAAATACCGGCAAACCCGCAAAAATCAGCCTCATCGGATCTTCGGACCTGCTCTCGGACTCTGTGGTTGATCAACAGGGAAGCTCGGTGAACGCCGTCTTTCTCATGAACCTGCTGGACGAATTGAACGGCCGGACCGAAATGGCCAGGCTCAGAAGCAAGGTCCAGCAGTTCAATCCGATTCAGGAAACAAGCAGCAGGACGAAGATGTGGATCAAAACCCTGACTATTGCCGGCCTTCCCTGCCTGGTTCTTCTCGTTGGACTCCTGGTCTGGGCCGCACGGATCAGGCGGAAAAACCATATCAGGATGCTCTTTAGCGCATAATCAAGGAGAGGTTGATGAGGCTCAAAAAGGAATACCTGATCATTGTTTTGGTCATTCTCGGGCTTTTAGTCTATATATACACCCGGACCAGCGACCGCATGAATTATGAACTGCCGGACATCGCCTCCATTCAGGGCGATCGGGTGGACCGGATCGTCATTGAAAAACCAAAGACAAGCATAGTCCTGCGCAAACAAGAGCATGGCTGGGTTGTTGGCCGGCGCAGCTATCCGGTCCGCCCGGCCGGCATCGACAATCTCCTGGCCTCCCTGGCCGATCTCAGCCTCACGGATCTGGTCTCGAGATCGCAAAACTACGCCCGCTATGGCCTGGACCAGAACGGCGCCATCCAGGTCACCGCCTGGGCCGGCCAGGAAAAACTCCGGTCAGTTTGGGTGGGCAAAGCAGCCTCCACCTATCGTAACGCCTATGTCAAACTCCAGGATGACCCCAATATTTATCTCGCCAAAAGCAACCTGCAATCAACGTTTGACAAAACCCTCGCCGACTTCCAGGACAGAACCGTTCTGAGATTCGACCCGGAAACGCTGCGGGAACTCACACTCCGGGGCTCCGGCCGCAGCGCGAGCTTGCGGCGGTCGGACACCAGGGATGCAACCGAAGCAGAGAGCACACGGGCAGAACAGGCCCCCGCATGGATTGCGGGAGACGGCCGTGAGCTGGCCCCATCCCGGGTCCGGCCCCTGCTGCAATCCCTGGAGGATCTCCAATGCTCCGCCTATCTGGAGGACACAGAAAAAAGCGAACTCACGGATCCGGATTACCAGGTTCTGCTGCAGGGCGCCACCAAGAGCGGATTGAACCTGTTTGTGAAGCGGCTGGAGGAAAACGCCACCGAATACCGGGGCACGACCCTGGAAAGCGATTTCCCCTTTCGCCTGTCCGAGTACACAGGGGAGAAGATTCATGAAGCCGTCGAGAACCTGCTTGACCCAAACCAGTAGAGGGGCCGTCTATGATCAGACTTCGTACCGACATTACGGCTTTGAACCCTAAGCCGATAAAATAATTAGCAATATTTGAGCTGTCGTTAAATTGTAGCTCTTGGTGAAGAACTCTGGAGGAAGGTCGCGGTATGAAATTCAGGAGCGGGTCCTATCCGCCCGCCTCAAAAATCGTTCAGGAGTTGAAATCAGAAGCCAAGAGCCGGCAGACGACTTCCGGATCATACACCCTGGCCTTTCAGGATCTTGATTTCCTGGTCCGTGAGGAGTTGCGGCCCATCCGAATGCAGCTCGAACTCCTCAAGCCCGAAGTCATCCTGCAGGAGCACAACATCGATTCAACCATCGTGGTCTTCGGGAGTGCGCGCATCCCGGATCCGGAAACAGCGCAGCAGCAGCTCAACAAAATCGAGGCCCAGGCGGACCAGAGCGAAGACAGTCCCCGGACACAACGCCGGCTGCATCAAGCCCGGAACCGGGTGGCCTGCAGCCGCTACTACCAGGAGGCCAGGCGGTTGGGACGGCTGATCGCCAAGCACAGTCCGCAGGAACGAATGGTGGTGGTGACAGGCGGCGGGCCCGGCATCATGGAAGCGGCCAATCGAGGCGCCAGTGACGAACAGCAGGAGTCCATCGGCCTGAATATTGTTCTGCCCCGGGAACAGAGCCCCAATCCCTATATCACTCCTGAGCTCTGTTTCCAATTCCACTATTTCACCACCCGCAAGATGCATTTTTTGATGCGGGCCAGGGGGCTTGTGGCCTTTCCAGGCGGCTTCGGAACCATGGATGAACTCTTTGAAACCTTGACCCTGCTCCAGGCCGGAAAAATCGATCCTCTACCCGTGATCCTCTTCGGTCCCGAGTTCTGGAACCGGATCGTCAATTTCGAGGCGCTGGTGGAAGCGGGCATGATTGCGGAAGAGGACCTGCAGCTTTTCCAGTATGTCCATACAGCTGAAGAAGCCTGGGAGATCCTGGCCGCCTCCAACGGGATCGCCGCAGGGTCTGACTAAGTACAGGTCATAGCCGCCCTCACCCCGGGGAAGCGCTTTTGTCCTTGGGCGCGACCACGCCCCGCTGGCTGGCGGCGACAAACTCCACCAGCTGCTGCACTTCAAAGCAGTCACCCAGTTCCATCCGGACTTTCTCCAGGGCCTCCTGCCGGTTGAGACTCGATCGCCAGATGAGTTTAAAGGCTGTTTTCAGGGCGGCCACGGTTTCTTTGTTCACCCCGCGCCGCCTGAGGCCCACAATGTTCAAATTGTTCAGCCGGCCCCGCTCTCCGGCCACCAGCATGTAGGGGGGGACGTCCTGGGACACGCCGGTCATGCCGCCGATATAGGCAAATTCCCCGATATGCACAAACTGGTGTATGGCGCATAAGCCGCCGATCACCGCCCATTTGTCCACGATGACATGCCCGGCCAGGGTGGCGGCGTTGGCCATGATCACGCCGTCGCCCAACCGGCAGTCATGGGCGATATGGGCATAGGCCATGATCAGACACCCGGAGCCGACCCTGGTCACGCCGCCGCCTTCATGCGTGCCGCGATGCACGGTGACAAACTCCCGGAAACAGTTGTCGTCGCCAATCTCCAGCCGGGTCTTTTCGCCCTGGAACTTGAGATCCTGCGGGGTGCCGCCGATGCAGGCATGGGAATGGATATGATTGTTGCGGCCCAGACTGGTGTACTCCTTGACCTGACCGAAGCTGTCGATCACGGTGGCGTCGCCGATGCGGACATTCTTTTCAATGATGGCATAGGGACCGATGGAGACGTCCGTTCCGAGGAGCGCTTCCGGATCCACCACGGCACTTTGATGAATGCTCGTGCTCATTGGGCCTCCTTCCGATCCATCATGGCCGCGGTGAGCTCGGCCTCGGTAACCTGTTGGCCCTCAACCCGGGCTTCTGCCTTGATCTTCCACAGGCTCATCCTGTGGCGCTGGTGCAGGACATGGAGATAGAGCTGATCGCCGGGATAGACCGGCTTGCGGAACCTCACCTTCTCAATGCCGGAGAACAGAAATATCTTGTTTTCCGGCAGATCCGGAGAGCTTTTGATGGCCAGCAGCCCGCCGGCCTGCGCCAGGGCTTCAACGATCAAAACGCCCGGCATCACCGGATAATCCGGGAAGTGACCCTGAAAATACGGCTCGTTCATGCTCACATTCTTCAGAGCGACCAGCCTTTCCCCAAAGACAAACTCCACAATACGATCCACCAGCAAGAACGGGTAGCGGTGGGGGAGCAGGCGGAGGATGTCCTGGGTGATCTGTGGGTTCGGCTGTTCAGTCATGCGAATGTTCTCCTGTCGCACGGTCCGTCTGGAGGCGCTTCAAGCAGGACTCCAGCTTTTTGATTCGTTGATACAGCTCCGGCAATTTGCCGAAGAGGTTGGCACTGCGCAGATATTTCCGGTGTTCAATAGCCGGATTCCCGCTGACATCCTTTCCCGGCTTCACTGATTTGCTCACGCCGGCCTTCCCCCCGACCCGGCTGTTGTCGCCGATCGTAATGTGGCCGCCCAGGCCGGCCTGACCGGCCAGAACAACATTGCGGCCAAGCTTGCAGCTTCCGGAAATGCCCACTTGGGAAACGATGATGCACTGCTCCCCGATCTGAACATTATGGCCGATCTGGACCAGGTTGTCGATTTTGGTCCCGGCTCCGATGCGGGTTTCGTGCAGAGCGGCCCTGTCGATGGTGGTATTGGCCCCCACCTCAACCCCGTCTTCGATAACGACCCGGCCGATCTGCGGCACTTTTTCCAGAGCGGCGTCTCCCTGGGCAAACCCAAAGCCGTCACTGCCCACCACCACCCCGGGATGCAGAACCACACCCCGGCCGAGAACGGTTCCGGCCATCACGCTCACTTGGGGATACAAGCGGCAATCCGGACCGATCTCGCAGTCCTCGCCCACATACACCCCGCTGAAACAGATGGTGCCGGAGGCAATGCGCGCCCCCGGGCCGATAAAGGCAAAGGGATAGATGCTCACATCATCATCGATCCTGGCCTCCGGATGGATATAGGCCATCTCGCTGTGCCCCTGAAATCGTCCCTGCTCATTGGCAAAAAACCGCACCGCCCTGGCAAAATCCAGATACGGATTCGGACTCAGGATGCAGTCGGCAAGCAGATGGGCCTGCTCCGGCGCCGCAATCACGGCCCCGGCTTTGGTTTGCGAGGCCAGGCTGATGTATTTGGGATTGGCCAGGAAGCTCAGTTCCGAGGCCCCGGCCTTCTCCAGCGTATTGCAGCCGCTGAGTTCCCGATCCCGGCCCTGGTAGTCCAGGCCGAGCGCGGCAGCCAGGCGGGAAGTCGTCCAGCTCATCGGATAGTCGCCCCGTATGCGTGGTTGTTCAATCAGACGCAGGCCTAGTTCTTGGACCAGGCCTTGTTCAACTCCTCAATCACGTTTTTGGTGATATCCACGGATGCATCGTGATACACAGCCCCGCTGTTTTTCTTGTCCAGGATCAGCGTATACCCATATTTCTCGCCATAGGCATCAATCACTTTTTTCAACTCGTCCAGGATCGGTTCGGTCAGGTTCTTCTCCTTGATCCCCATCTTTTTCTGGTAGCTCTGCTGCAGTCCCTGAAATTCCCGTAATTTTTGTTTATATTCCGTTTCCTTGTCAATCTGGGCCTCCTGACTGAGCACCAGGCTCTGCTTCTGAATTTCCTGGCGCAGCTTCATCACGTCTTCTTTGTGTTTATCCAGTTCCGCCTTCATCTCGTCAAATGAGTTCTTGAGTTCCTTGAGTGCCGCCTCTCCAGGAACTGATTCCTCCATAACCGTCTGGATATCCACAACACCGATTTTCAGGTCTTTGGCCCAGACCGGGGCGGCACACAACAGCCCCAAAAGAACGAGCCCGATAATACAGTTTCGCATAACGCCTCCCAATGAATGATTGAGGATTGCCCAAAAAGGCAAACCCGGTGTGTATCAAAAATACAAGGGCTTTCCCTGTATTTTTTGATCAGAAAAACGTCCCGATGGAGAACTCGAAGCGCCCATTGTTCCCTTTGAGGTCGTCCAGGGGATAACCGTACACTACCCGGAGCGGACCCAGGGGGGAATTCCAGCGAATACCCGCGCCCACGCTGTCAAACAGCTCGGTATCCGGGGTCTCGTCCTTATCCCAGACATTCCCGGAATCAAAAAACAAGACCCCGAGCACCCCCATGTCTTCTTTGACCGGAAAAATAAGCTCCAGGTTCGTGAAAAAGGAGCTGTACCCGCCGATCTCCTCTCCGTTTGCATCTTGACTACTGATATCCCGGAATTCATACCCGCGGACGGAATCGATCCCCCCCAGGTAAAACCGTTCAAAATCCAGAACATCCTCGTCCGTATTCTCGATAAGGAGTCCAAGCTCCCAGTGCCAGTGAAAGACAAACTTCCAGAACAGGGGATGGAAAAAGCTGAACTTGTATTCGGGCTTGATATAATTGCTGTCGCCACCGATCAGGCCGCCGCCGTATTCCAGGGACAGGGTGTTCTTGGTCCCTTGTGTCGGGCTGAACCACTTGTCCGTGGTATCCCGGTAGATCGAGGTAAACAGCACGCTTCCCCAATTATCTCCCTCGAGATCCCAGATTTCATCACTGGCATCGTCATCGATTTCATCCACGGTGTACTGCTCCAGTCGATAGCCCCAGAACAGTCGCGTATACTCCCCCAGAGTATAGGCGAATTTCAATTTGCCACCTTTGGTTTGATAGTCGTATTCATCATATTCCCGCTCAATATTATACAGATCGAATCCGGCCCCCACCGGACCGTCGTAGAGATGCGGATTCCAGAAGGACAATTCAAAAAGATTGCTGCCGCCGCTCAAGCTCCCGGAAAAACCGACCCGATAGCCCCTCCCGAACAGATTGGTCTCCTGGACATCCCCGGTCACAAACACATCGTCCACACTGGAATAGCCGACCCCCAGACTGAATCGACCGGTGGACTTCTCCACCACCTCGATATTCAAATCCATCAATCCGGGATCGTCTGTGGGCCGGGTCTGGATGTCCACTGAATCAAAATAGTTGAGTTTATTCAACGCTTGTCTGGACCGGCTCAATTTCTGCCCGCTGAACTGCTCTCCCTCGGTCAGGCGCATTTCCCGTCGGATCACATTGTCTCGGGTCTTGTAGTTGCCGGAAATGGTCACCCGCCGGATGCGGACCAACTGCCGTCTGGACAGGTCGAAGCTGACATTGACCCGATAGTTTTCCCGGTCCACAGACATTTTTGTAGAAACCTCCGCAAAGGCATAGCCGAAATTTGTATAATAAGCGGTCAAGGCCTGCACATCGGAGCGCATCACGGAACGGTCGAAATACCCGTCCTCCTCAGCCAGTTCATCCATCTGCATCTGGGCCAACAGGGTCTCTTCGTCGGCGATCAGTTCGCCTTCAAGTCCGACGCTCTCCACGGTGTATCGGGGCCCTTCAGCCACCTGGAAGGTGATGTAGATGCCGTCCTCTTCAAACTGCAGATCAGGCTGCCCGACTTTGACATCCAGGAAGCCGCGATTCGCATAATAGGCCTGCAGGGCAGAGGCATCCCGGTCCAGAAGTTCTTCATTGAGCACGCCGCTGCCGGTGATCCAGGATAAAAGCCCTCTCTCCGACAAAGCCAGCTGATCTTTGAGCTCGCCTTCATCAAGTTTTTCCGCCCCCTGGATCCTGACCCCCTGAATATAGAGCTTCTTGCCCTCGTCCAGGGTGATGACCAATTTCACTTTTTCGGATTCCACGAGCTCCCGGGAAAAATCAACCTGACATTGATAATACCCCTTTTCCCGGTACATCTGCTTGATCCGCTGCAAATCATCCCGGATCACCGAAAGATTGATGACCGAGCCTGTTTTGGTGCTCATGGCCGCCAGAATGTCATCCTCATCTATAGCCTCCGCCCCCTGGATCTCGATGGATTGTAAAAGCGGTTTTTCTTCCACTTCGAAGATGACCTTCCTGCCCTGCTCTGTTGAGTCCGCATGGACCTCAATATTTTCGAAATACCCGGTCTCGAACAGGGTCTCTATATCCCGGCTGATGACATCCTTTTTGAAAAAACTGCCTTCTGTGGTCTCAAGACGCATGAGCACGAAATCATCGCCCAGGGTTTCATTCCCCCGTACGGCCACGGTGTGGATCTTTTCCCGGACAAGCAGGGCGTCCTGAATCTTCCCGGCGAGTTCGTTCACCGCGGGCAACAGGTGTATGAGCCCCTTCCGGGTTACGTAAAACGCCCTTGCTTCGGTGAGCCCGGAGGCCTTGACAAGACTGGCGTCAAGACTGACCGTCTCGCCGATCAGGCTGACACTGCCGGCAATGGCGGCATCAGCCCCGGCCTCTCGGACCTGCTTGCGTATCCATGCCGTATCGTCGGTGCGCGGCTCTTCTTCCCCCAGCACAGCTTCGGAGGCCTGCCGGTCGAGTGTCTCCAGACCGGCCGCCTCCAGCTGTTCACGCAGCAGATCCGGGACATCCTCCCGGAGATACGCGTATTCAGGACCTGCGTTCACAGTAAACGGAAGAACCAGAAGGATATCATCGTCCTGGGCCGCGGCCGGTACCGGGAGCCATAGGTGACCACCAATCAGCAGGAGCATCGCTCCTTGAAGGCACTTTTTCAACATCCTGTCTTCTCCCGAGTTCAGACTTGCAGCAAGCCTCCGGATTTCAGGTGAATTTTCCGCTGCATGCGTTCGGCCAACTCAAAATTGTGGGTGACCAGCACAAGGGTGGTCTGCAATTCCAGATTCAGCTTGACCAGCAGATCCCCGACCCGTTTTCCGTTTTCAGCGTCCAGATTGCCCGTGGGCTCGTCCGCCAGAATCACGTCCGGTTCAAGGACCAGGGCCCTGGCAATGGCCGCCAGTTGCCGTTCACCGCCGGAAAGGGTGACCACGGGCTGTTTTTTCTGCCCTTTCAGCCCCACGAGTTCCAGAGTTTTCCCGGCCAGGGCCTGAATCTTTTTCGCAGGCAGGCCTTGTATCAAACCGGGCATGGCCACATTTTCCAGTGTATTGAATTCCGGCAATAAATGATGAAACTGAAAGACAAACCCGATATTTTGATTCCGGAACCTGGCCTTCTCCAGCCAGGTAAAGGCACTGATATCCCGGCCCCGGAAATAGATGGTGCCCTCGCTCTGGACGTCCAGCCCGCCCATGAGGTGGAGCAGGGTGGTCTTTCCCGAGCCCGAGGCCCCGACAACGGCCAGAGCGTCCCGGGCGGCCACGGAAAAGGAGAGGTCCTTGAGGATGCTCACGGATTCCCCGGGACCCTCTATCTTTTTGGAAAGATTAACGATCTTATACACCGGCTGTTCACTCATAGCGCAGCACCTCGGCAGGCTCAATCCTCGCGGCCTGAGAGGCCGGATACAGCGTGGCCAGGAAACAGAGCAGCATGGCTGAAGCCCCGATGATCCACAGGTCCAGGGCTTCGAGAAGCACTGTCAAATGATCCATGGGATAGACATCCCCGGGCAGCTTGATGAACTGATACTTTTCCAGGAGAAAGCAGACCAGGAGTCCGAGTCCAAAACCCAGGGCCGTGCCCACAATCCCGATGCTCACCCCCTGCCACATAAAAATACGCCGGATGCTCTTGGGGCGGGCGCCCATGGCCATCAACACCGCGATATCCTGCTTCTTTTCCATAACGAGCATGATCAGGGTGGTGATGATGCTGAACGAGCCCACCAGTACGATCATCACCAGAATGACGCCCATGGCGTTCTTCTCCAGCTTGAGGGCGGAAAAGAGGCTTTTGTTCATCTCGATCCAGGTTTGCACCACATAGGGAAACTGTCCCAGGGCCGCTTCCACCCGCTGTCCGATCCGTCGTGCGGCATACACATCCTGCACTTTCACTTCCAGCCCGCTGACGAGATCGCCGTCAAACCCCAGGATGTCCCTGGCGGCCTGAAGATGGACATAGGCCAGGCTGGAATCGTATTCATACATCCCGGTATCAAACAGTCCGACAACCTCAAAGATTGCAATTTTCGGGGAGAAGCCGGCAGCGCTCTTCTGTCCGCTGGGGCTCAGCATATTCAGGGAGTCCCCCACGGACACGCCCAGCAGCTGGGCCAGGCTCTTGCCGATGATGATCCCCGGCGGCTGTCTGTCGCCGGCCAAATCCCGGAGGGACCCCCGGAAAAGATCCTCCTGAAGACTGATCACCTTGCGGGCGGCGGCCGGATCAATGCCCCGAAGGCCGGCGCCCTTGACCCCGTGCGGGGTGCTGAGCATGACCTCGGAATAGATAAAAGGCATGACCCCGGTGACCCCTGAAATCCCGGCGATTTTCTCCTGCACGGCTTCATGATGGCGCAGGCCGCCCTGGAGGGAATTGACCACCACATCGGCATTCACCCCCAGGATCTTATCCCGCAGGCTGCTGCTGAAGCCGTTCATGACGCCCAAGACCACAATCAGAGCCGCGACGCCGAGAGCGACCCCAAGCACCGAAAAACAGGAAATAAGGGAAATAAAACTGTGCTTGCGCCTGGTGACGAGATAGCGCAGGGCAATGGACAATTCAAAAGGCATCATTCAGCCGGGGTTTCCGGTTTCAGGTGGGGAAAGAGGATCACCTCTCTGATGGACGGGGAGTCGGTCAAGAGCATCACCAGCCGGTCGATGCCGATCCCTTCTCCCGCGGCCGGAGGCATGCCGTATTCAAGCGCCCTGAGGTAATCTTCATCCATACTATGGCTCTCTTCATCGCCCCGGTCCTTGGCCTTGACCTGCTCTTCAAAACGGACCCGCTGGTCCCTGGGGTCGTTGAGCTCTGAAAAGGCATTGGCCATCTCCCGGCCGGAAATGAACAATTCGAACCTGTCGGTCACCAGGGGATTGTCCTCATTCCTCCTGGAAAGAGGGGAGATGTCCGTGGGATAGTGATAGATAAAATGGGGCTGGATCAACTTGGGTTCAACCAGAAAATCAAAGAGCCTGGCCTGTATTTTGCCCAATTCCTCCCCGGCCGGGACCGTGTCGCCCAGTTTTTCAGCCAGGCGTTTCGCCGGCTCGTAGTCCTGATAATCCTCCGGCGCGAGGCCGCCGATCTCTTCCAGGGACTGAAAGAAACCGAGCCGCTGCCATCCCGGGGACAAATCGATGGCCTGATCCTGATAGCGCACCGCAGTGGAACCGGTGACCCGTTCGGCGATGGCGGCAAACAAGGTCTCCGTCAAATCCATCAAATCCTGGAAATCCGCATAGGCCCAGTAAAATTCAAGCATGGTGAATTCGGGATTGTGTTGGGTTGAGATCCCTTCATTGCGAAAATTGCGGTTGATCTCGTAGACTTTTTCAAAACCGCCCACCAGAAGCCGCTTCAGATACAACTCCGGGGCGATCCGCAGGTACAGCTCCATATCCAGAGCGTTGTGGTGGGTGACAAAAGGCTTGGCGGTTGCCCCCCCCGGTATGGGCTGCATCATCGGGGTTTCCACTTCCATGAACCCCTTCTCGTCAAGGGTGTTCCGCAGGGTCTTGATGACCTCGGTCCGAATGCGGAAGATGTCCCGGACCCTCGGATTGACGATCAAATCCACATACCGCTGCCGATATCTGGCCTCCACATCTTTCAGGCCGTGATATTTTTCCGGCAGGGGACGCAGGGATTTGCTCAGCAGTTCGATGGATTCCACGTTCAGAGTCAGTTCATTGGTCTTGGTCCTGAACAGCGTGCCCCTGACCCCGAGAATATCGCCGATATCAAATTTCTTGACTCGCGCATAAGCTTCCTGGCCGATCACCTCCCGCTGCACAAAGATCTGCATCCGACCGCTGAAATCCTGAATATGCATGAAAGAGGCCTTTCCAAAGGAACGGACAAAGATGACCCGGCCGGCCAGGCTGAAAACAGTGTCCAATTCGGCCAGGGCCTCCTGGCTGCAATCCTGAAACCCCTCCACGAGTCGGGCGATATCCGTATCCTTGCGAAACCGGTTGGGAAAAAGTGACATGCCGGACGCTTCCAGCAGGGAGGCTTTTTCCTGCCGCTGCTTCAAGACCTGACTCTGGCTTGGGTTTTGCTTTTTCGAACTCAATGAGATCTCTCCCTCCACCGGCTGGACAATGGGCATCAACTGACCCCGCAGCGTGACGGAAAGCCTATCTTCCGCCAACTGCTGGTATATTTAAAAGAATTTATCTAGGCAGTCAAGCAAGCCCCGGTGTCTCGGTTTTTTCCCCTGAGTCCAGGTGCAGTCCCACTTTGAGCAAATCAAAATCCTGCATCGCGAGATCAGGGTTCACGCCTTGCACAATGGCCACCGGACTGCAGTAGCCCTGCTGCCAATCAAGCAGCAGCCGGAGCGTGTCCCGGGACAGCGGTCGCGCCGATTGCACATGCTTGCGAATGTCCACCTGCCTCGGCCCTTTCCCGGTCTTTTGGGTCACAGGATAGGATTCGCGCAGAAGAACGGCGTTCCACACGCTTTGGATCTGTCCGGTCCGATCCTCGGGGGTGTACAGGGTAAGGTCAAATGCTTCCATCAGAGGCCGGGCCTGTTTTTTCTGGAGCGACAGGGCTTCAATCGCAGTAAACCGGATTCCCCGGGGCACGAAACGGTTCAGGGCCTGGAGATCAATCTGTTCAGACTGCATGGGGGTGCGCAGAAACACATTGCACCACTCGCAGAGGCTGGCCACGCCCACCGGCAGGGCCTGTCCAAAGGAAAGCAGGGGCAGGGGATGAAAGCCCCTGGAAAAGGACAGCGGCAAGGCGGCCCGGCGGAAGGTGCGCTCCAGGATGGTCTGCAGCTCAAGCTGACTCAGGTACCTGGCGGGCCCTGCTTTTTCAAACCAAAAGCGAAGGTGGGATTGTTTGTGTCCGAGCTCAGACCTGGGGGCAGGCCCGGGAGCAGGCCGTTCATGGACTTCACCGCCGTCTTGATCCCGCCGGTCCTGGTTGATCCGGGGACAGACCTCTGCATCAGGCACGTCGCCGGCCCTCAAGGACTTGCGAGGGGAATCGCAGACGCCGCATCCTTCACAGGCGTGATACCGGCAATCCGGGGTGATACGCCCCTGCAGCGCCTTGAAGCGCTCCTGCAGCAAAAAGGTCCGGGTGGGGCCGCTGTGAATATGCGCCCAGGGCAAACACACCTCCGGATCTCTGGGAGACGTGAGTGCCTTCATGTCCAGCCCGGCCGCGTCCAGGGCCTGCAGCCAGGTCTCGAAATGGAAATAATCCTTCCAGCTCGTGAGGATATCGCCGCGGGCATAGGCAGACTCCAGCAGGGTATCCAGGTCTCGGCCCCCTCTGGAAAAAAGCCCCTCGACCAGACTCATTTCCGGACTGTGCCACTGCAATTCCAGAGCGGCATGTTTGGAAAAGGCATCACGCAGCCAAGCGATTTTTTCCCGCAGAACACAAAGCTGTTCCTGACCTTCCCATTGAAAGGGGGTGTGGGGCTTGGGAACAAAAGGGGCCAGCGAGGCCGTGATCTTCAAGCGCTTTGTTCCTGACCGGCGGGCCAGGGCTCTGACCTGAAGGCAGAGATCCAGAATGGCCTGCACATCTTCCCGGGTTTCCGTGGGCAGTCCGATCATGAAGTAGAGTTTGATCCGGTTCCAGCCCAGTTCAAACACCTTTTGGGCATGCAGGAAAAGATCGTCATCGCTGATGCCTTTATTGATGACATCGCGCAGTCGCTGGGTTCCGGCCTCGGGGGCCAGGGTCACGCCGGTACGCCGCAATCTGGAAATCAGACCCATCAAATGCGGGCTCAGCGATCCCACCCGAAGCGAGGGCAGAGAGACGGCCACCTGCTCCTGACTGCAGCGGAGAAAACTCTGGGCAAAAAGCTGTTCGAGCTGGGAAAAATCCCCCACGCTCAAGGCCAGAAAGGAAAGCTCCTCAAAACCGGTCCGGTCCAGACCCTGAGTGGTGATCCGGTCCAGACTGCCGAGACTGCGTTCCCGAACCGGACGCGAGATCATGCCGGCCTGGCAGAACCGGCAGCCCCGGGAACAGCCCCTGGCGATTTCCAGGGTGAAACGGTCGTGGACGGCTTTGCCAAAGGGAATCACCGGCTGGGTGGGATAATCGGCCGTATTGACATCCACAAGCACCCGCCGCTGAATGCTGTGCCCCTGTGAAGGGTCCATGCAGGCCGGGACATACAGGCCGGGAATGGCCGCTAGGGCGCGCAAGAGCTCCTGCTTGGACTGTCCCTGCTCTTTGGCCGTTTCAACGCATGCGGAAATGTCCAAAACCGCCTCTTCGCCGTCCCCGATCACAAAGGCGTCGAAGAAAGCGGCCACGGGCTCAGGATTGCACGCGGCGCCGCCCCCTGCAAGGATCAGGGGGAGGGCGTCGCCTCGCCGGGAGGACCGGAACGGGATGCCCGCGAGATCCAGGATATAGAGAACCGTGGTGTAGCAGAGTTCATGGGTCAGGCTGAATCCCAGGACATCGAGCTCGCCCAGCGGGGTGTCCGACTCCAGGGTGCAGAGCGGGAGATGGCGGGCGCGAAGGATGTCGGCGACGTCGGGAAGGGGGGCAAAGACCCGCTCGGCCTGGATCTGATCCAGCGTATTGAGGGCATGGTACAGGATTTTCAGCCCGAGATGCGACATGCCGATCTCATAGAGATCCGGAAAGGCCAGTCCCCAGCGCAGGCGAACCTGTTCCCGGGGCTTATGCACGGCATTGACCTCCGTACCCAGGTAATGGGTCGGGCGAGGCAGTAGAGGCAGAAGTTCCTTCATACAGAACTCTTCACCAAGTGCTAAAATTTGAGTATTTTTTTGGGTCTGGCAGCCCCGCTTCCAGACCACACTCCAATACGGGGCAATACTGAAAAAGGGCGGCACAGGGCCGCCCTTTGCAGTACCGGCAAGACCAAGAGCAGGGGTCTCACCCCAAAAAAGAGGTGAAACCCTGGAAGATGCGGCATTCAGCCCTTGAGGAGATCACTGAAGCTGCCGCCTTTTGGGCCGCCGGCACCGCCCAGATTCTGCAGGTTCTGCAAATCGTTGGCCGATGAAATCGTCAGGTTACTGGAGGCCTCAAGATATTTATTCTTCAAGTCGTCCGGGACGTTTTTGTACTCATACATCACGTGCTCAGTGGAGATTTCACCGTCGATTTCATTGTCAAAAGGGTACCCGAAAGGCAGAATCGCCATCTGGACTCCTCCCTGCTGAGTGGGCATCATCTGCACACTTGCCGGTCCCTTGATTTTCCCTTCGGCATCATCGATCTTCCCAAGCACCATATCCCCGTTGATCAATTTGACCAGTCGAATCGTATACGCCATACTCCAACTCCTTTGTTCTGAAATGTAAAAAAGAAAAATTAGACACTCCACCATTGCCTGTCAAGGGTCGCTTTCCTGCGACTTGATTTTCATGCCTATTGTGGATAGTCTAGCACTCTGCGAGGCGCATCATGAACAGCCTGGACATTATCTTCTGCTCAATCACGGCCTTTACCTTGATACGCGGTCTTTACAGAGGTCTGGTCAAGGAATTCGCGTCGATTTTCGGCTTGATCTTCGGATTTCTGATGGCCAACCAGTATTACGAAGAACTGTCCAATGTTGCGCTCAGGCTGATTTCCAATCCCAAATACGCGGCTATCATCAGCTATATCCTGCTCTTCATCCTGGCCCTGGCAGCCGTGATTTTCCTCGCCCATATTCTGAGAAAATTTTTGGAAATCGTTATGCTTGGCTGGCTGGACCGGCTGGGAGGCACCCTTCTGGGGCTTGGCAAGGGCGCCCTGCTCTGCTGTCTGATCCTGTTTGTGCTGACCGTGTTTCTGCCCCCCACAGCGCAGATTTTTTCCCAATCGATGACCACGCCCTATCTCAGCCGCTTTTCTCAAAACTTGAGTGCCCTGGTGCCTCGCACCATGCAGGAGAGCTTTGAGCAGAAAAGTGAAAACCTGCAACAACAATGGCAAAAAAGCCTGCTCTACGATCTTCGGAATCCCGAATAACATCGACCATGCCCATGCCTGATCCAACTCCAGTTCTCAAACTGATCGCCGATCTTCTCGGAACAAACGGCTGCCGGTGGGACAAAAGTCAGACCCCGGCTTCCCTCTGCGATCACCTCCTGGGGGAGACCTACGAACTGGTGGAGGCCATCCGAGGCGGGCATCCGGCTGAAATCCAGGAAGAAATAGGGGATGTGTTCTTCCTGCTTTTTTTTATGGCCACGCTCTTGCACCAGGAACACGGACTGGACCTGGACGCCGTCTGGCAGCAGTGCGTCAGGAAAATGAAACGGCGGCATCCCCATGTCTTTGGAACGGAAACCGTCCATTCCCAGACGGAGCTGCACCAAAAATGGGAGGCCGTCAAAAAACAGGAAAAGATCGACAAGCATCAGAAAACCCAACCCGCAAATCTTTTCGATTCCATTCCCAGCATCCTGCCCCCCCTGCTCCAGGCCTATCAACTCAATTCCAAGGCAGCCAAGGACGGCTTCACCTGGCACAGCCAGGCCGATCAGGAGCAGGCCCTCCAGGACGAATGGCAGGAATGGCGAAAGGTCCGGGAGGACACCGATGCTGAGGCCAGGGAGGAGGAATTCGGGGACCTGCTCTTCAGTCTCGTGGAACAGGGCCGGCGGCATGGGATCAAAGCAAACGCCGCCCTGCAGCGGGCCAATCTGAAATTCGGCCGGCGCTTTCGAAAGATGTGCCTCCTAGCCGAAAAAAAGGGCCTCGACTGGGAAGCCCTCGATCTCGAGGCCAAGGACAGGCTCTGGGATGCGGTCAAGAAGGAAGAGCAAGAGGAGGAAAACGCGGAAGGCGGAATGCGGAGCTCGGAACTCGGAACGTAGAGAGCAGAAGATGGGCGGTGGAAAGGGAGAAAACAGGACAGGGGCGGGAACGTGGAACTGTGATAGGTGAATGATGGAAACAACAACGGAGACACTGCACGAAAAGACCCTGCACGACGTCGGGCTCTCCCCGGTGTATGAAAACATCCAGGCCGGCCGGCGCCTGGACATCGAAGACGGGGAACGCCTGTTTGCCTGTCCCAATCCGGTCCTGGTCGGCCAGCTGGCCCATCTGCAGAGGACCCGGCTGCACGGACTGAACACGACCTATGTCCTGAATCAACAGATCAACTATACCAATATCTGCGTCAATCATTGCCGCTTCTGTTCTTACCACCGCAAAAAAGGACAGGACCGGGCCTTTGAATACAGTCTCCAGGAGATTGAGGCCAAGGTCCAGGCCCAGATCCGGGAGCCGCTTACCGAGTTTCATGTGGTCGGAGGCTGCCACCCGGATCTCCCCCTGGGCTACTACGAGGACATGCTGACAACCCTGAAGAGGCTGCGCCCCGGAGCCATCCTGAAATGCTTCACCCCGGTTGAAATCGAACATTTTTCACGGCTGGAGAACATCAGTACGGGCCGGGTCCTGGACCGGCTGAAAGCCTGCGGACTGGAGATGATGCCCGGGGGCGGGGCTGAAATCTTTGATCCCAGCACCCGGGAAACAATCTGCCCGCAGAAAATAAGCGGCCGGCGCTGGCTGGATATTGCAGCCGAAGCCCATGAGCGCGGGATCAAGACCAACTGCACCATGCTTTTCGGCCATTTGGAAACCAGGCGCCACCGACTCGAACACCTGGATCAGCTGCGCCAACAGCAGGACCGGACCAAGGGCTTTGTCTGTTTTATTCCCCTGCCCTTTCAGACGCGCAACAACACACTCCAGGACATCAGCCCGCTTTCCGGGATGGAAGAGCTGAAAACCATCGCCATCTCCAGGCTCATGCTGGACAATATCCTGCATGTCAAAAGCTATTGGGTCATGCTGGGCCTCAAGCAGGCCCAGGCCGCCCTGTATTTCGGGGCCGACGATCTGGACGGCACCGTGGTGGAAGAAAAGATCGGTCACATGGCCGGGGCGGACTCACCCCAGGTCCTGACCCGCAAAGAACTCGAAGCGATGATCATCGGCTGCGGCCTCCACCCAGTGGAGCGGAACGCCTTTTTTGAACCTGTCGGCAATGACCGACCGATCACCGGCCAAGATGAGAGCCCGGCCCCAGACTGAACCAAATGATGACGGACATTGAACAAACCATGCCCCGTGCCTCTGTCAGCGAACTCCTGGAAGTCTCGATCCAGGGCCGGCGCCTCCACCGGGCAGAGGCCCTGCTTCTGGCCCGGGAGGCCGGGCTGTTCGATCTGGGGAGGGCGGCCCACGGCATCAGGATGCACCGCCATCCTTCCGCACTGGTGACCTATGTGGTTGACAGAAACATCAACTACTCCAACATCTGTGTCTGTGCCTGCAAATTCTGCGCTTTTTTCCGCCCCCCGGGACACCGGGAGGGCTATGTCCTGAGCCGGGACGAACTGGCCCGAAAAATCGAGCAGACCCTGGCCGCCGGCGGGACGCAGATCCTGCTGCAGGGAAGCCATCATCCGGATTTGCCGCTTGCCTTTTACCTGGACATGCTCGACTTTATCAAGTCCCGCTATCCGGATATCCACATCCATGCCTTTTCACCGCCTGAGATCATGCACATCGCTGAATTGTGCGCATTGCCGGTCAAAGACCTCCTGAAGCAGCTCATCCAGGCCGGCCTGGACTCCATACCGGGCGGGGGAGCCGAAATTTTGGTGAACCGGGTCAGACAACGGGTTTCCCCCAAGAAATGCACGGCCGGGCAGTGGCTGGAGGTCATGCGTCTCGCCCATGAACTGGGCCTGAAAACCACCGCCACCATGATGTTCGGCCATTTGGAAACCCTGGAGGACAGAATCGAGCATCTCCTCGCCCTGCGCCGCCTCCAGGACGAAACCCGCGGCTTCACCGCCTTTATCCCCTGGACCTTTCAACCGGATCATACCCGGCTGCCGCTTGCGAAAGCCACCAGCATCGCCTATCTCCGCAGCCTGGCTCTGGCCAGAATTGTCCTGGACAACATCCCCAATCTCCAGGTGTCCTGGGTCACCATGGGGGCCAAGATCGCCCAGCTCGGTCTCTTTTTCGGAGCCAATGATTTTGGATCGACCATGATTGAAGAAAATGTGGTGGCGGCTTCCGGGGTGCAGTTCCGCATGAGCCGCTCGGACATCGAATCAACGATCCAGGAGGCCGGCTTCAGGCCTGAACAGCGGCGCATGGACTACAGCCTGGTTGAGCCGGAGGCATCGGCAGGGCTTGTATGAACCTTCAATTGAACTTAAATATATATCAGATTTGCCGAAGGAAAAGCTGATATGGGGGTGAACCATTCACTCAGGGCCTGAACAGCAATGTGTGACCCGGATTGTGCAACCGGCGCGATCCGGGCTGCGCCTGGACAAGTTCTGGGCCTTGGAGCTCGAGAGGCACGGGATCTCCCGAGCCCGGATCATCCAGTGGATCAAGCAGAACAGGGCGACCCTGAATGCCGGGCCCTGTCCGAATCCGAGCCAAAAGGTCCGCACCGGAGACCGGCTGGGTCTTGTCCGGGATCTGCCCCCCGGCAGCCTCGCCCCCATACCCGGACCATTGGACATCCTCTGGCAGGACGAGCATGTGCTCGTCCTGGACAAGCCGCCTGGACTGGCGGTCCATCCCGCGCCTTCCATTCAGGAGCCCACCCTGGCCCACTATCTGCTGGCCGCCTTTCCGGAAACAGCCTCCCAGGACCCTTTTCGCCCGGGCATTGTCCACCGTCTGGACAAAGACACCTCCGGTCTCATGCTGGCGGCCAGGACCCGGGATTGCCGGGAGCGGCTCATGCAGGATCTGGCCGCCCGAAGGCTGGAAAAGACCTACCTGGCCCTGGTCCATGGACGGCCGGCAACTGAGCGGGGACGGATCGACCTCCCCCTGGGCCGGGATCCCAAATCCAAGACCAAACAAAGTATCCAGCCCAAAACCGGCCGGGACGCCCTGACCTTCTTCCGGGTCCTGCATGTCTTTCCCAATGAGGATTTCAGCCTTCTCCAACTCAGGATCGTGACTGGACGCACCCATCAAATCCGCGTTCATCTGGCCCATGCAGGCTGTCCAATTCTAGGTGACAAAACCTATGGACCGGCCCATTTCGCCGAACTGCAGCGCCGGAGCCCCAGATTTCTGAAACTGTGCAGACGCCAGATGCTGCATGCCTTTGCCCTGCATTGCAAGCATCCCATCACCGGGCATCACCTGCACCTGCAGCGGGCCGTGCCCAACGATTTCCAGCGGGTCCTTCTCCTGTTGGCCCGGCGTCCCCAGATTGTTGCCGTCAGCGGGCCGCAGGCCGAGGAAACCGCCCGATTCTGCTCTCGTGTGGCCGAAAACCGGTATCCGGTCTGGGATTGGGGGGAAAGCCTCTCCGGCTTGCTCCAAACCGGCAGCGACGGCCTGGCGTTCCTGGAAAAGGCCGGTGGCCGGGGTCGTGATCCCGGAGAAGCGCTCCTCGCGGCTCACGAGGCTTTCAGCAGCGACGAAAGAGCCCTGGCCGAAGGGATCTTTCTGCGGGACATGCTGCTGCCTTTGCTCAAGCATGATCTTTGGCAGTTCATCGCGCACAACAAGACCGCCAGGCTGCTCCTGGTCTGTCTGCCGCCCCTCCTGCTCCGGGACCTGCCGCAGGAGGACCTGTTCGACGTCCAGCTGCGGGTCGGCACGAGCGCCGAGATCAGCGATTCAGGGGGCAACCAGGCCGCCACAGACCGCATCTTCCTGGAAAAAGGTTCCCCAGAAGTG